>DAICYJ010000010.1 GCA_027311705.1 Novosphingobium sp. | reverse complement strand
GAAGCGTTCGGTCGAGATTGCCGGGCACAAAACCTCGATCAGCCTTGAGCCGTTGTTCTGGCACTTGCTGCGCAATGCTGCGGACCTTGAGGGACTGCCCATCAACGCCCTGGTCGCCCGGATCGACGCCGAGCGTATCCGGGCGCAAACGCCGCCGGGCCTTGCAGGCGCAATCCGCCTGTGGCTGGCAGCACGCGCGTTAGAGGGCTGAAAGCGCCAGCGCGGCCAGCGCCGAAACGCACAGCACCTCGATCACATTGCGCTTCAGCCTGAACAGCAGGACCGCAGCAATCCCGGCGATTGCCAGCGCTTTCCAGTCGATGCTGGCGATATCCGGCCATCCAGCGGGCGATACAGTGCGGAACATCACGTGCAGCGCGAACCACAGCGCGAGGTTGGCGATTACGCCGACGACCGCAGCGGTGATGGCCGAAAGCGCGCCCTGCAGCCGCTCGGCATGTTCCAGCCGCCCCATCCACGGGGCACAGGCAAAGATCCACAGGAAGCACGGCGCGAAGGTGACCCACGTCGTCAGGCCTGCTCCGGCAAGGCCCGCCATGAGCGGTGTCAGCGGGTCCGGATGCCGCCAGCCGGCAATGAAGCCGACGAACTGCGTCACCATGATGAGCGGCCCCGGCGTGCTTTCCGCCAAGCCAAGCCCATCGGCCATCTCGCCCGGCGAAAGCCAGCCGAACGTGCCGACCGCCTGCTGCGCCATATACGCGAGCACCGCATAGGCGCCGCCGAACGTGACCACGGCGAGGCGCGAAAAGAACAGGCCGATATGCCACAACACGTGGTCCGGGCCGAGGACGAGAAAGACGAACGCCATCGGCAAGGCCCAGATCGCCAGCCATACCGCGACCGTGGCGATGGTCGTGCGAACCAGAGCTTGGGCAGGAGGCCGATCCGGCGCGGCGGGCGCAGCATGGTGGTGGCCCAGCCATTCGGGTCGCCACTTCGCCACGACCGCGCCGCACAACCCGGCCGCAAGAATGACCAATGGAAACGGCGCCCTGGCCAGCGTGAGGGCCAGAGCCGCGATGATGGCCACGCCGACCTTGAACGGCGTTCCCAAGGCACGGCGGGCAACGCGGACCAAGGCCTGTGCGACCACCGCCAGCACAGCCGCCTTGATCCCGAGAAAGATCGCTGCGAACCAGGTAAGGCCGGCCGCCATCACATAAAGCAGCGACAGTGCCAGCATCACCAGCGCGCCGGGGATCACGAACAGCAGGCCGGCCGCGAGGCCGCCGCGCGTGCCGTGCAGGCGCCAGCCGATCCATGTCGCCAGTTGCTGGGCTTCGGGGCCGGGCAGCAGGTGGCACAGGTTCAAAGCGCGCAGGAATGCGCCCTGATCGATCCAGCCGCGCTCGTCGACGATCTCGCGCTGCATCAGCGCGATCTGGCCTGCTGGGCCGCCGAAGCTGAAGCACCCGATCCGCGCGCATGTGCGCGCGAATTCGGCAAACGGTGGTGGCGGCGTTGCAATCAATCCCCGCCCACGCGCTCGACATCCGCGCCCAGCAGCGCGAACTTTTCTTCCAGCCGCTCGTACCCCCGATCGAGGTGATAGAGCCGGTGGACCTGCGTTTCGCCTTCGGCAGCAAGGCCGGCGATGACGAGGCTCATCGAAGCGCGCAAATCGGTGGCCATCACCTCCGCGCCGGTCAGCTTTTGCACGCCGTGGACGACGGCGGTGCGGCCTTTCGTCTCGATGTGCGCGCCCATGCGGTTCAGTTCGGGCACGTGCATGTAGCGGTTTTCGAAGATCGTTTCCGTCAGTACGCTGGAACCCTTGGCCAGGCATAGCATGGCCATCAGCTGCGCCTGCATGTCGGTGGCAAAGCCGGGGTAAGGTGCCGTAGAAAGCGTGACCGGCCGCAACGGCCCATCGGCGGCGACGTGGATGCCATTTTTCGCAGGTTCGACGTGGACGCCGGCGTCGCGCAGGGCCTGCACGGTCGCTTCCATGTCTTCCATGCGGGCTCCGGCCAGCGTCACTTCGCCACCAGTGATCGCGGCGGCGCAGGCATAGCTGCCCGCCTCGATGCGATCGGGCATAACCATGTAGGTGGCACCGTGCAGTCGATCGACACCGTGGATGGTAATGTCCGAGGTGCCGATGCCTTCGATCTGCGCGCCCATGGCGACGAGCATGTTACACAAGTCGACGATTTCCGGTTCGCGTGCAGCATTGTGCAGCGTGCTTTTGCCGCGTGCCAGCACGGCGGCCATCAGCGCGTTTTCGGTTGCGCCCACGGAAACGACCGGGAAGCTGTAGCGCCCGCCCGGCAGGCCACCATCGGGGGCGATGGCGCGCACATAGCCGGCCGCCATTTCGATGTGGGCGCCAATGGCTTCCAGCGCTTTCAGGTGCAAGTCGATCGGGCGGTTGCCGATGGCGCAGCCGCCGGGCAGCGACACCGTGGCTTCGCCGGCGCGGGCCAGCAGCGGGCCGAGGACGAGGATCGAGGCGCGCATCTTTCGCACTAGGTCATAGGGCGCGACCGTGGAAGTAAGCCGCGTGGCCTGCAGGGTCATCACCCGGCCGAAATCTTCGGGGCGTGCGCCGGCGATCGAGGTGGAAATACCGAACTGGTTCAGCAGGTGCTGGAACCCGTCGATATCGGCCAGCCGTGGCAGGTTGCGCAGCGTCACCGGCTCGTCGGTGAGCAGGGCGCAGGGCAGCAGCGTGAGCGCGGCGTTCTTGGCACCGGAGACCGGAACGGTGCCGGAAAGGCGCTTGCCGCCGCGAATGATGATCTTGTCCATCGCGGCGGTTTACCGTGTTTGTTGGGGCAGGCAAGAGTGCGGCGAAATTCCGCACAGGTTCGCGAAAAGTTCGCTTGCACCAGCGAATCTGCGCTGCATAACCGCACTGCAACATAAATCGTGGAAATGGCGACGCATGACGAACACAACCACCCGCAAGCCCATCCGCAAAGCCGTCTTCCCCGTTGCGGGGCTCGGCACGCGTTTCCTTCCCGCCACCAAAGCTATCCCCAAGGAAATGCTGCCGATCATCGATCGCCCGTTGATCCAGTATGCGGTTGACGAAGCGCGAGAAGCGGGCATCGAACAGCTCATTTTCGTGACCGGCCGCGGCAAGACCTCGATCGTCGAACATTTCGATACGGCCTATGAACTCGAAGCGACGATGACCGCGCGGGGCAAGGACCTGTCGATTCTCGATGCGACGCGCATTCAGCCAGGCAACCTTGTTACCGTGCGCCAGCAGGTGCCGATGGGCCTTGGCCATGCGATCTGGTGTGCGCGCGCCATTGTCGGTGACGAGCCTTTCGCGATTTTTCTGCCCGACGAACTGATGATCGGTGAACCTGGCTGCATGAAGCAGATGGTCGAGGCTTATAACGAAGTCGGCGGCAACCTGATCAGCGTGCTCGAAGTGCCGGAGGAGGAAGTTTCCAGCTATGGCGTGATCGCGCCGGGGGCGAAGATTTCGGACAGCCTGACCGAAGTGACCGGGTTGGTCGAAAAGCCGAAGCGCGAAGATGCGCCGTCGAATCTGATCATTTCGGGCCGCTATATCCTTCAGCCAGAAGTGATGCGCACGCTGGAAAACCAGGGCAAGGGCGCGGGCGGCGAAATCCAGCTGACTGACGCGATGGCCCGCATGATCGGTACGCAGCCCTTTCACGCAGTGACCTTTGCCGGCCGCCGTTTCGACTGCGGCAGCAAGGCGGGCTTTGTCGAGGCAACACTGGCGCTGGCGCTGGAACGGCCCGACATGGCGGACGACGTGCGCGCGATCATGCAGAAGCTGCTGGCTTGATGTAAGGGCGGCGCGGCCCCTTCCGTGTTGGAAAAAAGGTGACAGAGGTTACACCGTGTAACCCTGTCTCCAACAGGTATTTCCTATTCCTGCCAATGGCTTGACATGTGTTGGTGACACATTGCGATTCCGGCGAAGTGTAACCTTTACAACGATGTTAAAGAGCCTTGCGATCATGGCAGGCCGCGCCCGTGTAGGAAAGCGCACGGTTGCGGGTGTGTCTTGGGATGCTGGACGGTAGGCCAGGGGGGATCGCACGTGCGACGGTCGAACCCCCACCCCCAACCCCTCCCCACTGGGGAGAGGAGCCAGACTTGGCTGCAAATGATAGCTGCATGACCGCCAAAGAAAAAGGCGACGTTTCCGCCGCCTTTTTCCGCATCCTCTCCAAGATGCAATATCGACCGGGTCGGCTTATTGTTCGGGGCCGCCGCGTCCTTCGGTCGGGCTGTTGCTGGCGAGCAGACGGGTTGCCTCGGTCTGCATGTAAGGGACCGGGTTCACCGCTTCGCCTGCAATTCGGACTTCGTAGTGGAGGTGCGCACCGGTCGAGCGGCCGGTCGAGCCGACATAGCCGATCACGTCGCCCTTGCGGACGCGCTGGCCTTCGGCAACCGCGATGCGCGACATGTGGCCATAACGGGTTTCAAGGTTGGCACCGTGCTCCAGCTCGACCAGCAGGCCGTAGCCGCCCATCCAGTCAGCCTTGCCGACGATGCCGTCTGCCGTGGCGTGGATCGGGGTGCCGGTGGGGGCGGGAAGATCGATGCCCTTGTGAGCGCGCATTCCGCCGAGAACAGGATGGACACGCATGCCGAAGCCGCTGCTCATCGTGCGGGTGCTGCTGACCGGGATCAGCGACGGGATGGAGACGGCACCGGTGCGGGGCGAAACGATCGCGGTCGACTGGAACGGTGCGCCGGTATCGAGAGCCTGCCAGTTGGCGAAGAGGCGGCGGAATTCGTCATCGCCCGAAGGCGTGGTGCCGTTGCGGGCCGCTTCGGCAGCGCGCAGCGGAGCGGCGATGTCTGCGGAAGAAGCGCTGTTGGCGAAGGCCGGAGCGGAGAAGAAGCATGCCACGGCGGCGAAGGCGCCGAGTGCAATCTGAAGGGCTTTGTTTTGCGACATTACGACCCGAACAACCTTATCTTTGCAGCCTGGCCCCGATGCTTTGCATCGCGTGCCCGGCGGCGCTGACCCCCAGTGCCATCTCCTCCGAAAGCTGACCCACGCATGTGGAAGCCAACCCGGCGAAAATTTTTCAAGATTGGTCGGAACCCCCCGCCCATCTCGTGATTGAGGGGTAGAGGGATGCGTTGCAGTTAGGCAACCCCTGTCATCAATTCGTACGATAGACCGGCTGATCGACGCGCCGAGTCGTTGAACGGCGGCTTAATCGCGCCGTGGAAATGCCGTCGAACCAGCGTTTTCCAAAGGTCGGGGGGCGATTCTCGGCGTTCTTCGCACAATTTTGCGAAATGCTTTGTGCCGAAGCGCACATGCCGGATTTCGTCGTCAAGGATTCGTTGCAGTATCCGCGCGGAGCGAATTTCGCCGGCTTGCGCGAAGCGTTCGATGGTCGCCGGGGTCACATCTAGCCCACGGGCTTCGAGGACCATAGGCACGACCGCCATCCGCGCCGCAACATCGTGGGCCGTTTCGCGCGCTGTGTTCCACATTCCATCGTGCGCGGGCATCGCACCATAAAAACTGCCCAGCGTGCACAAATGCCGCGCGAGCAGCGAAAAATGCATGGCTTCGTCGGCGGCGACCGATAGCCAGTCCGTCACAAATTCAGAACCGCGTTCGCCGCCAAAGCGGCCGGCGGCATCAAGGGCAAGGTCGATAGCGACGAATTCGATATGGGCCAGGGCGTGAAGCAGGGCCACGCGCCCGCGTTCCGATCCGCCGCGCCCGCGCTTGGGCATCGCACCGGGGGGCAGCAGCACGGGTTCGTCGGGCCGGGCCGGCATATCGGGCATGGCGACATCGAACGCAAAGGCCAGCCGGCCCAGCCGCCAGTCGCGCGCAACCTTGCGCGCGGCCATTGCCTTTGCGATCGGGTCGGCCGTCAGCATGGCGGCGCAAACCGCCGCCGCAACGGTCTGCATCAAAGGGCCTTGGCCGCCGCGAGCACCTCGTCGGCGTGGCCCTTGACCTTCACCTTGTCCCATACGCGGGCGATCTTGCCGTCCGCGCCGACCAGATAGGTGGTGCGCACCATGCCCATGTAGGTGCGGCCATACATCGATTTTTCGGTCCAGATGCCCAGTGCATCGGAAAGCCCGCCTTCTTCGGCATCGCTGGCGAGCGGCGCGGCAAGGGCGTGCTTTTCGATGAATTTCGCGTGCTTCGTCGGCGGATCCTTGCTGACGCCCAGCAGCGCCGTTCCGGCTGCGGCGAAATCATCGGCGAGCGCGGAAAAATCCTTGTTCTCGGTGGTGCAGCCGGGGGTGTCGTCTTTGGGATAGAAGAACAGCACCAGCTTGCGCCCGGCAAAATCGGAAGGCTTCACCGTGCCGCCTTCGGGCGTGGTCAGCGCGATATCGGGCAGCGGGCTGCCGACGCCAAGTGGTTCGCTCATGCTTCGATCTCCAGGGTTTCGGCGAAGGCATCACGCCATGCTGCCGCGATGGCGCGCCGCGCTTCGAGTATGGCCGCCAGCAAGCCGTCCCAATCGGGCAAGCCGCAAGCGGTGGCGACAATAGCGCGGCTGGCAAGGGGCGGGAACCCGCCGTCGGGGGCAACCAGCCGCACCACCACCAGCAGCCGCGCCAGCAGATCGTGCGCCGAGCCAAGGTTCGTCGGCAGCCACCCCGCTGCGCCGAGCCCGCGCACGGCATCGCCGAGTTGCGGATCAATCGCCACGCCTTCGCGCAATTGCAGATAGTGGACCATGAATTCCAGATCGACGAGGCCGCCGCGCGCCAGCTTCACGTCCAGCGGGCCTTTGGGCGGTTTGTGCTTCGCCATTTCGGCGCGCATCGACAGTACGTCTTCCCGCAGCTTTTCCGGGTCGCGCGGACGGCGCAGCACGTTGCCGATGATGGCGGCAAGGTCTGCCCGGTCCTGAGCGCTGCCATAAAGCGGGCGGGCGCGGCACAGGGCCATGTGTTCCCACGTCCACGCATCCTCGCGCTGATAGCGTTCGAAGCTTTCGAGGCTGACCGCGACCGGGCCTTGGGTGCCGGAAGGGCGCAGGCGCGTATCGACGTCATAGAGCGCGCCGGCGGCGGTGGGCACCGACAGCGCGGCAATTACCCGCTGCGCCAGCCGGTTGTAATAGAGCGTGCCGCCCAGCGGCCGCCGCCCATCGGATTCATGCGCGTGATCGCCGCTGAACAGGAACACGAGATCGAGATCGGAGGCGTGCGTGAGCGATCCGCCGCCGAGCCGGCCAAGACCGAGGATGACGAGGCGGCTTTCGGGCACGGTGCCGTGGGTGAGCGCAAATTCTTCGGCCGCAGCGTGGGCGAGAACCTCGATCGCGGCTTCGGCTACGCGCGACAGTGCGGCGGCCACGTCGAGCGGATCGTGCTGGCCTTCGATCAGTTGCACGCCCAGCGCGAAACGCAGTTCGCCCACCTTGCGGCGCACCACATCGAGCACGCGCTGGTAATCGTCGCCGCTTTCGCAGCGCCCCAGCGTTTCGGCGATGGCGCGCACGCTGCCGGGCAAGTCGAAAGCCGACCGGTCGATCAACGTATCGAGCAGGTCGGACCGGCGGGCCAGCGCCTCTGCCAGCACGGGTGCGTGGGCGAGCACGCGCATTACCACGGCGAGCAGGCCGGGGCGCGCTTCGAGCAGGCGGAACACGTTGATCGCGGAAGGCAGGCCGCCGAGCAGCTGTTCCCAGCGCAGCAGGGCACGTTCGGGATCGGGTGCTTCGGCAAGCGCCTTCAGCAACTGGCCGCGCAGGCGGGAAAACGCGCCGCGGGCCTCGGCGCTGCGCAAGGCGCGATACTGGCCGTTTTCCCAGCCCTCGATCCGTTCGGCCAGCGTTTCGGGCTCTGCAAAGCCCAGCGCGCCGAGTTCGAGCGTAAGGGGGCGGGCCTGCACCGCGACCGCCCCGGTGGGCGCATAGGCCTCGATCAGCGCGTCGTAGCGGCGGCCGACCGTTTCGGAAATGGCGGCGAGTTCGGCCACCAGCGCCGCGCCATCGGGCATGCCATCGAGCCGGGCAACGTTGTCGAGCGCTTGCCGGTCGGTGGGCAGCGCGTGGGTCTGGCGATCGTCGACCATCTGCAGCCGGTGTTCGATGGTGCGCAGCCGGTCATAGCTTTGGCCAAGCGCCTCGGCATCGTCGGCGGCGATGATGCCGGTCTGCGCCAGTGCATCGAGCGAGTCACGGGTGCCGCGCAGGCGCAGCGCGGGGTTGCGGCCGCCGTGGACCAGTTGGTGCGTTTGCGCGAAGAATTCTACCTCGCGGATGCCGCCACGCCCTCGCTTCAGGTCGTAGCCGGGGCCAACGGCCTGCCCGCCGGCATAGTGATCGCGGATGCGGGTGGTGAGGCGGCCGATCTCGGCAATCGCCCCGAAATCGAGGCTGCGCCGCCACACGAAGGGGCGGATCGTGTCGAGAAAGGCCTGCCCCGCCGCCATGTCTCCACCACAGGCGCGCGCGCGGATATAGGCGGCGCGTTCCCATGCCAGCGCGCTCGATTCGTAGTGGGTGATCGCCGCGTCGAACGAGATGGCGAGCGGAGTGATTTCCGAATTCGGGCGCAGCCGCAGATCGACCCGGAAGACATAGCCTTCGTCGGTCATGGTGGAGAGCAGATCGAGCACGCCCCGCGCCACGTGCTGCGCCGCTTCGCCGGGATCGTCGCGATCGCGGCGGGGCAGGCGTTCGGGGTCGTAGAGCAGGATGGGGTCGATATCGGACGAATAGTTCAGCTCGCCCGCGCCATGCTTGCCCAGCGCGATGGCGGAAAATCCGGCGGGTTCTGCGTCGGGCACGCGGCGGCGGATCGCGGCGGTGATGGCGCTGTCGAGCGCGCGGTCGGCAAAGGTTGAGAGCGCGCCGATGACTTGGGCGAGCGAGAGGCCGCCGGCGAGATCGCCGATGGCCAGCGAGAGCGACAGGGCCAACCGTTCGCGGCGCAGGGCCACACCGAGATTGTCGGTCCCTCCACCCGCTGCCTGTGCTGCGGTCAGGGCTTCGTCGATCCGGCCCGCTTCCAGCATTTCCGCAAAGGCGGGCAGGCGATCGAGCGCCCGCGCCAGAAACGGGGCGTACGCGCGGGCGCGGGCGACGGCGTCGTGCCAATCGGTCATGATCTTCGCTCCCGCTTGTGTCGGGATCTGCCCTGCCCCGTTGCGGCTTGCGGATCAAGCGCGGGCGGCTTGCGGGGCTGGCGATGCTCTGCCAAGTTCGCGCCATCCGATAGCGCCCGAAACCAGTTTGAGGGCAATTCGAAAGGTCGCCCAATGATTTATCGCAATTCAGGCGCTGCCGTGGCGCGCGTTTCCGCACGCCTGATGGCCGGCACGTTTCTGTTGGGGCTGGCCGCTTCGGCAACGTTCGCCGCGCCGCCTGCCGTGCCCGCAGTGGACCAGTCGCTGATGCGCGACGTGGTGAAAACGTTGTCGTCCGACGAATACGAGGGGCGCGGCCCCAGCACCCCCGCCGAGGCCAAGGCGCTGAACGAGATCGTGGCGCGGTTGAAGGCGGCGGGGCTGCAGCCGGGCAATAAGGGGTCTTGGCTGCAGGACGTGCCGATGGTGGCGATCACGGCGGGCAACGTCAGCCCGCTGACGATCACCGGCGGCGCGCAGCCGCTCAGTTTTCAGCGCGGCACCGATTTCGTGGCCGGCAGCTATCGCGTGACGCCGCATACGGCGGTGAAGGACAGCGAACTGGTGTTCGTCGGCTATGGCATCAACGCGCCTGAGCTTGGCTGGAACGATTATGCCGGGCTGGACATGAAGGGGAAGACGGCTGTCATCCTCGTCAACGATCCGGACTATGCGCTGGAGACCGAGGACGGCGCGTTCAAGGGCCGGCGAATGACGTATTACGGGCGCTGGACCTACAAGTTCGAGGAAGCGGCGCGGCAGGGGGCGACGGCGGCGATTATCGTGCATGACACGTTCCCCGCCGCCTATGGCTGGAACGTGGTTGAATCGAGCTGGTCGGGCGGACAGTACTTCGTCCAGACCCCCAACGACGGCATGGACCAGACCGAAGCCAACGGCTGGATGCAGAAGCCGGTGGCCGAGGCGATCTTCAAGGCGGCGGGCAGGGACTTCAGCGAGCTGGTGAAGGCCGCCGGTCAGAAGGGTTTCAAACCGGTGCCGCTGGGGCTGAAGGCCAACCTTACGTTCGACAACACGCTGAAGAAATCGACCTCCCACAACGTGATCGGCGTGCAGTCGGGCAAGATCCGGCCGAACGAATACGTGCTCTATACCGCGCATTGGGATCATCTGGGCCACTGCAAGGCCGATGCGAAGGGCGACGGCATCTGCAATGGCGCGGTCGACAACGCGACCGGCATCGCCAGCCTTGTCGCGCTGGCCAAGATGAACCGGCAGGCCGGCGCGCCAGCGCGAAGCCAGGTCTTTCTGGCGGTCACGCTGGAGGAATCGGGGCTGCTGGGTTCGGAGTATTACGCGCGCAACCCCGTGTTTCCGCTGGCGAAGACTGTGGGCGGGGTGAACATGGATGGGCTTTCACCCACTGGGCCTGCGAAAAACCTGAAAGTGACGGGCGGTGACAAATCCGACCTGACGGGCATTCTCAAGACCGTGGAAGGCCAGATGGGCCTTTATCAATCGCCCGAGGATCATGCCGAACGCGGGCATTATTACCGGTCGGACCACTTCAGCATGGCGAAACGTGGCGTGCCGATGTTCGCGGTGGGGCGCGGAACCGATCTTGTCGCCGGCGGCAAGGCGGCGGGAGAGGCGGCGGCCGACGACTATAACAAGAATCGCTATCACCAGCCGAGCGACGAGTATTCTGCCAGTTGGGACTTCTCCGGCATGGCGCAGGAAGTGGAACTCTATTATCGGCTGGGCCGGGCGCTTTCGAACAGCAAGGTCTGGCCGAACTGGCACCCGAACGACGAATTCCGGGCAATCCGCGACAAGAGTTTGGCCGGGCAATGATCATGCGGGTTGCTGCCTGAAGTTTGGCGGAAACCCATTAGATCAATGCGATTTTCAGTCGTCGGGCCTGATCGGCAAGTCGCTTGTCTCGCGTTGCAAGTCGGGCTTCTGGCTGGCGCACACAGGCGTGAAGCAGTTGCGCGTCCGCGAAACCGATGCCGGTTCCGTACAGTGTTTCGTCGCTGACGAATTGATGGAATGTCTCATCGTCAGTGACATTTACTTGCGCAAAGCTTTCGAGCAGACCAATCACGCGGTTCCGGTCATCGGGCGATCGAAAACTCCCCATGCCGATTTCGGCTGTCACGAACGGGTGTTGCAGGATCAGGTCTGATGCGATCCAATCCTGCAGACGTGCGTCTCCCGAACGTATGAAGTCAACCCAAACGGATGTATCGACGATCACCACGTCGGCCGCTCGCGCGATGGGACGATCAAATCGGGCATGGTTCCACCCAGAGCGCTCAATTGCTTGGCGGCTTCGCGGCGGATGAGCGCGTTAAGGGCGGCCTCTATCAAAGCCTCGCGGTCTTCGATCCCGGTCAGTCTGCGAGCCTTTTCCCAAAGTGCATCCCGGGTATGTCCGGCTTGTTTGAGCGCATCGACCGGTGACTTTTTACTGGGCTTGCTGCGTTTGAAACGAACCTTTTTTGACGCAAGATCCAAGCGGCTGGTCTCCCAGCCCGCACCCCGCCACCCTTGTGTCTGGCTGTGGCCCGGCTCCTGATTGGCCCACCAAGCGGGATATTCATGCGCGCTGCGCGGCAAGGTAAAGCCCAGAATTCGCTCTATATCTGAGAATCGTGCATCCCAGATTTCCTCGCTCCGGCTTTCAAGGTAAAGCGCAAGCGGTTCGTATTTACCCATGACATATACCTCCTTGTCGATTCGATATATATTTTATTAGGAATATACATGTCAATACACATCATGCCGCCGGAGTGGCATCCGCAGGATTGGTTGTGGATCGGGTTTCCGCATATTGCCGAGGAATGGCAAGGGGTTATCGGCCGCGCGCAGGAACAGATCGCGGCCTTTGCCAATGCCGTGGCCGATAGCGGGCAGCAGGTTCGGCTGGTGGTTCGCGATGCCGCGAACGAGGCGCGGGCGGCTTCGCTGGTGAGCGCGGCGGTCAGGCTGGAGCGGCGCGTTTATGGCGACGTTTGGCTGCGCGATACCGGGCCGCTGGTTGTGCTTGGCAAGGATGAAGCGCGGCGGGCGCGGTTGTTTGGGTTCAACGGCTGGGGCGGTAAGTATGTGATGCCGGGGGATGAATTGATCGGTGCAGATCTGGCGGGCAGCGCCGGGTTGCCTGCCGACCGGTGTGGCTGGGTGCTGGAAGGTGGCGCGCTGGATAGCGACGGCACCGGTCTGGTGGCCACGACGGAGCAGGTTTTGCTCAATCCGAACCGCAATCCTGAACTCGACAGAACTGCACTTGAACGACACCTAGAGCGGGATTTGGGTTACAATTCCGTGCTTTGGCTGGGCGATGGATTGATCAACGATCACACGGATGGGCATGTCGACAACCTTGCCCGGTTCGTCGCGCCGAACCGGCTGGCAGTGCCGCGCGCGACCGGGCCGGACGATCCCAATGCCGCGATCTATGCCGACGCAGCTGCGCGGGCGCGCGCCTTTGGCGTGGAGGTGGTGGAAGTGCCTTCGCCGGGGCGGATCGAGGAAGGCAACATCGTGCAGCCGGCCAGCTACATGAACTTCGTGATCGCCAACGATGTGGTGGTGGTGCCTGTTTTCGGATCGCCGCATGACGATGATGGTGTGGCGGCGATTGCGGAACTGTTTCCGACGCGGGCTACGATCGGGGTGATGGCGGATGCGGTTTTGGCGGGGGGTGGGGGTTTTCACTGCTCGAGCCAGCAGATGCCATCAAAGTAAAAGGCCCACCCCCGCCCCCTCCCGCCTGCGGGAGGGGGGAAGAAGTGGTTCGCTGGTAACCCGGCGTGCGAAGGACGGTCCTTCGACAAGCTCAGGATGAGCGGGTTTGGGTGGAATCGTCATACCCTGAGAGTTTGCGCGGTTATCGGGCTTTAACTTTGGGCTGTTAGGGGCTGGGCCATGAAAAAGACCATCCTCGTCGTGTTTGGAACGCGGCCCGAAGCCATCAAGATGTTTCCGGTGATCCATGCTCTGAAGGCGGATGGGCGGTTTCGCGTCGTCACTTGCGTTTCGGCGCAGCATCGCGGGATGCTGGATCAGGTGCTGGACATTGCCGGGATCGTGCCCGAGCATGACCTTGACCTGATGAAGCCGGACCAGACGCTGGACGGGCTGACCGCCGCGCTGCTGACCGGGCTTGGCGGGGTGATGGACATCGAGAAGCCCGACTGGGTTGTGGTGCAGGGCGATACCGCCACCGCAATGTCGGGCGCGCTGGCCGCCTATTACCGCAAGGTGCCGGTGGCGCATGTGGAGGCGGGATTGCGCAGCCACAATATCTATCACCCCTGGCCCGAAGAGGTGAACCGCAAGATCATCGGCAGCATTGCCGCGCTCCATTTTGCGCCGACCGATGTTTCTGCCGCCGCGTTGCGGGCGGAGAACGTGGCCGACAGTGCGATTCATATTACCGGCAACACCGTGATCGATGCGCTGGAGTGGGTTTCTGCGCGGATCGCGGCGGAACCGGCGCTGGCCGAAGGGCTTGCAGAACTTGAGGCGCGGTTCGCTGGCAAGCGCATCATCGGCGTGACCAGCCATCGGCGCGAGAATTTTGGCGGCGGGCTGGAGGCGATTGCCGAGGCGATCCGCCAGATTGCCGCGCGCGATGACGTTGCGCTGATCTTCCCCGTCCATCCCAATCCCAATGTGCGGCGGGTGATGGATGCGGCGCTGGCGGGCCTGCCCAATGTGGCGATGATCGAGCCGCTGGATTATCCCCACTTCGCGCGGTTGCTGTCGATCTGCGAGATCATGCTGACCGACAGCGGCGGGGTGCAGGAAGAAGCGCCCGCGCTGGGCAAGCCCGTGTTGGTGATGCGCGAAACGACCGAGCGGCCCGAAGGCGTGGACGCCGGCACGGCCAAGCTGGTCGGCACCGATTCAGCCCGTATCGTTTCTGAAATCTTTACCCTGCTCGACGATAAGGCTGCCTATTCGGCCATGGCGCGTGCCCACAATCCTTTCGGGGACGGCAAGGCCGCGCAGCGCATCGTGGAGTTACTGGGTAATGCAGGGTGAAGTAAAACCGCAGGTCTGTGTCGTAGGCCTTGGTTACATCGGTCTGCCGACCGCCGCGATCATTGCGCGGGCAGGCTGCCCGGTGCTGGGCCTCGACGTGACGCAGCATGTGGTCGACACGATCAATCGCGGCGAAATCCATATCGAGGAAGTCGATCTCGACGGGCTGGTTCATGGCGTGGTGCAGCGTGGGCTGCTGCGTGCATCGACCCAGATCGAACCCGCCGACGTATTTGTGATCGCGGTGCCGACGCCCTTTGCCAAGGACGGGCACCACACGCCCGACATCTCCTATGTGCTGGCCGCCGCCACCGAAGTGGCGGGCGTGATCAAGCCGGGCGATACGGTGATCCTGGAATCGACATCACCGGTGGGTACCACCGAGCAGATGCGCGACCTGATGGCCGGGCTGCGGCCCGATCTGAAGTTTCCGGGCAAGACCAAAGAAACGCCCGACGTCTCCATCGCTTACTGCCCCGAACGCGTGCTGCCGGGGCGTATTCTGGAAGAACTGACCAACAACGACCGCTCCATCGGCGGCATTACCCCGCGTTGTGCGCGCAAGGCGCTGGCGTTCTACAAGCGGTTCGTGCGCGGCACTTGCGTGACGACCGATGCGCGCTCGGCGGAAATGACCAAGCTGGTCGAGAACGCCTATCGCGACGTGAACATCGCCTTTGCCAACGAGCTTTCGATCGTGGCCGACCGCATGGGTCTGGACGTGTGGGAAGTGATCAAGCTGGCAACCGCCATCCGCGCGTGAACATCCTGCAGCCTGGCCCCGGCGTTGGCGGGCACTGCATCGCTGTGGACCCGTGGTTCATCGTGGCGAGCGCGCCCGATGATACGCCGCTGATCCGAACGGCGCGCAATGTGAACGACCAGAAGATGCACCACGTGATTGCGCGGGCGACCGAACTGGTGGAAGCGCATCCGGGGGCGCGGATCGCGTGCCTGGGGCTGGCGTTCAAGGCGAACATAGACGATTTTCGCGAAAGCCCGGCCCGGTTCGTGGCGGCGCGGATTGCCAAGAAATTTGGCGACCGGGTTTCGGTTGTGGAGCCTTATACGTCGCAATTGCCGGTGGAATTTACCGATACCGGGGCGACGTTGATCGACCTCGATACCGCGCTTGAAACCTGCGATCTGCTGATCACGCTGGTCGACCATGACGTGTTCCGTGTGGTGCCGCTGGCCGAGCGCGTGGGCAAGGTGGTGTATGACACGCGCGGCATCTGGCCGGACCAGCCCGATGTGGTGGCGGCGGGCGAGCGGCTGCGGATGGTGGGGTGAAGCCCGCCATTTCCCGGATGGCCAGACCGGCGCTGTCGCTGGCGTGCATTCTTTCGATCATCGGGTGCGGCGGCCTTGGCGGGCAATCGCGCGCGAATGATGGGGTGGGGGCGGTCAAGCAAGCGGCGGCGCAGGTTGCCGAGGCCACGCCACCGCTGACGCCCACGCAGATCGCTGCGAACGACAGGCTGTATCCGTTCTACATGCCGATGGGCGGATTGCGCGCGCCGGCGGTGAAGCTGTTCATCCGCTGCGACGCATCGCGCGCGGCGGGGCGCGAGGTTTATCGCGGGATGGACGCGGCCCAGCTTTATGGCCGGGTAGAGGGCGGATACGAGTTCGTCTACGAGGCGCTGGATGGCGAGGGGCGGCCTTGCGTCTATCCCTTTGCGCCGTGGCAGCCCGACATCGTGGGCGATCTGAACGGCACGCAATTCATCCTGCGATCCTCGATACCGGGACAGCGGGTGACCTTCCGCAGCCCCAGCGAATGGGCGCACGTCAGCCTGCGCGGGTTCGATATCGGGCAAAAGCGCATCCATTTCGAAATGCGCGACATTGCGCTCGACTTCCCCGGATCGGTGCAGCCGATGGGCGCGGTGCATCTGGAAACCTTTGGCGGATCGCGGCCGGGACTGTTTTCGGCGGTGATCCGGCGATCCAGCATCTTTGGCGGCAAGAACGGGATTTTCGTGCCCGGCGGGCAGACCATGCTCTATGTCGAGGACAGTTCCATCGACGGCAATGTGGGCATCAATGCCGATCAGGAGCACGGCACCTATATCAACGGCACGCTGGTCTCGCATTTCCGCAATGTGAGCTGGCGCGGTCAGCGCGGTGCCGGCAACGTGGCGAGCGGGCACCAGCTGAAAGACAAGGCCTATCTGCGGGTCTATGAGAACCTGACCGTTTCCAACGCGCCGAACGGCGGGCCACCTTCGGCCATGCCTTTGATCGATGCCTCCGAATTCGGCTTCACCTGGTCGAACAACCTGCAATTGCGGCGGATGCGGCCTTTGCAGGATCCACGCGACGCGCTGGTCGATATGCGCACCGAGATCCTGTATGGCGACCCGGCCAATTACCCGTGGAGCGTGGTGCGGACGCCCGAATGGCGGATGCCCGCGACGCCGCTGGACGTGCTGGCCAAGGTTTACCTGTCGGTGTTCCTCAACACCTCGGTCGCCAGTTACCGCACCGAGCCATACGTGTTCGCGCAGCGGCCGCAGGGGTTGGGATATCTGCCGGGCACCAACCATGTCGTGGGCAACGAGCTATCGACCCGCGCTGATTGGCGCGCGGTGGCGCTTGCGTTCAACACATCGGGCACGGCGGGTCATGTGTTTTCGCGCGAGGGATTGACCTTTGCCGATCCCAAGCTGCCGCAAGGGGCGGAGTGGGTGCTGGACCGCGATGCGTTCATCCGCCACGCATTGGGGCTGATCGGGCGTTAATCGGGCTGAGGATCTGCCGTGCGGGCCTTCATCCACCGCGCCCGGATGATGTCGCTGCTTTCGCGGGTGCCGTCGTGGCTCCAGCCGGGTTCGCGGATCAGGTACGACAGTTTGTGCCGCCACGGCGCATTCCACATGTCGGTCAGCATCGCCTGCCATTCGTGGAACACGTTGTGCAGCAGGCCGAATGTGCCGAGCTGGCGCACGATGCCATAGCGGTTGCGCTGGTCGTCGCGTTCGGGCTGGAAGGTGCCGAACAGTCGGTCCCACACGATGAACAGGCCCGCATAGTTACGATCGAGATAGAGCGGGTTGGTCGCGTGGTGGACGCGGTGGTGCGAGGGGGTGTTGAACACCGCTTCGAACCAGCGGGGCATCTTGCGCACCGCTTCGGTATGAATCCAGAACTGGCCGACCGTGTTGATCGCGCCAACGGTGAGGATCATCGCGGGCGGGAAGCCGACGAAGGCGGGCCAGATGCGGAAGGCGAATGACAGCGCCAGCGGGCCGGTCCAGGTCTGCCGCAGGGCCGTCGACAGGTTGTAGTGCTGGCTGGTGTGGTGGTTGACGTGCGCGGCCCAGAACCAGCGGACGCGGTGGCCGGTGCGGTGCGCCCAGTAATAGTTGAAATCGTCGAGCAGCAGCAGCGCCAGCCACGCCCACAGGGCATAGGGCACGGTGGCGATGCGGTGGTCGTAAAGCCAGACCGTGAGGGCATAGATCGCGCCCGCCACCAGTGCGCCAGAGACCGTGCTGCCCAGACCCAGCAGCAACGACGTGCGCATGTCGGCCGGTTCATAGACCTGCGGTGCGCGTTGGCGGGCCCAGAACATTTCGATCAGGATCAACAGGATGAAGGCGGGGATGGCATAGAGCACCACGTCGATCGGCGCGGCGATCGGCTGGCTCAGCATGCGTTCGATCGATGCGATGAAGGCGTTCATGCCGATGCCCCCAGCCGCCGGAGGCTTGAGGCCCAGACCTGCGCCTGCGGGCCGAGATCGAGCGTGATCGTGCCGAAGCGCGCATCGTCGGTCGACAGGGTGAGGAAGTGCCGGTCCAGCCGCACGCCGGCGTGGGACGTGAGCAGTCGGGCGACGAAGTGGCTGCCGTGGCGACGGATCAGGAGAATGCGACCGGCTGCATCGCGGAGGAGCGCGCCGATGCTGGCGCGGTCGATGGCAATATCGACAGGCGTGAAGCCGCAGATAGCCTCGTCCGCCAGTTCGCGGGCATGGGCTTCGTCGCGGATGCGCACGTCGCCGCCAAGCTTCATCGCGCGGGCGGCGAGGACGACCAGCAGGATCGCGACGAGCGACAGCGTGCCCTGAAGCGCGATCATTGCGCCCGGCGTGGCGATCAGCGCCGCCGCCTTGGCAGCATCCATTGTATTACCCCCTACAGCACGCAGTGGCGCTCGCTCACCCTCTTGCGGCGAGCATATCCACTTGTGCGCGGATCGGCGCAATATCGTATCCGGCGCGTGCGGCGCCAGCGGCGATCTCGTCCGGATTGGTGCCTTTGCTGGCCATGGTCAGCGCCCACAACAGCGTGGAACGGGTGCCGGATCGGCAATAGGCGAGGACCGGGGCGTCGCCGGCTTGGTCCAGCGCCTTGGCCAGCGCCTCCACTTGCGCCATCGAAAAGCCGGCATGGGTGACCGGGATCGCGACATAGGCGATGCCGGCGGCGGTGGCGGCGGCTGCAATGTCCGCACCGGGGGTCTGATCGTCGGATTCGCCTTCGGGGCGGTTGTTCACGATCAGGCCGATGCCCAGCGCCTTGGCCTCCGCGACCTCGGCCACGGTGATCTGCGGGGCGGCGTAAGTCTTGTCGTCAATTTTGCGGAACATGGCTTGCCTCTGTGCGCTTTTTGGCCCGGCGATTGCGGCCGATGATGTTGAGCAGCTCGACAAAGACCGAGAAACCCATCGCAGCGTAGATATAGCCCTTGGGGATGTGCATGCCAAAGCCATCGGCGAGAAGCACGAAGCCGATCATGACGAGGAATGACAGTGCCAGCATCACAAGGCCGGGGTTCTTCTCGATGAACTTAGCCAGCGGATCGGCAGCGATCATCATCAGGCCCACCGTGAACACGACGGCGGCGATCATGATCGGGATCTGGTCGGTCATGCCCACGGCGGTGAGAATCGAATCGATGGAGAACACCAGATCGAGCGCAATAATCTGCGCGATCGTCGCGCCGAAAGTGACGGCGACGTGGCCTTTATGGTCCAGCATCTCTCCGCTGGGTTCAGGATCGATGGTGTGGTGGATTTCCTTGGTCGCCTTCCACAGCAGGAAAAGGCCGCCCGCGATGAGGATCAGGTCGCGGCCGGAAAAGGCTGTTTCAAAGGACGGCTCACCGTGCGCGCCGGGATCGCCGGTGATGCCCAGATCGAACAGCGGGGCC
Source organism: Novosphingobium sp. (assembly GCA_027311705.1). GTDB lineage: Bacteria > Pseudomonadota > Alphaproteobacteria > Sphingomonadales > Sphingomonadaceae > Novosphingobium. The sequence continues at coordinate 18,459 of DAICYJ010000010.1, read as the reverse complement.
TGCAACGTGACGATCCAGCCGATCAGCGTAAGCAGGCCAAGCCGCAGGAACAGCGCCAGAAAAAGCCCGATCTTACGGGCTTTTGCCTGCTGGTTGGCGGGCAGCTTGTTCGACAGGATGGCGATGAACACCAGATTGTCGATGCCAAGCACGATTTCGAGCAGCACCAGCGTGACCAGTGCCGCCCAAGCTGCCGGATCGGCAAGAAGGGCGAGGATATCCATCCGCGCAGCATTGCCCAATCCACGGCGCAAGGGCAAGCTGGGAGCCGCCACCGCAACAAAATGCAACAGTATTCGTAGGTACATTGCAGTGTGCGACGATTCCGTTCGCGCTGCTTGATTTTGTCGGTTATAGTCTCGCCCGCAATGGAGAGGGCCGGCCGCAATCCGGCGCAAATTCCTTGTTGCACCGTCGGCTTCCGCGTCCGGCCTGCGGTGCCCTGGAAAGCAGGGGCGGAACGAAGGTTTATTGGTTTTTATGGGTTTTGACAGAGGGCGGCGTGGTCGCGGACGCGACAAGCGTGACGGTTTCGGCGAAGAGAGCTTCGATCCTTACGGCGGCGGTGGCGGCTTTAACGCGGGTGGCGGCGGCGGTTACGATCGCGGCGGCTTCGGCGGCGGCGGTGGCGGCCGTATGCCGGCACAGGTTGTTGGCACCGGCAAGGGCGTCGTAAAGTTCTTCAACGCCCAGAAGGGTTTCGGCTTCATCCAGCGTGAAGACGGCGGCGAAGATGTGTTCGTGCACATCAGCGCAGTCGAACGCGCCGGTCTTGAAGGCCTGGCCGAAGGTCAGCAGCTCGAATTCAATCTGGTCGATCGCGGCGGTAAAGTTTCCGCGGCGGACCTGCAGGTTGTTGGCGATGTCATTGCTCCGCCGCAGAAGGCCGCTGCTCCGCAGCGTTCGCTGACCGGTGAAAAGGCGACGGGCACCGTCAAGTTCTTCAACGCGATGAAGGGCTTCGGCTTCATCACCCGCGACGATGGCCAGCCGGATGCATTCGTGCATATCAGCGCGGTCGAGCGTTCGGGCCTTCGCGAGCTGAATGAAGGCGACAAGCTTGAATTCGACCTCGAAGTCGATCGACGAGGCAAGCACTCGGCGGTCAACCTGGTGCCGATTCAGGGTTGATCCCGATTTGCAGTGCCTTCCGGTCGATCTGACCGGCGGGCGGCAAACACCACATACGCGCACGGATGGCGGCCTTTAGGGGCCGCCATTTGTCGTTTGCGATTCCCATTTCCTTCCGGACAATGAGCCTGCCGGAACCTCGCGACTGCACAGGAGAGCCTTATGTCGATCACCCCGTTGATGCCCGTGTACCCCCGGTGCGGCGTGCGTCCGGTGCGCGGCGAACATTGCCACCTGATTGACGAGAACGGCACGCGCTATCTCGATTTCGCCAGCGGCATCGCGGTGAACCTGCTGGGCCATTCGAACGAGCACCTGATCGGCGCGATCCAGCGGCAGGCGGCAACGCTGATGCACGTTTCCAACCTTTATGGCAGCCCGCAAGGCGAAAGCCTGGCACAGCGGCTGGTCGACCTGACGTTCGCCGACACGGTGTTCTTCACCAATTCCGGTGCGGAGGCGGTGGAATGTGCGATCAAGACGGCGCGCGCCTATCACCAGCATGGCGGCAATGACGACAAGTACGAGCTGATCACTTTCAAGAACGCGTTTCACGGCCGCACGATGGCGACGATCAGCGCGTCCAATCAGGAAAAGATGCACAAGGGCTTCATGCCGTTGCTGCCCGGCTTCAAGTACGTCGATTTCGATGATCTGGAAGGCGCGAAGGCTGCCATCGGACCCAACACGGCGGGCTTTCTGGTCGAGCCGGTGCAAGGCGAGGGCGGCATCCGCGATGCTTCGCCGGAATTCCTGCAGGGCCTGCGCGCGCTGTGCGACGAGAACGACCTGCTGCTGATCTTCGACGAAGTGCAGTGCGGCGTCGCGCGCACCGGCACGCTTTATGCCCATGAACAATATGGCGTCACGCCGGACGTGATGGCGACGGCAAAGGGCATCGGTGGCGGCTTTCCGTTCGGTGCGTGCCTGGCCACCGAAAAAGCGGCGCGCGGCATGGTGATCGGCACGCATGGCAGCACCTATGGTGGCAATCCGCTGGCGATGGCGGCGGGCGAAGCGGTGCTCGACGTGGTGGCCAACGACGAATTCCTCGGCGAAGTGAAGGCCAAGGGCGAACGGCTGCGCGGCCGGCTGGAACAGTTCATCGGCAACTATCCCGATATGTTCGAGCTGGTGCGCGGGCGCGGTCTGATGCTGGGCGTGAAGATGAAGATCGAGCCGCGGCCGTTCGTCGCGCATATGCGCGACAACCACCAGCTGCTGACCGTGGCGGCCGGCGACATGACTTTCCGTGTGCTGCCGCCGCTGGTGATCGACGACAGCCACATCGAAGAATTCATGGACAAGCTTTCGGCGGCAACCGCGAGCTATGATCCGGAGGCCCCGGCGACATGAGGCACTTCCTGAATTTGGCCGACGCCGGCGGGAATGCTGTGGCGGCGATGCTGGGCGACGCGATCGATCGCAAGGCGGCGCGGGCCGGTCTGCCCAAGGGCTGCGCCGATCCCGACGCGCCGCTGGCCGGCCGCGTGCTGGCCATGGTGTTCGAAAAGAGTTCGACGCGCACCCGCGTTTCGTTCGACATCGCCATCCGCCAGCTGGGCGGGACGGCGGTGGTGCTGGATTCGGGCACGACGCAGCTGGGCCGGGGCGAGACGGTCGCCGACACCGCGCGCGTGCTCAGCCGCATGGCGGACGCGATCATGATGCGTACCCACGATCATGCCAAGATCGAGGAACTGGCGCACCATGCGAGCGTGCCGGTGATCAATGGGCTGACCGACCTTTCACATCCCTGCCAGATCATGGCAGACCTGCAGACGGTGCTGGAACACGGCAAGGCCTTGCCCGGACTTGAGGTCGCGTGGCTGGGCGACGGTAACAACGTGCTGAATTCGATCGTGGAAGCGGCAGGGCTGATGAAGTTCAACGTGCGCATCGGCGTGCCGCAGGGCTATGAATCCGATAGCGGCATGATCGCGCTGGCCGAAGCAGCGGGCGCGCGCATCAGCCTTCATCGTGATGCCCAAAGCGCGGTGGCAGGGGCAGATGTGGTCGTGACCGACACGTGGATTTCGATGGGTCAGGCGCATGTGTCCGAAAAGCTGGCCGCGATGGCCCCCTTCCAGGTCAATGAGGCACTGATGGCGCAGGCACGGCCGGACGCGCTTTTCCTCCACTGCCTGCCCGCGCATCGCGGCGAGGAGGTGACCGAAGGCGTGATAGATGGCCGGCAGTCAGCGGTTTGGGACGAAGCGGAAAACCGCATTCACGCGCAAAAATCCGTACTGCGCTGGGTTTTTGGCCAGATCTGATCGGACCCGCGATGCCCGCAAGCGAACTCCCCGGCGGCGACACCGGCTTCGACCGCACGCTGTTCTTCACCGTGCCCGATCGCAACGCGCGTGGGCGGGTGGTGCGGCTTGGGCCAGTGCTCGACGAAATCCTTTCGGCGCATTCCTATCCCGCACCGATCCGGCAGGTGTTGGCCGAAGCACTGACGTTGACGGTGCTGCTTGGTTCGCTGCTGAAGGACGCCGAGGGCCAGCTGACCATGCAAGCGCAGACGCAGGACGGCCCGGTCGAATTGCTGGTGTGCGACTATCGCGGCGGTGAACTGCGCGGATACGTGCGCCACGACCCGGCGCGGGTGGATGAGCTTGGCCCCAATCCGACGCTGTTCTCGCTGTTTGGCGCCGGCTATCTGGCCATCACGTTCGACCTGCCTTCGACCGGCCAGCGATATCAGGGGATTGTGCCCTTGGAAGGCGAAACGCTGGCGCAGGCCTGCGAAAGCTATTTCCTGCAATCCGAACAGTTGCCGACGCTGATCCGCGTTGCCACGCGCACCGATGCTTCGGGGTGTGTGGCCGGCGGCATGCTGATCCAGCATCTGGCCGAAGGAGAAGAGGGGCGCGAACGCCTGCACGTGCGGCTCGACCATCCGGAGTGGGAGCACATGGCAATTATGGGCGGCGGTGTGCGGACCGATGAACTCGCCGACGGGCAGCTTGGCCTTGAAACGCTGGTCTGGCGGCTTTTTCACGAAGAGCGCGAGGTGCGCGTCGAACAGGGCGCTGAAATCGTGCGGGGGTGCCGCTGCTCGATCGAGCACTATCGATCCGTCCTGTCGCGGTTTGGTGCTGCCGAGCAAGCGGAAATGAAGAACGATGACGGGCTGGTCGTGGTCGACTGTGCGTTCTGCTCGCGCGAATTCGCCATCGATCTCGACTGAACGATTCCGTTCGTCGCTGCTAAAGAACACTTTAACTCAAACAGCAATTTCCTGTATATGGGAGTGACGCGCGACACGGTGTCGCGGTGTCCCTGCTGCGATGTGGTTGCCCATGTCTGGATGGTTGCGTTCAAATGGTCGAGCGATGTCGCGCGCAAGCGCAGGCGCGGCGCTGGCCATCATCGTTTTTCAGGGTGTGCCGCTATCTGCGCAGCGCATTTCGCTCGCGATGCTTGATCGGCTTGAAGCGGGGCAATGGGAAGTGCGCGATCGAGGCCCGGCCGGTGCACCTGACCGGGTGTGCATTGCCAGTGGTCGCAAGCTCGTCCAGATCCGCCACATGAAGGACACGTGCCGGAGCTTCGTGGTTGAAGATGCACCGGACGTGGTGACGGTTCACTATACCTGCCCTGGCAATGGATATGGGCAAACGCGCATTAGGTTCGAGAATTCGCGGCTGGTCCAACTAGAAACGCAGGGCATTGCGCAGGGATTGCCGTTCCAGTTCAACGCCGAAGCTCGACGCACCGGTGCCTGCACTCGCTGAGGTCGGACGCCCATTGCCAGCCCGATCGGGCGCGAGTAGCGCGTCATCATGAGTCATCACGAAAATCGCGAAGTTGCGCCGCTGGCGGTCGTGCTTCTGTCCGGCGGGCTGGATTCGATGGTTTGTGCGGGGCTCGCACGTGAACAGGGCTTCCGCATCCTGGCGCTGACCATCGACTATAACCAACGCCACCGCGTCGAACTTGATGCTGCACGCAAGATTGCGGACCGCATCGGTGTCGATCGCCACATAATCCTTCCCATGGATTTGCGCCAGTTTGGCGGATCGGCACTGACCGACGCCATCGATGTCCCCAAATTCGGCGTGGGGGACGATATTCCAGTCACCTACGTCCCGGCCCGGAACCTGGTGTTTCTGTCTCTAGCGCTGGCGTGGGCGGAAGCGGCCGGGTCCAGCGACTTGTTCATCGGCGTTAACGCGCTGGACTATTCGGGATATCCCGATTGCCGTCCGGAGTTCGTTGCAGGTTTCGAAGGCCTTGCTCGCATCGCGACCAAGGTCGGCAGCGAAGGCGGCACGATCAAAGTCCACGCTCCGTTGCAGCACCTGCGCAAGTCCGACATTGCACGCGAGGCTGCCCGGCTCGGCCTCGACGCCGGGGATAGCTGGTCGTGCTACGATCCCCTGCCGGATGGGCGGGCTTGCGGCCAATGCGATAGCTGCCGCCTTCGCCGCGCCGGTTTTGCTGAAGCCGGATTAAGCGACGGCACCGAATACGGCAAAGAGAGCTAGCGCGGGTTGGCGGGTCAGCCCTGCACGAAGACGCCACATGCTATGCGGCCGCCGCTGTTGCCTGTGGGATCGGTCTTGTAATCATCTTCTGCGGCATGGATCACGATGGCGGATCCGTCAGCGTCGAAGATGGACTGCCCGATATCTGCCCATTTTCCCGGTAGAAACACGGTTGCAGCGCCGGCACCATCCGCAGCGATCGACAGGTTGGGAAGGTCGCCCATGTGCGCGCCCGCCGGGTTCATCGATCCATGCATTTTCATGCCTGGATTGAGGTGGCCGCCCGCACTGGTGAAGGCCGGGGCCTCGCATTTTCCGACGGTGTGCAGGTGGATCCCGTGCAGCCCCGGTTTGAGCCCCGCCGCTTGCACCGTCAGCGTAACGGCGTCGCCATTCGCCGTCAGGTAGGCGCGGCCTGCAGGTTTGCCTTCTGCGGTCACGATATCGGCATGGGCAAGGCCTGTTGGCTGCGGCGGGACCGTCGCACATCCACCGAGGGTCAGTGACAAAACAGCAGCCGTGAATAGGAATTTCGGGATCATGGAGGGCCTCCTGGCGTGACTGCCGAGACCATAACGAAAAAGGGGCCGGATTTCTCCGGCCCCTTTCGCATTATTTGGCTTGCGCCAGTTATTACATGCCCGAACCGGGACCGTACGTGATTTCCACGCGACGGTTCTGGAGTTCGCGAACGCCATCAGCGGTCGGAACGCGCGGGTTGGTTTCGCCGAACGCCTGGCTCGTGATCGAGCCATCCGGGATACCATGCGACGTCAGGTACGAACGCACCGACGTGTTGCGGCGCTGCGAAAGGCCGACGTTGTACTTGGCCGTACCCGAACGATCCGCATAACCTGCGAGCATGATCGGAACGCTGGCGCAATTGCCATAGGCAGTGACGGCGTTGTCGAGGATGGTCGAAGCTTCCGGCGTGATGTCCGACTTATCCCAGTCGAAGAACACGATGTACGGACCCTTGTTGCAGACCGGAGCCGGCGGCGGGGGCGGCGGGGGCGGCGGGGGCGGCGGGGGAGGCGGCGGCGGAGCAGCAGGCTCCGGCATCGGCTCGGCACCACCGAAGTTGTAGGCCAGCGTACCCAGGATCGAGTGCGAACGCCAACGGGTGTTGATGGAATCGCCCGTGTTTGCACCGTTGCCGGTCAGGTCGATATGGTTGACGTTGAAGAAGCGATACTTCAGGCCAGCATCCCAGTGGCTGCTGATCGGAGCGCGCACGCCAGCGATGACCTGCCATGCGAAGTTCGTGTCGGAATCGTTCACGCCGCCGGCATTCGTGCCATTGGGGTTGAGCGTGGTGACTGCGTATTTCACGTTTGCAACGCCAACGCCGCCGCCAACGAAGCCCTGCAGGCCATCGTCGTCACCGAAATCCAGCATGCCGTTCACCATGTAGCTAAGCGCGTGAGCGCGGCCGCTGATGTTGTTGCCCGTGAAGCTCGTGCCGGTGGTGTTGTCGATCAGCGTGTTTGCACGTGCGCGACGGTAAGACACTTCGGTTTCCAGACGGAAGCCGCCGAAGTCATAACCGACGATGCCACCAAAGTCATAACCCGTCGACGTGTCGAGCGTTGCAGCGTCCTTGACACCTGCAACAGTTATATCCGAATTTTCGAGCAGCATCGCGCCGCCATCGGCTTCCACATACCAGGAATCATTCCTGGCGAGCGCCGGCGTTGCCATCGCCGTTGTAGCCAAGGCAATGCCAAGGACCAGTTTCCGCATTATCGTTTCCCCTTTTAGCGAATTCATGCCACGTCGTGGCGGTTATCTACCGGTTCTGTTCTATTCATGCAAGCGGGCACGAACGCCGGCTGTTGCCTAAAAACAACTATAACGGTCATTTTGAGCAACAACTGTTCAGCGGAAACTACCCTCATGTGCCGCTCAAATGCACTATCGCCAATTGGGTTCCCGTCACGTCGTTGAAATTATGGCAGCATCCTTCAGGAGCGCGATCAGCGCGGCAATCGCCTGCCTCGCTTGAACGTCTATCACCGTTCCACCGGTTATGTCCGCCGGCGCGGCCGAAAATCGCCACGTTCCCGACCAAGTTCGATTACAGCCCAGGCCGAGATCGTACACCTTCATTCCGGGCACCGGGCGAGCGAACCGCCAGCCGCCCTCAGTCCACACGGCCATTGCGTCGTCATGCCCAGCAAATGTTCCGGTCGCACCTGCGGCGACCAGCCAGCCCATACCGATCGCAGGTGTGTCTGGTGCCGCAGTGATGCTTCCTTGCACCACCGGATGCAACAGCATGTCGGCCAACAGAAGCGCTTCGTTTACGGTCACTTCTTTCTGGCTCTGCCCGGCAAACAGCATCGGCAGTGAAAAGCGAGGCGAGGATGCGGAGAAACTGGTTGGATCGGTCATGGCTGCGTCCTTCGAGGGTGACGGATCGAACGGCTGTGGGCGTTATGCCGGAATTGCAATCCGCAGTGATGCGGAAGCTGCGGCGCGGCCCAGTTGCCGAACATTAAAAACAGACGGAACGGATAGTGCCGCAAGCGCGGTGAGTTGCGCTGACGAAAGGGTCAATCGCGCTGCGTCTACTTGCCAGCGCTGCGCCGGAGCGGCTGTGTCGCCGTAAGTCACGTCCCATAGCTCAGCTTCTTCGTTGATCGGCGTTTCGATGAGATCGGGCCAGAACCAGCTCCCTCGAGAGCGCCTCACCCAGCTGATGATCAGGCCGCCGTCACTTTGTCGCATGGCGCTTCCGTGAACCGGCGATAGCGGTCTGAGCGTTGCTCCCGCGCACGCAATGGAAACAGTTACGGGTTCGCTGTCGCCAAGCCCGGCAGCAACGATGTGGGTCGTCGCGGCATCGCCCACCAATGCCGGATCCAAGCTGTGTAGTGCATCGTCGATCAGGACGAAGCTTTCGCCTGGCGCATGGCCGCCGATCGCCCATTCTGTCCCACCACGACCGCGTAACAGTCCGGAAAGCCGCCAGGCCCCGCTACCGATCGGTGAAGCGTTTGCAAACTGGATGATTTCCGCGCCAACGAGGGCGCGATTTGCGCCTTGCAGAAGTTGCGGAAGGTTCGAAGTGGGGAGCGACAGGTCGATGTCCGCGAGTTGCACGTCGAAAGTCGTCGTCCGATCGACAAGCAATGGGGAAGCAGGCGGAAGAACCGACTGCAATCGTCCGATGATGGCCCGACGTCGACCGGTCGAGCCGATCGCAACCAAGCCGCTGGCTGCGCCTTCTCTTTCCGCGAAAAGCGAGGCTCCGGTCCAGCCTGCGGTAACACCACATGCCGCAACAAAAAGCGCCGGCGAGGCGCCACTGCCGATGCCATCCCAAGGCAGTTCGAACGCTGCCAGGGTGGTCGGTGACGCGACCAGGTCGGGTGCAAGGTTCAGGCGTCCCCCGTCGACGCGCGAGATGGCAACGGGCACCGTGTCGCGCGAAACGCAGGACGAAAGGTCGAGCAGCACTCCGTCTTTCTGCCATTCCCACTGATCAATCCGCCACAGCCCCGATGCGACAGGCAGGCGGACGAATGCGCCGGGTGAATGTACGGGGTCGATCTCGGTGATGCGATAGGAGATGGTGTCGCGGGCTCTTGACGTGCGGCGGCTCGCTGCATTTGCGAGGGCGACCGCGGATTCCGCAGTAAGCGCTGCCGGTAGCTCGACCATGGCCACGTCGCCTTGTTCGCTTCTGCCCAGTCCGCGCTGCAGGCCAGGCTGGTAGTCTCGCGCCACGTCATAATATCGCAGGCCCGCGAGTCGGGCGTTCGGTTTGGGTTCCCGGCGCCGCGACCAGCCGTCCATGCGCGCCTTGTCGGCCTGGGGGTCCTGGCTCGCCGCAGGAAGCGGTAGCAACGGAGCATCAATCGGAAAGCCCGCATCCGCACGACGCACAACCAGTCGTTCATCGATCGTGGCACAGGACAGCGGAACGCCCTGAGAAATCGCGGCGAGGGCATCGCCGGCCGATCCCTGATCGATCGTGAAGCCCGCAAAGGTCGCGGAAAGGTTGTCCAGCGTCGCTTCCGGCACGATGTCAGCGATGATGGCTTCGATGGAACAGTCCCCCTCGTCAGCCAGTATCTCGAAAGTCAGCGACGGCAGGCGATTGCCAAAATCGGCAAGTTGCAAATCCTCGAACGCCACATAGGCTAATTGGCGGTACGCTGGACATCGTCCAGCAGCCTCGGCCTGAATCAGCAGCGGATCGGGCATCTGGTCGCCATGGCCGGTGTGAACGCGCATGGCACCGCCGACTTTCAGGTCTCCCGCCGAGCCGCGTAAAAGGTTGCCGTCCGCCCAGACTTTGCCGATTCCTTTGATCGGACGGCTTGCCAGCGCCACTGCGAACGACGCGCTGTAGCTGTAGGACGTTACGGAAGGTCCTTTACCTCCACCCTGGCTTTCGCGTTGCTCCTTCAATTCGGTCGCCCAGATCACCGTTCCCGCAGCACGCATCCGGCCAAAATGACGCGGCAGCGCGTTGCCATAACTTGATGTCTGAACAGACAGTTCCTTCAGACGCGGGCCTTCCGCCTTGCGTCCGCCGATGATCGCTGCATCGACCTGCCGACCGACCAGTGCACCGATCGCACCACCCAGCGGGCCGCCGATGACGGTGCCGACAGCCGTGAGAATGAGTGTAGCCATTGGTGATCAAGTCCTTTGCGGAGTTACGCGCCATCGCAGCGTTGTCGGCCACGGAAGCGGGCCGGGCATTTCCGTTACGCGCCCAATTCCGGCGTGGGCATGGACAAACCCGCCCGGTACCGGGATCAGCAGATGCGGCTGCAGTGGATTGACCATGGCCAGAATGACATCGCCACCCTCCGCAACCTCGACCATTGCGCTGGCAACTGCAAAATGAAGCAAACTGCGGGGCGAGGCGGTTCGCATCGCGTAGCCTTCGGGCGGCACCGGATGGAAACCTGCGCGTCGCATCGTTTCCGTCACGAGCCCCACACAGTCGAGCCCTGTCTCCGGGTCGCGGCCATGCAGACGGAATGGAACTCCGATCAGTTCACGCGCGGCCTGCACCAGTATACCCATCAGCCTTGCACCATGGGATATCGGGTCAGCAGGTCGTTGCCCGGCAGGTATGGCTCACCCTGAAAGTTCGTCGCATTGGCGAACCGGGTAGCGCAAGTATCCAGCGTGTGATCGCACCCCTCTCGTAATAGTATTCGGGTGCCCACCGGGGTGCCGGGGTCTGCTGGGCGGTCGAGGATCAGCAGGGAGCCATCGATATCCTCGATCCTCCGCGACAATCCGGCCTCCGGCCCGTCGATCCAGCGCAGCATGCCGAACAGCAGCCCGTCGGTCGAAGCGCCGGCGACGCGCATACCGCCGTCCGGCTCGACAAGTGCCAGCGTGGCGCTGCGTGTAAACCGGGCAGCCGATAGCGTACAGCCGGTTCCGCAAAATTCGGCACGGCAGGTCGGTGAAGTACGCGGCACGATGTCGCGCGACAGCAGGTCCTTGATCGAGCGCAGTTCGGCGGAAAAGCCCGCGCCTTCGTGCCCCACCGCGCCGATCGTGCCGCTATACAATGTCTCGCGTTCCAGCGTTTCCCAATCGACCATACCCATCGCCACTACAGCACCGTCGAACCGCCCGGCAGCGAGGTCGCCTTCGGTGATCGAATCATGACTTAGCGCGCCCGCAATATCTGCGCTGTCCGGCTCGAAAGTGGCGGTGCGGCGTATGGCCGAAGGAACCATGCCAGGTGCGGTGCGGTGGACCAGGCCGTCGAAGGCCAGGTCGCGATCGTGGCTGGTAAAACCCAGTGCGATGCCGTCGCTGCGCTCGATCCGCCACCAGATCGCCACTGTCTCCAGCGGTTGGCTGAACCAGGTCCTTGTGCTGGGCATGTCAGTCATCCTCGCGGAGTTCGATCAGCGGCACGCTCGGTGCCTCGCCGGCGGCAAAGGCTGCGCCCGAAACGTCGAGCCTGTCCTCGCCGAACCGCACCGGCACGTCGAACAGGTAGCCCGCCCGCACTGCGGCGCCTGCGGCCGGCGCATGGGCGAAAACGATCGCCCCCTGCACGTCGAGCGTCCAGCCGAAGCTCTCCACCCCGGCTACGCTCACGCGCACACTTTCCGCACGCGGCCGCGTTATTCTGCGTTTTTGTGACTCGCTGCTCCCGCCATAGGACTTGACCAGTTCGAATCGCGCAGTCGCGCCATCACCCACGCCAATCAGTTGGTCGATCGGCGTCGGCGTTCCCGTCATTGCGTTCGAGCTGTTGTCCGAAGGATCGCGCAAGCGGAAGCCGCGCGCCTGCCCGCGCCGCGCCCGGAAAAAGGCGATCAGCTCGCCCAGTTCAGCTTCGGACCGCACACCCGGTCCCACATCGAAGCGCAACCGTGCATCGGCCCACAGGCTGTTGCGGCGTTCGAACCCGGACGCGGTGATCGTGACATTTGTTGAAAATTCCGGCGTAACCGTCGCATCACGGCCGATTGATATCGGAAAAAGCTCGTCGTCGAACGGTTGCATGGAAATGTCCTCGGTAGAATCAGGCAGGCGGGTGAATCCGTCGCGCGCCACTTGGGGCAGCGCCCAAATGAAGGTTTCGGCTACGCCCAGCGCGCGCGCCTCGCTCGCGGCATTGTCAATCAGGGGCCACATCGTGCCGGCGTCGTCGGCATTCAGCACGAAGCCCGAAAGGAAATGCTGCCGCATGCGCGGATAACCCAATCGCGCTTCTGCAATGGACCGAGCTTCGGCGCGCAGGGCCTCGAAACCCCCGGTCAGCCAGTCATAATCTTCCAGCTGAAGCACATCAAACGCGGGCGACGCCCAGCCGACGGGCAAATTGGCCCGACGCGCCTCAGGTGTCGCCGGGTCCAGCACCGTCGGCAGGAAAGCCAGCAGCAGCGCTTCCACACTCGCCGGTTCCGCTGTCGTGCGAACCGCCGCCACAAGGTCCGCTGTCGATTGCGCCAGCAGCGCGCCCGCCTGATCGAGCAGTGCCTTCTGCGCCACCGTCAGCGTGGCCGTCATGTCCGTAATCACGACCGGATTGCCGCCAAACGCCGCCTTTGCCGCATCGTCGTACAGGCAGATGTGCCGGTCGTCAGTGATCCACCACCACGGCTCGCCCACCTGATACCGCACCGGCAGGGCCGCATCCTTCAGCAATCCGGCAAGGGCCGTCGCCACCTTGCGCAACCATGCCGTGGCGGCGCTGTTCGCCGGCGAGATCAATGCCGAAGGCGGTGACCACCCGGTGCGCGCCGGATCACCATTGGCCGCGCGTTGCTGCCACGCTGCCGGACAATGCTGCGCCAAAACCTCGTAGGATTGCGAAAGGATCACGGTGAAGCCCGCTACCTTCGCCGCTGTCAGAAGCGCGCGGTGCCAGCGGTCCGCCGCCGCGTTCATCGCGGGAAGCGCCGGGTCGACCACGAAGCGGCCCGCACCATCTGGCGCCAGCGGAAAGAAGTGGCTCATTCCTACATAGTGGTTGATGCCGCCGCGATAGCCGAGGCCGAGGATCGAACGGATGATCCGCGCGGGAGTCTGGTTGTACCCGTCGTCGTATCCGGTTGCCATACCCAGCCCATGCGGCGGCACCATTACGTCGCCGATGGTCAGCATCGGCGTGTGGCCTTCACAGCGGATGTCGGTGAGTTCAGCCCACCCGCTCGCCGCGCTGGCAAAGGCAGTGCTGCTTCCCGGCGCATAGCCCGGGGCGACCAGCGAAAGGAACATCCGGTCTATGTCTGAAGGATGGACCGGATCGGCCTCGCCCGGCAGCAGGAAACCGCCATTCAGCGCCGAAAACGGCAGGATCACCCGCGCGTCGGTCGGCGTGCCGGTGGCATAGTTCCACAGCCGCACATACCACGATCGTGAAGCGCCGGCGGCATCGCGTCCCTCGATCGTAAGGGTCGGGCCGTTCACAGCATCGAGTGCGAGCACCCCTGCCGATTGCCAGTGGAACGACAGCGTCAGCCTCGCATAATCGCGGTCGGTGTCATAGGCCAGCAGCGGGTGATCCCACCGGTCCTCGCTCTCCCAGATCAGGCCTACAAGATCGTCGGCCTTCTGGAACACCGCATCCACGCGCAGAGCGTCGGGAGCGGTGGTCACGACGGATGCCATCGCCGGGCGGGGAAAATCCACTGTCCAGAAGCGCGGATCGAACCGCTGGATCGTGTCGGTCTGCTGCACCGTGCGGCGCTTGGCGAGCCAATAGCTCATGGGTTCGAAATCCTCAGTAATCGCTCAGGGCGCGGCGCACGGCTTGCGCCACCTGCCGGCTGGACTGGCGCAGGCTTTCGGGCTGGCTGGAGCCGGATGGCGACATGACGCGGATCGAGACGTTCACGTTTCGAGCACCCCCGCCCCCGCCAGTTTCGACTCGTCCGGCGGAGGTCGGCACAAACATTTCCGGGCCGCGCTCGCCGACGAGGTAGGGTCTGCCCGGTGCCACCGGCCCACCGGTTGCGCGGCCCGGCAGCCCGAAGATCGAACCGATCAGGCTGCCGATGCCCAGAACGTCGCCACCACCTCCGCTGCTGCTGCCGATCCCTATGGATGCCAGCCCACCGCGCAATGCCTGCGTCGCGATGTCGTCCAGAACGTGGCTCGCCGTCCGCCGCAAATCCTCGAAGCCCAAGCTGCCACGCCGGATCGCACCCAACAGACCGCGCTCCAGCGTATTCCCGGCACGGGAAAACCCGTCGACCAGAATGCTGTCGAAGCTGCTGCGCATCTGGCCGATATCGGCGGCAAAGCCTTCGGTGCTGGCGCGCACGTCGACCACCAGCGTACTGAGGTTATCCATCGTCCTGCTCCATCAGCGCGTTGAGGGTTCGCCGGTCCACGCCGTCTCCAGCGGGGGGCGCGGCGGCGGTAAGGATCGCGGCCATTTCTTCGGGCGTCGCCGCCCAGAAGGTCGCCGGCGTCCAGCCCAGCAGCATGGCCGCGTGGCCGGAAAGCCGCGCCGCTGCCGCGCCGAACCGCTTGTCGGTCACACCGCACCTTTCAGTATTTGCACCAGCAGCGCGCGCAATGGACCTGAGCACGCGGCCAGTCCCGCCTGCGCCACCGCTTCGGCAAAGGCCTCGCGGCTGGCGTCGTTGCGGTCGCGCAGGCAGTGCCAGAACAGCGCCACCATCTCGCCCAGCTTCAGCTCGCCGCCGCTGGCCCGTTCCACCAAAGCGAACAGCGGGCCAAGCTCTTCCTCCACCGCGACCAACGCGGAAAAGGTCGGGCGCAGCACGTGTGCGATTCCGTCGATCAAAAGCGAGGCCTCGCCGCGGTGCGGATTGGCGATGGCATCGATCAGGTCCGCGCCGCTCATACCTGCGCCACCGTGCCGGAGCTTTCGAGCGTCAGCGTGTAATTGCGCTCACCGTTGAAATCGCCAGAATAATCCAGCCGCTGGACCAGGAACTTGCCCTGCATTTTCGCGCCGTCCTCGAACGAAAGCTGATAGTCGGCGATGGTGCCGGCCAGCGCATTGCCGCGCACTTGCGTCTCGGCAGCGCTGCCCAGGAAAATCCCGGCGGCGCTCACCGTCACCGAACGGCTTCCGGCACCGGACAGCAATTCGCGCCAGCCGCCCGAATCCTTGCTGGTGATGACCACCAGTTCGCCGTTGATCGACATCTGCGTAGTGCGCAGCCCGGCGACAGTGTTAAACGTGGGCGTCGCCGCGCCGTCGCTGATCTTCAACAGGAACGCGCTTCCCTTTTGGGCAGCCATGTCGGTTCTCCTTGTTGGTTAAAGTTTCAAAGCCGCAGGCCGGGAGTGAATGAAGTCAGGCACCCAGCACTCGCGCGCGGTATTCCAGCACCAGCGCGCGCCGCGCCTCACCGCGCTGTTCGGCGCGCGCTTTCAGGAACATCAGGTTGGCGATGCGAAATCCGGCTGCGGTGTGGTCGGTCGGGAGGCTTTCCACCCGTCGCTCGATGCCCGCAATCAGCGCGCTTTCAGAAAGCGGATCGTCTCCGCGATAATTCAGCTCCAGCGCCACCCGGATTTCGCGACCTGGCCCGCTCTTGGTGCTCCAGTCGGTACTGGCGCTGGCGGTCAGTGCCAGCCACGGCAGCGCTGTGCGGCTGGGGGCTTCCTCGACGATGGCGTTGAGGTTTCCGGATAGCGTGGTGTCCGCCGCCAGCCAGGCCAGCAGCACGGCGCGAAAGGCCAGTTCCATACGATCGGTCCTTTCAGAACAGCGGCCAGAGTTGCAGCGCGGAACGCCACTTGTCGGGGCGCGGGGATTGCGCGGAAGGGGCGGCGCGCGCCTCGGCCAGTTTGCGCGCCATGTCGGCCAGCCGCAGTTGCAGCTGGGCAAAGTCTGCGCTGGCGGCGATCATTCCGCCGCTCATGCCAGTCGCACCCGGCGCCACGGCCGCCATAGTGCCGCCACGGCTGCCGGCGGTCCCGGCAACTCTTTGGCGCTATCTCGGTTGCGATGCTGGAACGCGGCCAGCCGCATGACGCCGTGACGCAAGGCTTCGGGCAACGTGGCCCAGTCGTCGGCAAGTCCAGCGGTGAACCGCACTGCGATCCGCGTCTGATCGATTGTCCGGCGCAGGCGCACCAACCCGGTGCCGTCGGCAAAAATGT
This sequence comes from Novosphingobium sp., assembly GCA_027311705.1. GTDB lineage: Bacteria > Pseudomonadota > Alphaproteobacteria > Sphingomonadales > Sphingomonadaceae > Novosphingobium. The sequence goes on along the minus strand of DAICYJ010000010.1, from coordinate 2,248 downwards.
CGATCTCGTAATCGCCGGAAGCCAGTGTTGACCGGGTTCCGTTCACCGCCACCGCCGAAACGCCGGTGATTGCCTGGATCGGCCTTGTGGCCAGCGATTGCCATTCACCAGACGCGGCGAGCAATTCCTCGCAGCCTGACGACAACGGCATTGCGCCGATAAAGCCTTCGCAAAGGTCGAGCGCGGCTTTGAGCAGCGAGGTCAGTTCCGCGTCGTCGCGGTTCATGCTGATGCCGAGCCACGCCTTCAGTTCGGCAAGCGCCGACGCGGCGAGCGCAGGCGGCGCGACTATGGCCCGCTTCATGGCAATCTCCGGATGATTGGATTGGGAAAAAATGCGCCCGCGACGAAAAGGGGAAAACGCCGCGGGCGCGGATGGACGCGGGAAGGGGTGATCCCCGCGTCCAAATCATGCGCTGCGATCAGGTCGTGATCTTCAGCAGCTTGATCGCATCGCTATCCAGCACCTGACCGCCCACGCGGCGGGTGGCATAGAACTGGACGTAGGGCTTGTTGGTATAGGGATCGCGCAGGATCGTGGTCGTGCTGCGTTCCGCGATCAGGTAGCCGGCCTTGAAATTGCCGAACGCGATCGGGAATGCACCCGCGCCGATGTCCGGCATATCCTCGGTTTCGACCACCGGATATCCCAGCAGGCGGTTCGGCTGACCTTCGACGATGCCCGGCTGCCACAGGAACGAACCGTCTGCCGCCTTTAGCTTGCGGATGGATGCCATCGTCGTGGAATTCATCACCCACACGGCACCCTGGCGAAGTGCCGCCTTGGTCGCGAACACCAGGTCGATCAGCTTCACCTCCGGCGTCGTGTCGAACCCGGTCGCGTTGCCCGATCCAATGAACTGCAGCGTGCCGAACGTGCGCGTCGCGTCGTTCTGCAGTGCAGTCGGGGCCACCAGGAAGCCCTTGGGCTGGTTGGTGCCGGTCCCGCTCACGAAGGCAGCGCCTTCTGCCCGCGCGAATTCGGTTGCGATCTCGTCTGCCAGCCAGCTTTCCACGTCGAAGGCGGCGTCGTCCAGCATCGCCTGCGTCGCCGAAGGGTTGGCGTAAAGCTCGCCGGTCGGCGGCACAATCTCCGCCAGCTTAGGCGTGGCCAAATCCGGCCGCGCCGCCGTTTCGCTCACCCAGCCCGAAGCGGTGCCGCCGGTCGAGATCAGGCGACGGAACCCGCTGGTGCTGGTCTGCACGACCGAGGCGATGCTGCGGATTGGGCTGATTTTGACCATACGGCGCGAGATTTCCGCATCGATCTGGCGTGGCACGGCAAAACCGCCGTCGGCAGCGGATCCCATCGAAAGCGACTTCAGCTCGGTCTCGCGGCCAAGGCGCAGGTATCCGTCGACGAAGCCCTTCAGTTCAGGGGGAGTCTCGCCGCCGCCAATCATCGGGCGCAGCGCCGTGCGGCCCACTTTGTCGAGCCGGCCCTTCACCTCGGCGATGTCTCCGCGCAGTGCTTCCAGCGCGGCGTCGTGCGCTTCCTGCCGGGTCACGATGTCGAACGTTGCGTCGAGCGCGTCGGCCTTCGTTTCAATCGCGCTTTCGATGGCTTCGGGGGTCACGTTGTTCATGTGCTGAACATCCTTTCTGGGGGGTATGAAGGCGGACCGAACCACGGCCGCACGGGTATTGGGGTAGGGCTGGGTCAGACGGCGCGCACGGCAGCTTCCGGCTTTGTCCGGTTGACGTAGTGGACCCGCGCCAATGGCTGCATCGGCCGCGTCACCAGGCTCACTTCCAGCAGGTCGATCGCGCGCAAGTCGCGCCCGCCGGGCCGCATCTGGCCATCTCGCACGCGGTATCCGAACGAAAGTCCGTTCACCGCGCCGCGCACCAGCGCCCGCGCCGCCGGGCCTTTGGCCTCGGAAACGGTGGCGATCACGCGCAAGCCGTGGTCATCCTCCTCGGCCACATCGATCCAGCCGATGCGTTGCTCTGGGCGGTGTTGCCAGAACAGCGGCAGCCGCGCACCTGTTTGCCGGCGTGCCGCCAGCGTGGCGGCGAATGCGCCGGGCAGGATGGTGTCGCCGCCGCTGTCGCGCTTGCCGAACACGGCGGCATATCCCGCAAAGCGCAAGGGTTCGGTCGGTGCCGTTTCCACCGCGCTCATCGCAGCAGATCTCCCGAGCCAAAGCGTACCGCGATGGCAAAGATCAGCAAGGCCAGCACACCGCGCACGGCCCAGTCGATCACCGCCTTCCATGCGCTCGCCTTGGCATCGCGCCAGGCTCGC
>DAICYJ010000220.1 GCA_027311705.1 Novosphingobium sp. | reverse complement strand
GACGATCGCGGCAATGCCGACGGAGATCAACTTGAGGCTCATCATCAACCGATCCTTTATTCGAACTGCGGCGTGATCCCCAGCCCCACTACCACAGGCTCGGCGACGTTAGTACCGGTCCGTTCCTGCACCGGAGGTGAGCGACAGGCCGAAAGTGTCGCCCGCCACTTCGATCAGGGCACCCCGCCGGTCGATGCGGACTTCGCCATCGGTCACGGCGGTCAGGCGGTAGATTCCGGCGGGAATGCGGGTGAAACAGAACCAGCCTTGCTGGTCTGCCCGCACCTCGAATGTTTCGCCGCTCTTGTCACCGGCGGGTTCTAGGCGGATCGCCGCCGGATGATCGCTGCCGATCGATCCGACGACCACGAACCCGTCGGCCCGGCCTGCCGGGGCCTTGCAGTGCGGGCGCAGCAGCGCGATGTTGCCGAAGCGGGCGATCGAACCGGGTTCGCCCACCGCCACCAGCCGGATGCAGCGCAGCGGATGCGAAGGCAGCGCCGCGCTTTCTGGCAGGAGCCAGTCCATGTCATGAAAAGGTGCGACCTCGGTGTCTTTCGCGGGCCCCAGCATCTGCCGCGAGGCCGTGACGCCCAGCTTTTCGGCCAGCGCCACATCGCCGAACAGGAAGCGTTCACCCGCCATCGTTTCAAGCACGACCGCAGCCAGCACGCCAGCAGGCCGATCAAGGCGATAGCGCAACAATTGCGCGCCGGGCAAAGTCCATCCGGCAAGCGGGATCACCAGTTCCGCATGGCCATCCGCGCCGATTTCGAGCGACCCGGTCGGAATATGTCCGGTCGTCCAGCGCCACAGGCCGCCGCGCAATTCACAATCGGGGGACTTCGCCATCGGGTCCAGCAGGCAAAACACCGTTGCGACGCCATCGCATGAGGCGATGCTGACCGAGGCGCGGCCGCTTTCATCGGGCGGATTGCGGACCAGGTCGAGCGCCACGCCATCGAGCAGTACCTGGGCGGTTTCCACGTCGTCGACATGGAACGTAAGCCCGTAAAGCTGCGCGGGTGCCACCGGCAATCGGCAGTCCAGCACCCGATCATGCCACGATGTGATGGCGACCTCGTTCCCTCCGGTCTTGTGCACATGCGTACCGATCGATTGCCGCATCAGCGCATAATCATACAGCACGCTGGCACGCGCGAACCACACCCGATGCGTCTGTCCGCCACGTCGATTGCGCCCCAGTACGCTGTCGGAAAGCCGGGCCAGCACGGCGTCGTCCAGATAGGGATCCAGCACGATGCTGCCCTTGCCGCCCGCCGCCGGTTTCCGCACGTCCCTCGGCACCGCGCCAAGATGCGTATAGAGTGGCCAGTAGCCTCCGGGCATTTCCGCCGCGCCATCGAGGGCCGCCGACAGGCGCAGCGAAAACGTATCCTGCCAGGTCCGGCCGACGTGCAGGTCGGGATGGTTCTGCGCCGAAAGCACCGGCATGGTGCGCCGCGCCTGATAGACCGTGCTGCCATTTCGCGCGGTCATCGGCCGCACCACCTCGGCCAATTGCCACCCGTAATCGCGACCGCCCGCCACCGGCACCATGAACCGCACACCAAGATCGCGCGTGGTATCGGGCAGTATCCGGGCGAAAGACCCATCGACATCCGCGTCGGTCGAAAAGACCATTGTGCCATCCGGCCCGATATACGTGCCGTTCAGCGTAACTGTCGCCCCATCCGGCTCGCCTTCGAGATAGGCCGCCATTTCGAGATCGAGCTTGCTCGCCCGCACCTGGCTGCGGAAATGGACCCCGGAATGTTCGGTAACAAGCCCAGTGCTGACCCCGTATTCTGTGCGCAGATACTTGAGCTTATCAAGCAGAAGATCGCTGTAGGCATCGACCAGCATCACGGTGGCGACATCATCGGCTTCACAGCCTTCGACCACCAGTTCGATCATGTCCGTCAGCACGGCGCGTTCGTCCGCAGGCAAGGTGAAAAACTTTTGGCTGTCGCTGGCCCGCGCGCTTTCCACATCGGCGAGGCGGGCCAACAGGGTTCCCCGCCTACCGACAAATGATACGCGCACACCGGCCACCGCTGCTTCCCGGCCAGCCACAGCCGTGAGGCAAATAGCCATCACCGGAAAATCCTTGCCGTGGCGGGTGCCCTTCCGCTCAACTTCGCGAAGAGTGCAGCCAAAGCCACCCGCGCGCCGTTCCACCTCGCGCAGCCACACGACGCGTGGACCATACGGCAGATAGGAGTGGAAATGATCGAGATTGCCGCAATGATACTCATGCACGCTGTGGTTCAGCGTGCGCGTGAGCACGAGGGCATCGGCATCGAAGTCCGCGCCATCGCTGAACGTATCGGTAAAGAAGCCGAGGCTTTGCGCGGTGATGCGGCCATTGCGGTCTTCGTGTCCGTGCCACCGCAGCCAGCTGGAATCGCCGAAATCCAGCCCGTACTGGTTCACCAGCTGGCCGACATACGCCTCGTAAAGCGGTTGCGTGCTGGCATCCACGTCGCTGACGATCGCCATCGCGCTATCGAAGCCGAACGGCATGGCCCGCACGAAGTCATCATCGATCGTATCGGTCAAAACATCGTCCCCGGTCGCCATCGGTCGTTGCGCGTGGCCGCGCTCAGGACTGCGCCAGCAAAAGGTCGTCCTGCCAGCTCTTGGGGAACTGGTCGCCGAACCGAGCGGCCATCAGTTCGAAGAAAGACCTGAAGTATTCCGCCGCCCGCTTGCGCCGATCCAGATCGAGCGGATAGGGATCGCTGGTGTTCTGCGGCACATCGATTTCGGCCGGAATGTAGTCGACCCCGATGAATTCGCACAGCGCGCGCACCGCAGGTTCGGTGAACAGCTCTTCGAAAAAGAAGTACCGGATGAGGTCACGGGGAACCACGCGCTCAATCCGGTTGATCGTCTTGAGGTAGTTCGCATCGCTCCAGTCGACCGCCTTGCGCGGCGACACTTGGCGATCGAACCGCTCGAAAAGATCGTACGACGAATCCCGGGTCCACGCGAGCCTTGCGCCCGACCACATGCGATCGATCGGGTTGCGCATCACGAACACGAAACGGACCTTGGGATGCTTCGCCAGCATTTCGGCGAAGGCTTCTTCGGGGAGATCGCAATAGCGCGGGGTAATGTCGGCCACCGCTTTTTCGCCGGACCACCGCTTGCGGAAGTATTCCATATAGCCCGAAGGGTCGGACGCCATCGCCACCCGATCGCGCACGGCATCGACCATGGCATTGTCGGCCTGCTTGGCGTCCATCTTCTTCAACAGGTCTTCGTAATGCTTGTTGAAATCCAGCGTCGGATGCCATTCATACTTGGCATCGAAATAATGCAGGATGCGGATCGGCGACATCAGGATCTGCGGATGGTCGGTAAAATACTTCGACATCCACTTTGTGCCGGTGCGCGGTGCCCCGATTCCGTAAACCATTGTCGTTGAAAGGAAATCCGCAGGCAAATCCATTACTCCACTGCGCCGGCCCCGGCAGGCGACGGGTCCATCGCCGCCCACGCCCTACACGCAGACGGCGACCACCGGCAGAATCAATCGCGCCCGCTTCGGAGCATGTCCCACGCCATCGTGACCATCAGGGCCAACACAACGCCGGCCAAAAGGCCTTCCAGCGCGAGCAGCCACAGGTTGAGCCGGGTCGGCGCATCCTGCGCCACCGGCCGGGCGATTACCGACAGATAGCGGCGCAGGCGCGTGGTTTCGCGATAGGCACCCTGATAGGCCTCGCGCGCGGCGGCAAGACTAGTCTGGGCGAAGGTCTCTGCATTCTTGAGCCGGGTGTAGCTGCGCAGCTTGGACGCCTGCGAATCATCGCCACCCGTCAGGCGGCGACGCGCCGCGGCAAGCTGGGCCTCCAGCGAATCCACTTGCGTCTGCGCGCTTTGCAACATCGGATGTTGCGGATTCCCGACGGCGCGCACCTTTTCCAAACTGATCCGGGCCGCGTTCAATTCCTGCTCGATCTGACCGATCATGGTCATGACCATCTGGGTTTCGGCTTCCGGATCGACATTGCGATTGGAGGTCCGCCATGCGGCGACGGCATTGGCCGCCATCGACGCCTGGTCTTCCGCCTTTTGCAACTGCTCGGCATCAACATCGAGCATGTTCTGCACGCCCTGTTGGTCCATTCGTCCCACGAACGCTTGCGCAAGCGCCAGCAGGTTCTCGGCAATCAGCTGCGCTGCCTTGGGATCAGGCGCGCTGACGACGACGACGTTTTCCTGCTCGACCATGTTGAACTTGATGGCCACGGCATCGCGATAGGTCTGGTACAGGGCTTCGGTCCCGCGGCTCTTGTCGACGCCTAGCAACCGGGGCAAATCCACACGCTGTGCCAGCCCCATCGCGGCATCGCGCGACTTGAGATAGTCGTTGACGGCAAACCCGTCGACAAAGCCCATGCCGCCGGAACCGCCCGCACCGCCTGATAGAAGGCCGGCTGCACCGGACTGGCCGGTCGATCCGCCGCTGTTGCCGCGCACCGAAAACCGCATTTCAGCGGCATAGCGATGCGGAGAAAGCCACGCCCCCCATGCCAGTGCCGCGATCATCGTAGCAAGCACGATACCGACGAACACCGCCCGCCGCTGCCGGCGACGCCGCTGCATCTGGTCGCGCACATCCTGCGCGAGCACCAGTGCACGCGATTCCGAAGGGTTGCGCGAAGCAGAACCCGTCGTATCGGTTGCGTCCGGTGCCTTGCCGTCGTCCACGATGTCAGAAATCGAGTTCGGTGTACTGGCCGCTGTCTGCATTGCCCAATCCAATTTCTTCGCGCGCCGGGCGGGCCGGATAGCGCTCGATGCAACTTTCAAGATCATGATCGATGAAGAGCTGGCCCCCTTCGTAGACGAGGCCCTTTGCGCAATAGTCGAGCAACTGCTTAGGTCGATAGGACGACAGGATCAATGTCTTGCCCACCAGCCGCTCCTCGAACAACGCCTGCCACAGCCGCGTGAACCGCGTCTCTTCATACGGCATCGGAGCATCCACCACATAAATGTCGAATTCGGGAACCAGCGCGAGCGCGAAGTTGAACTCCTGCCGCACATAAGGGGGCCAGGTGTCGATCGGCTGGTCGATGTAATCCGGCCGGGATACCAGTAGCGTCACGATATCGCCCGCCTGATCGGCATCGACTCCATAGAGTTCGGACACGAACGTGATGAAATCGTACCCCGTGGCCCTGCCCCGCACGACCGAAGACCGCCCGATCGGCCAGGAAATAGATCCCGAAATCGAAACATGGCCAGCCCGCGGAGGACGCAGCCCGGCCAGCACATCGAGGACGAGCCGACGCTGTTCAGGCGACCGTGCCAGCAAGGCATAACGACCGCGCGGCAGATGAAAATCGACGTTTTCAAACAGATCGATCGACCTGCCGAAAACGCTGTTCCTGTCGGATACCGAGAAAAAGTCGATCATGGGCGGGCCTAGGCAGGATTTGACCGGGAACGGATCAGGCGTTGACCCACGGCCCCCACCACGATCAGCGCACCCAACCAGGCGAAAAAGAATTCCGGATCGGCATCGTCAGAAGTGTAATTCTCGAAATAGGCCGTGCGCAGCAGCTGCAGCGCATGCGTCAGCGGAGACCACAGGATGAACGCGCGATAGTCGGTCGGCAATTGTTCGGAGACCAGAAACGTGCCCGAAACAACCATCAGCGACCGCTGGATCACTGGGCCAAGCTGGCGGAAATAGGGCCATACCACGGCAATGCAGCCAAACACGGAGCCGATCGCCAGCCCGATGGCGCCCGTGCACGCAATCCAGAACACCACCCCGCCGACATTGGCGGGCAGCGTGAACAGGTCGATCGCATATCCTCCCAGGATCAGCACCGGAAACACGACCGAATAGGACGACAAGTAGACCATACCGACAGAAATGCCTGTCATCGCCGGCGTCACGGCCTCAAAGTTATGCAGCGATCGCCGGTTGATGAAACCCGTACTCGTGCGGAACATCGTGTTGCGAAGCATGAACCACGTAGCGCCGCCGATCATCGCAAAGGTCGGTACGTCCATGTTCAGGATCGTGTGGGTGCCGATGAAGAAATAAGCGAACGACAGGATGCCCATAAGCACGGCCGGGCCAAGGAGCGACCACAGCAGTGCGAAGCGGCTTTCCGCGCGCAGCAGGGCAAATTCAAACCGCAGCAACGCGCGCCACGCGTCCAGGCGGGGACGCAGCTGGTGGATCGAGCGCCGGCCACGCGCTGCATCTACGACCGCCAGCCGCTGACGCAGGTAGAGAAGATCGCCTTCGTCCTCTTCCGAAACGGAAATGGTGAACGATTCGTCCGACAGCAACGCCTGCCGCCGCAGCCGGCTGCCTTCCGCACCCTCACGCAAGGCGCGGCGGCGGCGATAGCCCGAAAGCAGTGCGCCAACCGCATCGTCGAATTCCGCCGGGCGATAGCCGGGATCGGTGACCGCGATATCGAGCCGGGCGTCGTTTTCCACCAGCCGGACGATCGTGCGCAGTTGGCGGCGGCGCAGTTCGGCAAATTCGGACTGGGCATCGCCGTGCTCGACCCCGCGCTCGATACCCCGCGCTACAGCGTCGTAAACCTGACGGCGTTCGCCGATCGTGGTGCTGGGCATGCTGCGCAGGCTTTCCAGCACCAAGGCCAGAACCCCATCCGCATCTTCGCGGTCACCGGTGGCCAAAGCCTCCGCGCGCGTAGCGATCAGCGCAAATTCACTCGGCAGATCGGGATGGGCGGCGCGCGAAGACTTTTCCGCATCGCGGCGGGCTCGCCACTGAGCAATGCGTTCTTCGTTGCTGCTCATGCCAGGCGCTCAGGGCGCAATCTGGGTTGCTGACCGCGCCGCACCCAAAACGCCGGTGAACGCCGACAATACCTTGTGCGTCTGGGCGAACGGCACATTGGAGATGAACACCGCGTCTCCATCGCGCAAGGCGAACATCGATGAGACCGCCACTTGCGCCGGATTGCGAAAATCGAAGTTGTAAACGCGCGGGGTGGCGGAAGGATCGGTGGAAAGGTCGCTTAACCGCATGACGTAAACAGCACTGGGATTGGCCAGATTGTCGTTGAGGCCGCGCGCATCGCCCACCGCATCCATCACCGTAAAATTGCGGCGCGTGATCCGCACGCGTCCCTGAATGCCCGCCGCGCCCAGCACGCTGACATAGCCCGATGCGCCGCGGACGGTTACCACATCGCCATTCCGCAGCCGGATATCGTCCGCCGGGTTGGCGAACACATCCGCAAGCGGAACCGTCGCATTCTGCATGCCACGCCGGACGGTGACCGTCAGAAGATCAAAATTCGCCGGTGTTGGCGCCGCATTGCTGAGCAAGGTGGACAAGCGATTGGATTCAGCGGTCAGCGGAATGAGGCCGGGCTTCGCCACATCGCCTTGCACCGAAACCTGCTGACTGCGCCGCTCCGTCACGCCGACCAACGCATCCGGGCTTGAGCTGAGCCGCCGCAGCCGCCCGATAATGGCCGAACGCGCCTGCGCAGACGATAGGCCCGCCACCGGCACCGAACCGACGTAAGGCACCTGAATAGCGCCGGCACTATCGACGGCCAGCCCTTCGATGGTCGAACCACCGTTGGGTCCGGGCGGGAACAGGTTGAGACCGTCACGATCGAAAATCGTCACGGTCAGGATATCGCCCGGCGCGATTTTCCACGGCTCGGCACCATAGGCCTGCCATTCGGGGCCGAATCCCGCCGGCTTGGGCTCACGGCTCGCCATGGCGAGGTCCATCGTCGGCGCGATCAGATCAATCGTTCCGCCAGCATCCGCGCTGCGGAACTCGCTGGCAGACGGGCCGGTTCGCGGAAGGGCACATCCGGCAAGCATTGCCACGCACAGCAGAACCGCTAGCTTGGGCAGGGCATTTCGCTTGTGGATCGGGGGGTTACATCCGGGGCGCATTGAAAATGACACGCTGTTACTTTCTTCCGGAGCTGCTGGCGGTTGCCTAGGGCAGTTAACAGACCGTTGCAAGCAAGCCCTTTTCGACCGGTATGGCAGCTCGTCGATTGTGCCACCGCCCCGCCAATTCACACCCCCGTCAAGGCCGTGGCCTGCCGGCGCATTTGGGTTTGGCAGCGCTTGATGTTCGAGGCGATGACCGGTTGCCCCGGCGAAACCGCATCCAGCCGCTGCCAGAATTCCAGCGATTGCCCGTGTTCCCCCGCCTTCATCGTTTCGAGCGCTGCCCGTCGCAGCGATGCGGGGTCGTCGGGATTGATCGACAGGATCATGCGCAGCACCGGCAGACTGTTCGCCGCGCCGCCGCTCTCATCATCCAGTCGGCGCAGATAGCCGCGCAGGGATCGTGCGATGCCCTGTAACTCCGCATCGACAAGTTCGCATGCACCCATGAACCGCTCCATCGCCCTCGCGGTGCAGATCGCTTCCTCATAATTGTCATCGGCCACAAGTTGCCTGATATGGCGCAATCCCTTGGCCTGAGCCTGCCCCATGAACCGGTCGCGCCTGATCGAAACGCGCTCGTTCAGCGACTCGCCCGCCTGCAGGAGATTGCCGTACAATTCGAGCGCGACGCGGAAACTGCCGTTCAGCCCGGCCACGTGGGCATAGCCCGATTGCACTTCCGCATCATCGGGCAAGGCCTCGAACAGCCGGCGAAACACGTCTTCGGCTTCGACGAGGCGCTTTTCGGCAACGAGCGCGTTGGCGAACGGAATGCCGATACCCCGGTGGGACAGCGCGAGATCGCCGAGCGGCAGACACAGCGCGACGATCTCCGCCGGCACAGCCTTGGCGGCGCGCACTTGCTGGCGCAGCGCTTCGAGCACGCTGCGCTGAAGCTTGAGTGCCGGGCCGTTCCGTTCCAGCACTGCCAGACTGGCCGCCGCGCAGGCATAGGCATCCTTGAGATCGCCAGCATCAAGCGCTTGCGCCGCTCGGCCCAGCCACGCGAGCGCCAGCGGCTGCAAAGCCCGTCGGGATTTGTCGGTGAGGTTCGGAAGCGCGCCAAGCGCGGCAGCGGCGGGCAGCAGCGCACTTTCCTGACCGGCGGCAATCACGGACTCGATCACCGATGGAAAGTGCACCATGTCCACCCGCGCCAGTACCGGCAGCATACGCCCCAGCGTATCGGCCTTGCCCGCTGAAAGCGCCCATTCGGCCAGTGCCAGTGCCGACGGCCCGTCGCCGCCATTTTCGACCAGCCCCGCGACTTCATCGAGCCACGACTGGTAACGCGGCTCGTCACCTGCCTGGCTATAACCGGAAAGCACCGCAATCGCGGCGGCGTGGTTGCCGGGGTTGAGCCTGAATGCCAGCTTGCGAAAACGCAGCGCGTCACCCGTCAGGCCCAGCCGCTCGCAAGCGATCGCGGCCGTTTCATAAATCTGCTCGTTCTCGTATTCGTCGGCTAACATCTGCCGGGCAACCGCGAGCGCGGCATCGGCATCGCCGGTTTCCAGCAGAACCCGCATCAGCGATTGCCTCACCTCCACGGTCAGTTCTTCGGCATCGGCATGGGGCAACAGCACTTCGAGCCCACGCTCGTAATCGCCGATCTGTTCCAGCACGCGGCCGTGGAGCAGAACCAGCGGAAGGAAATCGGGATAGGCCTTCAGCGCGGCAAAAAGGCTGCGAGCGCCGCCAACGATATCGCCGCTCTCGATCGCGGCGGAAATCGTCTCTGCCTGAATTGCCGCTTCCAACGCGGATGTATCCTGCCCTTCCCACCGGCCTTCCATCCGGGGCAGAAGGTACTCCTTCTGCATCGCCGCATACCAGTGATCGTAGAACGGATTGGTATAGTGCATCAGATCGAGCCCGCCGCGTTCCATGGCGCGCTCCTGCCCGAATTCCAGCATCAGCGCGGTGGGATCGAAGCATTCGACGCCAAGCCGCTGCGAAGCGAGCTTGACCCAGCGCACCACCTTGTCACGCGCCGCGATCAATTCCCCGTCAGGTGGCCGTGCGTTCACATGGGTAACGAACAGCAGCCGGTCCTTGCCCAGGATCTCGCAAAGCGCCTCCATCTCGGCAAAAACTTCGTCGAAGGATTGCGTCCGGAAGCTGATCTGTTCCAGCAGTTCGCGGTCCTGCGCGCTGCAAGGATGGGCAGCTGCATACTGGTCGATCAGTTCCTTCAGCCCGGCCCGGTCCGCACTGGTCGCCAGCCCCCAGAAGACGCGAGAGCGCTGGGGCGAGGCAAAGAAATCGGCGAAATGGCGCGACAGGTAGTTCGATTGAACCGCTACATCGCCAACCTTGTAGGACTTGATGGAACTGATCTCGACAATCGTCATGTCCGCCGCCTGCTGCTGCGGCGGCAGCGACCAGGCAGGATCGCCGGGGCGGAACAGCAGCGGCGCGATATGATCGGGAATCGATCGCTCGCCGCGCCGGTAGTGCAATTGCTGCAGCGCTTCCTCGCTGGTGTGGACGAAGCCGTAAATGCGCTGGAGGTCCACCCGGATCGGATAACGCGTCGCACCCCGTAACAGCGGCGTGCTGACCCGGCACGTTCCGATCGGAGTGATCGCGATCTTGTTCAAACCGTGGCCTCGTTGGAAATGTTCAGCTTCATGCGTGGCGGCAGCCCGCCGGCAGGCTCAAATTCGGCGCATCAGTCGAATTGCGCAAGGTCCACGATGTGGATGTACTTCGACCGGTCGGTGAAGAACGCCGCGCGCGACGAAAGATATTCCCACACTTCCGGCGTCAGCTTGTCGTCCGCCAGGCTCATGAAGATTTCACCGTCCGGGGTCAGCACGTTCTCGCGCAAGTCGGAAAGCAGGAACTTCCAGGCGTCGATGGACCACGGCTTGCGCTCGGCATCGAGATTGAATGCGGCAAGGAATGCCGTGACCATCCCGAAACGGCCCTCCAGCGGCGGCAAAGGCTCGAACGGCAGAACCTTCATCGGCATCCGGCGGACTTTATAGATGTCTGCCAGCGCATCGTAGAGATGGCCCCGCTCCAGCTTGCCTGTAGCGCGATAGGGCAGATCGGTGCCAAGCACCTTATGGCCATAGAATTCCGCCACGACCGGGAAATGCGCCGGGCCGGTGCCGATATCGAGGATGTCCGTGGGCGAGCGCTTGTCCAGCCCCAATTGCAGCGCCGACCGCAGCTTGCTTTCGAACCAGATCGTCGGGTCGATGTATTTCACGATGTCGGAATCCAGCCTCACCTTGCCGTCGGCGAGCTGGTACTCCTGCATCTGGCCGAACTGTTCGGCATCGACACGATCGTGCAGGTAGCGGAAAAAGCGCGCTTTTTCCTTTTCGAACGCATCGTCGGACGCTTCGCAGATCCCGATCTGGAAACGGATCAGTTCGTCGAAATCGCCGAACACGCCCATCATGTGTTCGGGCTTCACTTTGGGAAGCGGCTTGGGCTCGACGCGGGTTCTGATCACGATGCTACCTGCTTGAAAAATGGAAATGAGACGACCGGCACCTGCACTCAGGCGTGCACCAGCAGTTCGGAATGAAGGGCCATCAACGCCTGCCAGGTGGCCTGTACCCCGGCATGGTCGGCAATGATCCGGGCGTGCGCCGGTTCCAGCGCAGGATCCGGCAGTGGCTCGATCCGCACGGCGTAATCCTGGTCCCGCAGGCGGCGCATCGAACGGCCGTTGCCGCCGATGGCATGGCCCGGCACTGTGCGTTGCAGCACGGCAGGATCGAAGGCCAGATCGAGGCGCGAACAAACCGCCCGCAACAATGGCTCCGGATCGGTAGTGAACGCATCGAAGTTGAGGAACACCAGCTGTCCCGCCGGATCAAAATCGTTGAGGTATCCGTCATACTTGGTTGACCAAGTTACGAGGTATTTCTCGCACTGTTCCTGATAATAGTCAGCATCACGTTCAGCCGGCAGCTTGTCCAGCTGCGAACGCCATGCCTGGGCCGGCGATTTGAAAATCACCAGCGCCGAAAGCTCGAGCAGCGGATCAAGCTCCATCAGCTTGGGCAGGTTCTTGTCGGCAGAAACCAGCACGCGGGCATCGAGTTTGCGAGCGATCTTGCGATACCATCCGCCCGGAGCGGCAGCCAGTGAACGGCGAAAGGAAGGGCTCAGAACTTCGCATTTCGGACCGCAAACCGTGCACGGCACGAAGCGGATGGACTCCACCACCTCAGACCAATCCGCATCGGCATAGCCGCTGCCGACACGGGCTTTGGTGAGCCAATGCGATTCACCGATGCTCCTGACCCCGTCCAATCCGCCGAGTATCCGATCGACCAGCGTGCTGCCGCAAAACGAGGCACCGCAGATGGCCACATGGCGAAACCCATCCTGCATGAGGGGCAAGGGTTCGGAGATGCCGGCGGCAACTGCTTCACGGAATGTATCGTTGGCATCGGGGGCCGCCTGCAGCACTGCTGCGGAAATGTCGGCACCATCGGCAAGGAGTGCGCGTGCCACACACGCTGCGGCTTCGAAATCGGCGGGATCGGCGTTGCGCAGCACGACCCAGTGGGCCAGGGCTTCTTCGGTCCGGCCCTGAATGTCGAGCAGACGTGCGGTACAGCGGCGGACGTAGGAGTCGTCCGGCTTGCGCTCCAGAACGAAATTGGCGAGTGATTCAGCCTGTACGAAATCACGCTGCGTGCGCGCATTCCTCCATTGCGTGCGAGGAGGCACCCGTTGCGCATTCGCTCGCATTGCTGGTTCTGCATTCCTTGTCATCATGCCATCGTCGCCAGCCGGATGCGCCGTAACCCCACACAAATCGGGCTGACGGGCCGATCCCTTACCGGCATCGACCGCGCGATTGCAAGCGTTGTGAGGCGGCGCGTTGCCCCTGAACTGCGCCAACTGGCCGTAATCAGGGGTCGGATCACAGCAAATCTCTGCGCGCGAACAAAGCTGGCAACCATACAGACATCCAAATTGGTTCTGAATTGGCGCAAGATCCACTTGCCGGCACCGCGCTCTCTCGGTGGGATACGTATAAATACTATGTGTGGAGCGGGATTCTGTTCGCAAAGAACAACAGCCAATTAAACGCGATCATCCGGCTCACGTTAACGCGCGTGGTGCATTTGCTTGTTGCAGCAGGGTTTTTCCTTGCAAAAGCTTCAGGGGAACTGCGCGAAATGACGAAACGGAAATGGTTTGGCCCGGTGGTATTCGCCGCCCTCAGCGGTTGCGGCGGGGCCAGTTCGAGCGACAGTGCCAGCGCCGCAATGCTGACACTGGCCGCGCCCGCACCGGTTGCCCCCGCGCCCTTGCCGTCCGCCACCCCGGTCGTGAGCAAGATATCCGCCTTGGGAGAAAGCGGCGCTCCGATGCTGCTGGGCGCGCAGACGCATTTCAGCCAGGGCTGGGCAGCGTCCACGCTGTCGCTCGCCACGCAAGTCAACGCCCCGTTCCTGCGCGATTCGCTGCCGTGGAATGCTGGCGAGCCGCGCAAGGGCAGCTATGCGCTCGCCACGCCCGCCGCGCAGGCCTTGTCGGCAGCCTGCGCCGCCGGGCGCAAGATCGAGCTGACGATCACGCCCGCCAACCCGCTTTACGATGGCGGCATGTGGGTCGTCAGTGACGAGGGTCGCGCAGCCTATGCCAGCTATCTCGCGGCGCTGGCCGACAAGTTCGGATCCTGCCTGATCGGCATCGAAATGGGCAACGAGATCAACGGCAATGGCGCGATGGCGTTCAGTGCAGGCGTCGACCGGACCCTCGCCTATACCAAAATCGCGCAAGCCGTTCGCGCCCGCATCGGCGGGCGGACGGCCATAGTTGCCGCCTCCACCAACATGATCGGCACCGGCTTTCTCAAGTCGATCTTCGCCAACGGGCTGCTGCAGCAGGTCGATGCCGTCGCGGTCCACCCCTATCGCAATCGCGGCGAAGCTCTGGATGTCGAACTCGATCGCCTGAACGCCGCAATGGTCGCAGCGGGACGGCGCGTGCCGATCTGGGCAAGCGAGTTCAGCCTCGACACGACCGACCGCGCTTTGGCGGCCTCCGAACTCGTCAAGCAATCGACGATGATGGCGGCATCGGGCGTCGCCACCGCCAGCTGGTATGCCCTGATCGACCAGCGCTGGTTCCCCACCATGGGCCTGTTCACCGGCACCGCGCCCAAGGACCAGGCCAAGGCCTTTGCGCTGATGCAGCAACTGCTTCCGCTTGGCCGCCCGCAGCGGATCGACATGGGCGACCCTCTGGTATTCGCTTACCGCTTCGGTGCCGACGCCACGGTAATCTGGGGCGCACCGCGCTCGCTGGCGACCGCCGGCACCGTGACCGACGCCATCGGCCAGCCGATCAAGGTGACCGCGATCGGCGAGCGCCCGATCGTGATCCGCGGATCGACCGCCATCCAGCTGGGCGAAAGCGCATGGATCGCCGACACGCTGCTCGGCTGGGGCACGCCGCAATGGCGCATGTTCGCCCGCACCGGCGCCGCCACCGATGCCGCGCTGCCACTGTTCGACGATAGCTTCACCAGCTATTTCGGCGACCGCTGGTTCAAGCCGCTGCGCATCAACAACACCACCGCCGCCCCCGCCGGCACCGGTGCCGCGCCGATCCGCGCGGTCTGGCGCTATACCGCACCCAAGGCCCTCTCGCTCGATGTGCGCGGTTGCTTTTCAAAGGGCGCGACAGGCGACGGGGTCGACGTGACTCTGGCCAAAAACGGCAAGCCGGTGTGGAACGGCATCCTGACCGGCAACCTGCTGCCCGGTCCGGTCGCGGTCGACATGGTGTCTGGCGACAGGCTGGACCTGATCGTCGGACCAAACCAGACCTTCGGCGGCGACGCCTTCACCTATCGCGTCGTGCTGTTCCGGCGCGGCGCGAGCACAGCCGTGGCCTGCCCGTTCTGATGCATTAGCCTGCGGGAATGGCCGGTGGGGGAAGCAGCGGTGCGCGGCGCACTGTCAGCACCTTCACCGGCTTTTCCAGCATCTGCCCGCGCATCGCGCCTTCGCCAAGGGTTTGCGAAAGTGGCGCATCCCAGATCGCCTTGGCCACTTCCATGCCCGAAACCACGTGCCCGAACGCGGCATATCCGGCCAGCCGTTCGGGATCGGTGGCGGCGGGATCGGCATCGAGGCTGGGCATGTCCGACAGCAGGATCGAGAAATCGGCCGAGGCCGTGCCCGGTGCATTGCGGGCCATGGAAATCGCACCGGCCTTGTGCAGCACGCCGGTGCGGCTCGTCGGCTCGTGCACGATCGGCGGGAAACGCAGGCGCGGGTCGCGCTGGCCGGTCTGGATCAGGCCGTTGGGCTGGTCGCCCCAGGCCAGCCGCATCGCCCGGTAGAACACAATACCGTCAAACCGCTTCGTATCGACATAGCGCAGGAAGTTCGCGGTGCTGATAGGAGCGTTCTTCCCATCGAGGTCCAGCACGATCTGGCCGACCTCGGTCGTCATCACCACGCGCACGATATCTGCCAGCGGAATGGGCGGTGGCAGTTTTGGCGCACGCTTATGCGGCGCGGCGGCCGTCAGCGCAAAAAACAGGGGCAAGGCGGCTAGGACGAATCGGCGGTTCATGCCTGCTATCGTGCAACACGCGGGCGTCGCTGCAAAGAAAGAGCTTCGCCCGCAAGGCAGTTCGCCGATATAATCCATGGCGAGAGGAACGAGCCATGGCTGCTGCGCTCAGGCGGAAAAACGGTCTGCGGGATGGCCCGATGCGCGCCAAAAGGTCGATATTCCCGTGACACGGGTTCCGCGCGCAGTTCCGTATCTGCTGGTCGCTACCTTGTTCGCGATCGCGGGTGCGCTGGCCGGGCAGGTGCTGCTCACCGGCAATCCCATGCGCGAAGCAGAACTGCACCGCGCCTTGCACGGCCGGATAGTGCTGACGCCGCAGCAATCCGCGCGCATGACGGCGCTGGAGAGCAGTTTTGCTGACCGAACAGCCCAGCTGGAACGCCAGGCAAAGGCCGACGATCTGCAACTGGCCACTACCATCGCGGGCGAGCATCGCTTCAGCACCCGCGTGGCTGACGCGGTAGACCGGTCGATCGCCACGCAAGGACAAATGCAAAAGGCAACGCTTGAACACATTTTCGCGATGCGCGCTGTGCTGGAGGCCGATCAGGCCGCCTACTTCGACGCGCAGATCCGGAATGCGCACAGCATCCTTCTGCACTAAGGCTGCTCCCGTCTGACCATCCAAACCAGCGCGCGTTAACCCCGCCCTAGGGCTCTTACGCAATGCCGCACTTACCGTTCCGCGACCGTGCGGGCGGTACTGCCACCCGACAGCATCAGAAACGCTGCGGGAGATTTCATGGTCCGCTTCAACATATCGGCAAAGTTCGTAACTGCCTTTGCCCTGCTCCTTGCCGTGATGGCAGCCATGGGCCTGTTCGCTGTGGCGAAGATCGGCGAAGTCAACACCTTGTCGACCGAACTGCGCAGCCGCTGGCTGCCTGCGGCCCAGTCGCTGGGCGATATCCATGCCTATATCGCGCAGTACCGCATCAAGCAGGGCGACATGGTCGAGAGCCCCAGCCCGCGCACCGAAAAGATGGTGCGCAACGCCCAAGCGGTGATCGACGGGCTGTTGCTCGATTATGGCAAGAACGCCCAGTCCGGCGAGCGCAAGGCAGCACTCGACCAGCTTCAAAGCGGTTGGACGGCCTATACCGCGCAGAACGAGCAATTGCTGCAACTGGCGCAGACAGACAATGCCGGTGCCGCAGGCCTGCTCGAAGGCGAAGCGCTCGATGCGTTCTACGGGCTGGAAGACAATATCCTGCAGATGGTAGAGCGAGACGGCAAGGAAGCCTCCGCCGTATCGTCGCGCAGTGCCAGGATCTACATCCAGGCGCGCATGTTCCTGATCGGCGCAATCTGCGCCGGCTTGCTCGTCGCGGTGCTGTTGCTGGTGCTGCTGATGCACAATATCGCCCGGCCGATCAACCGGATGAGCGAAGCGGTGAGCCGGCTCGTAGCAGGCGATCTCAATGTCGATCTCCCCGGCATTGGCCGCAGCGATGAAGTGGGCAACCTCGCCCGTGCGCTCGACCGGTTCAAGGATCTGTTTGCTGCGGACCACGAGCGCGCGCAGGCTGAAATCGCCCGTGCGCAGGAAACCAAGGCCACGATCGATGCGATTGGCGGCGGACTGGAAGCATTGGCGCAGGGCAACCTGACCCACCGAGTGGCAGAAAACGGCCAAGGCGCGCTGGCCGAACTGCATGTCAATTTCAACTCGGCCGTTGGCGCTTTGTCGGGCGTGCTGGCCAAGATCGTGGACGGTTGCACCACGATCAAGCTGGGCACCCACGAAATCGCCGCCGCCACTTCCGACCTTTCGGAGCGAAGCGAACAGCAGGCAACCTCACTGGCCGAAACCGCCCGCACTCTGGCCGATTTCACCGGCACGGTGAAGATCACCGCCGACAACACCCGGCAGACCAGCAGCCGCCTGGGCGTGGCACGCGCCACGGCCGATAAGGTGGAAGGCATCGCCCGCCAGGCGGTGGAGGCCATGCGCAGCATCGAGGTTTCGTCTCGCGAGATGGCCGAAATCGTCAACGTGATCGATGGCATCGCCTTCCAGACCAACCTCCTTGCGCTCAACGCCGGCGTGGAAGCGGCACGGGCGGGCGATTCCGGCCGTGGCTTTGCCGTGGTCGCCAACGAAGTCCGCGCGCTGGCGCAGCGTTCAGCCGATGCCGCAAAGGACATCAAGGCCCTGATCACCACCAGCAGCGAGCAAGTTGGCGGCGGCGTGTCGCTGGTCGAAAGCAGCGGCGAGGCCATGCGTCAGATCGTCGGCGAAGTCAGCGCGGTCTCCAGCCTCGTGGACGAGATCGCCGAAGCTGCCGAGAAGCAGGCGGTCGGTATCGCCGAAATCTCGTCGATGGTAGCCGCCATGGATTCCTTCACCCAGCAGAACGCCGCGATGGTGGAGGAAACCTCTGCCGGCACGCGCAACCTGTCGATCGAGACGGAAAATCTGGTCGAGCAACTCGCGCGCTTCCGCGTGGCGGGAACGCGCGCCTTGCCGGCGAGTTCAGCCCAGCCCGCCCGCGCGCCGGCCACGAAAGCCAGGCCGACGCCGGCGCCGGCCAAAGCTGCCGCCCCTGTTGCCAAATCCGCGCCCGCCCCCTCTCCGGCTGCCCAGTTCCACGGAAACGCCGCGTTGCGGGTGGAGGACGACTGGTCGGAATTCTGAACCCCCTAATCCGGCTGCGGCCCGACATCACCCACCACGATCCACAAAGTTCAACACCCGCCTGCGGGCAAACATGAAAGCGACACCTCGATGCTGAAAACCGTAACCTCGTCCATCCTTCTGGGTCTGTCGGCCCTGGCGCTTTCAACCGCGCCGGCTCAGGCCCAGTCTGCCGATTGGATCAAGCAGGTCGCCCGTGCGATTGCCTCCAAGCAGACGTATCCGCGCACCGCGCAGATGCGCGGCGAGGAAGGCACTGCCCGCGTGAAGGTATATATCGGCGCATCGGGTTCGGTCGAACGCACCGAACTGGTCGCTCCGTCCGGATCGTCGACGCTCGATCGCGAAGCGCTGGCCCTCCCGGCCCGCGCCGGCACCCTGCCCGCCCCTCCGGGCGGCGCAACGTCGGTCACGGTTCCGATCACCTGGAAGCTGCTCTGACCTGATTGGTCGGGGGCGGCGCAATCCGCCCCCGCTCCTCTTTCGCGAAACACGAGAGCAGGCACAAAAAAAGGCGCCGGCATTGCCGACGCCCGGGAAGTCACTTCATGCGCTCAGTCACGCTGTCTCAATCCGGCGGCGTACGGATAGTTCCGGGCACAGCCGATTTTTCGCGCGTTGCCCGGCTTTACCTCATCGCCGCTGCCAGCTTGGCGTGATAGCCAAACCTCCCATAGCCGGGCCCGTTGTACGCCTTGGCAAACGCGCGGCACGTTTCGGGATTGGCCGACAGCGTGGCCAGTTCGTCCTGCAACCGGAAATGTTCAACATAATGGCACAGCAGTTCGTAGTGCGCCGCTTCTGACGCGACCGTCGACAAAGCCAGCGCAATGGGCGAGGCATAGCCAAAGTCGTCCCAATACTCGCCCAGCACCTGAAAGCGGCCCCACGAACAGGCCATGAAGGCGGCGTCCACTGCCCCGGTCCCAATGGCACCCAGCAGCTTGTCCCAGCTGCTTTCGTGATACCCGCCTGAACCGGGATTGCTGAACGCACAGACCGAATATTTGCCGCCGGTATATTTGTGGAACTTGTGCCGCTCGAACAGGATTTTGGGCCGCCTCGCCTTGTCGAAACCGCTGCCGGCCGCTTCCACCGTCGCCACCGCCTGCAACTGCTGGACGCTCACGTTCAGCCGCACGGCGATGCCCTTGGCCTCGGCCTGCGTCAGCTTCGATGCTTGCGGGTTGGCGAACACATTGAGCAGCGCCTTGCGCGACCCCTCGCCCCAAATGCCGTCCGCCTTGGTACCAATGGCTTTTTGAAGTTCGATGATGTTCATGACGAGCGCTCCCAATGGCAGCGCGCATGTGCGATGTTGGATCCTACATTTCAACAATATAACCAAATAGGAACAATTTGTACTGTTGAGTCACCTGACCACCCTATTCGAACCGGGGCTGGTGATCGGGCGATTCTCCCATCTCGCGCGGCTTCGGGGCGGATGGATCGCCGCGCAGCCGCACCCGCACGTTCGGACCTAGCGAACCGTGCCATTGCACC
>DAICYJ010000202.1 GCA_027311705.1 Novosphingobium sp. | reverse complement strand
ACCAACGCCCACCCCGTAAGCATGGTTATCGGCCCCCTAGGCATTGGTGCGCAGGCCGCGCTTCACGGCTTGTCGCCATATTCAATGCCATCAGCAGCCTTGTTCGCGGCAGTACGTCGCGGCGCAATGGACAGGGCCCATGAAAGGCGTCATTTTCAACGTGCTGGAAGACGCGGTCACGCAAGAGCACGGCGCGCCGGCGTGGGACAGCCTTGTGCAGTCATCGGGCGCAAGCGGCACATATTCCTCGCTGGGCAGCTATCCCGATAGCGAACTGATGGGACTGGTCATGGCGGCTTCCGGGGCGCTGGGCGCCGAACCCGGCGAAGTGCTGCGATGGTTCGGCCAACGCGCAATCCCCTTGTTGGCCGAACGGTACGGGGATTTCTTTGCTCTGCACGCCAGCGCGCGTTCGTTCGTTACCAGCGTGAACGGGATCATCCACCCCGAAGTGCACAAGCTTTATGCCGGCGCGGCCTGCCCGCACTTCCATTTCCACGATCTCGACGATGGTCGGCTGGGCGTGGGTTATCGATCGCCACGGCAATTGTGCCGGCTGGCGCAGGGCTTTATCGAAGGCTCCGCCGTACACTATGGCGAAGTGGCCGAGGTGGAGCATCTGGGCTGCATGGCCGATGGCGACCCCGTGTGCCGCCTCGCGGTGCGGTGGACTGCATGAAGCATGTTTCGATACCGATCCCAGACAGCACCAGTCTATGGGCCGATGCCACATCGGCTGTGGCGAAGGCGGCAGACCCAGCCCACAGAGCTGAAACCGTGGTGCAATTGCGTCGGCAACTCGATCGCGAACGCAAGGCACGGATTGAAGCGGAGGCCATTGCCGAACGGGGCCTGCGAGAGCTTTATGAAAGCCAGGTGCGGCTGGCGTTGCTGCAGCGGATCACCGATTATGCCAACCAGTCGAACGATTTCGCATCGGTACTCGACCTCGCTCTGAAGGAAATCTGCTCCCACTTGGGCTGGGACTTCGGCAACTCGTATATCATTACCGAAGATCGCAGCGCGGTGACTGCTTGCGATACTTGGTACGCCGCAAATCCCGACCGTCTGTTCGACTTTGTGGAGGCATCGCGCGGGATGCGTTTTTTGCCCGGCGAAGGCTTGCCCGGCCGCGTCCTTCGTGACGAACACCCCCACTGGATCGACAGTTTTCCCGACGAAACCTGGTTTTGCAGGCGCAAGGAAGCGCTGGCTTGCGGGCTCGTTTCGGCCTGTGCCTTCCCCATTCTGATTGGCGATGGCGTGGTCGCTGTGCTGGAATTCTGTTCGCGCAAGCCGATGGTCGATAAGGATAACATCCTGCTGACCATCACCCAGGCCGGCACCCAGCTCGCCCGCGTGGTGGAGCGCGAGCGCGCCCGCGCCGCCTTGTTGCACGATGCACTGCACGATGCGATGACCGGCCTGCCCAATCGCGTGTTGCTGGGCGAACGTTCGCGCAGCGCGTTCGAACGGCTGCCGCCCGACCGCATCGGGCTGGCCGTGATGGTAATCGACCTCGACGGGTTCAAGGCGATCAACGACAAGTATGGCCACCATGCCGGCGACGAACTGCTGGTTGCCGTGGCAGAGCGTTTCGAAGCGGCGATTGAAACGCTTCAGGGTGCCGACATCAAGGCCAACCCCGCATGGCATGCCACGCTGGCGCGCGTGGGCGGCGACGAATTCGTGGTGTTGCTCGATCCGTTGCCCGACCAGCTGGTCCCTGCCCGGCTAGCGGCCGCCATGCTGGAAGCGCTGCGCGAACCGGTGCGCCACGATGGCGACCGGCTTTCGGTCGGTGCGTCGATCGGCATCGCACACAGCGAAGCGCATTATGAGGACGTGGAACAGATCCGCCGCGATGCCGATCTGGCGATGTACGAGGCAAAGGCTGGCGGGCGCGGTGGCATCGTGACGTTTACCGAAGAATTGGGGTCGGAAGCGCGCAACCGCATGACGTTGGAGCGCGAACTGCGCGACGCCATCCGCGAACACCAGTTCGTGCTGCATTATCAGCCAATCTTTGCACTCGACGGCAACCGCGAGCTGCGCGGATTCGAAGCATTGATTCGTTGGAACCACCCGGAACGCGGGCTGATCGAACCGGGTGCATTCATCCCACTGGCCGAGGCAAGCGGGCTGATCGTTTTTATCGGCGACTGGGTGCTGCGGCAGGCCTGCGCCGCCATTGCGCGGCTGCACGAAGGCTTGCGCGGAAGCGAGCCGCCGTTTGTGAGCATCAACATTGCGCCACAGCAGTTCCTGCAGCCCAATTTCGCCCAGAGCGTACAGCGCGTGTTGGTGGAAACCGGCGTGCCGCCCGAATGCCTGCGGCTGGAAGTGACCGAGGGCGTGGCGATCATCGATGCCGAGCGCACGCGACAAGTGCTGGAAGACGTGCGCGCATCGGGCGTGCGCACCAGCCTCGACGATTTCGGCACCGGCTATTCGTCACTGAGCTATTTGCAGAACCTGCCGTTCGACACGCTGAAGATCGACCGGTCGTTTATCGCATCGATGGATGACCCCAAGAGCAGGAACATCATCCGCGCCATTCTCGATCTGGCCGAAAACCTGAATTTGTCGGTTGTGGCGGAGGGGATCGAATCGCCCGAACAAGGTGCGGCACTGGTGGAGATGGGATGTCAGTTTGGCCAAGGATACTATCTGGGCATGCCACTGAATGAATCGGAAGCATTTGCACTGGCCCTGCCCCCGGCGGCCATAGCCTGAATTCTAACGGCCTGAACCCAAAAACCGCCACTGCATTTTCACAATTCGCGGGCTATCGTTGCCGGGAAAGCAACGAAAGGACCGATCAATGGTTGCGAACAGCCCGTGGGACCAGAGCCGCCATCACAGCCGCAGCGCAAGCGTGGCCGATGACATCGATTTCGAGATCAAGGGACAGGAACTCCAGTTCGTGGAAATCGAGCTGGACCCCGGCGAAAGCGCGGTGGCCGAAGCGGGCGCGTTTGTGTGGAAGGACGCCAGCATCGGCATG
>DAICYJ010000198.1 GCA_027311705.1 Novosphingobium sp. | reverse complement strand
CTGCCGTTCGACGGCGAGGACGAGGTGATCGAGCGCGCCAATGCCACCGAATTCGGCCTTGCGGCGGGCGTTTTCACCCGCGACCTGACGCGGGCGCACCGGGTGATCGCGGCGCTGGATGCCGGTTCTTGCTGGATCAACACCTACAACATCTGCCCCATCGAAATGCCGTTCGGCGGCTTCAAGCAATCGGGAATTGGCTTTGAAAACAGCCGTGAAGCCATCCACCACTTCACCCGCCTGAAAAGCGTTTACGTGGCGATGGAGCCGATCGATGCCCCATACTGAGGGGGATTGGGATTACATTATCGTCGGCGCGGGATCGGCCGGATGCGTGCTGGCAGACCGGCTGAGTGCCGACGGAACCAACCGCGTGCTGGTGTTGGAATTCGGCGGGTCCGACAAGTCGATCTACATCCAGATGCCCAGCGCGCTGGCGATTCCGATGAATACTAGCCGGTGGAACTGGCAATACGAATCCGAACCCGAACCCCACCTAAACGGACGCAAGCTGCACACACCGCGCGGCAAAGGGCTTGGCGGATCGTCCTCGATCAACGGGCTGGTCTACATCCGTGGCAATCCGCTCGATTTCGAGCGGTGGGAGGAAGAAGGCACGCGCGGTTGGAATTATGCGTCGGTGCTCCCCTACTTCAAACGTGCCGAGCGCCGGGCCGAGGGCGGCAACGAATATCGCGGCGGCGATGGCCCGCTGGACACCTGCTATGGATCGCTGAAGAACCCGCTCAATCAGGCATGGCTCGATGCTGCGAAGGAAGCGGGCTACGCGCTGACCGACGACGTCAACGGCTTCCGCCAGGAAGGCTTCGGCCGCATGGACATGACGGTGCGCAAGGGCGAGCGGTGCTCCGCCGCCAAGGCTTACCTGCGCCCCGCGATGAAGCGGCCAAATGTGAAGGTGGTGACCGGCGCCTTGGCCAGCCGCATCCTGTTCGAAGGCAATCGCGCGGTCGGCGTGGCGTATGAACAAGGCGGGCGGCACCACGAAGCGCGGGCGAACCGTGAGGTGATCCTTGCCGGCGGCCCAATCAATTCACCGCAATTGCTCAAGCTGTCAGGCATCGGCCCGGCGGCGGAATTGAGCGCGTTGGGAATTCCGGTGGTGGCGGACCGCCCCGGTGTCGGCGCGAATTTGCAGGATCACCTGGAGTTCTACTTCCAGATCGCCTGCACCAAGCCCGTCACGCTGTTCAGCCACGCCAACCTGCTGGGCAAGGCCAAGGTCGGCGCGCGCTGGTTGTTCCTGCGGTCCGGACTTGGCGCGACCAACCATTTCGAGACCTGCGGGTTCATCCGCAGCAAGGCGGGCGTGCGCTATCCCGACATCCAGTACCACTTCTTCCCAATGGCGGTCAGTTACGACGGCACATCGCTCGCCAGCGAGCACGGGTTTCAGGCGCATGTCGGCCCCATGCGGTCGAAAAGCCGAGGCTCGGTGACGCTGCGTTCGCCCGATGCGCGCGACAAACCGGTGATCCGTTTCAACTACTTGAGCCACCCCGACGACTGGGAAGAAATGCGCGCTTGTGTGCGGCTGACGCGCGAGATCTTTGCCCAGCCCGCGTTCAAGCAGTGGCGCGGGCGCGAAATCCAGCCGGGCGAGGACGTGACCAGCGACGAGGCGATCGACGCCTTCATCGCCAACAAGGTGGAGAGCGCCTATCACCCGTCGTGCACCTGCAAGATGGGCGCGGCAGACGACCCGATGGCCGTGGTCGACAGCGAATTGCGCGTGATCGGCGTGGAAGGCCTGCGCGTGGTGGATAGCTCGGTGATGCCATCCGTCACGACCGGCAACCTCAACGCGCCGACGATCATGATCGGCGAAAAGGGCGCGGACCACATTCTGGGCAAGCCCCTGCTCGCACCATCGAACGCACCTTACTACGTGGCACCGGACTGGGAGCGCGCACAGCGATGATCGCCGAAGACATCGCCGTGGCGGCAGCCCATGCCGACGACCTGATCCACCCGCCAGCCGGCGAACTCCACCGCAGCCTCGATTGGAAGGATGCATTCTGGGCATCGAGCGGCGTGCCGGCGGGCGTGCTGCTGACGATGGGCGGCATCGCCACGATCATCGGCCAGCCCAGTTGGGTAATCTGGATCGTCTCGATCCTGATGGGGTTCATGCAGAGCTTCGTCTATGCCGAGATCGCCGGGCTTTATCCGCACAAGTCGGGCGGTGCCTCGGTCTATGGCGCGGCGGCGTGGCTGCCCTATTCCAAGTTCGTCGCGCCGATATCGGTGTGGTGCAACTGGCTGGCGTGGTCGCCGGTGCTGACGCTGGGGACCAGCCTTGGCGCGGGCTATGTGATGGCCAGCCTGTTTGCTCCCGATGCCGCGATCAATACTTGGCATGTGACGCTTTTCGACCTTGGATTCATCCGCGAAGGTCTGAACTTCAGGATCAATGCCGTATCGATCATCGGCAGCGCGTTCTTGCTGCTCACCTTCGCTTTGCAGCACCACGGTGCGGCGCGGGCGGCCTTCGCGCAGAAGATTCTGGGCGTCGCCTGCCTTGCGCCGCTGATCCTCGTCGGGCTTGTTCCGCTCATCACCGGTGATTTGCCGACCGAAAACCTGTTCCCGCTGTTGCCGCTGGTCCACGATGCGGTGGGGAATGTGCATTTCGGCACGTGGGACGCCTATGGCATCACGCTGTTGATGGGGGCGATGTTCGGTGCTGGCTGGTCGACCTATGGGTTCGAGACGGCGGTTTGCTATACCCGCGAGTTCAAGAACCCGGCGCGCGATACGCCGCGCGCGCTGATAGCATCGGGCATGCTGTGCATCGTGATTTTCGCGCTGGTGCCGCTGGCGTTCCAGGCTTCGCTGGGGCTGGACGGGCTGCTCGATCCGCGCATTTATGACGGGTCCGGCGTGGCGCTGGCGCTGGCGAATATCCTGCATGCCGGGCCGGTGATCGCCAACGTGTTCATCGCCATGCTGATCCTGTCGCTGTTGCTGATCGTGATGACAT
Source organism: Novosphingobium sp. (assembly GCA_027311705.1). Taxonomy (GTDB): domain Bacteria; phylum Pseudomonadota; class Alphaproteobacteria; order Sphingomonadales; family Sphingomonadaceae; genus Novosphingobium. The sequence continues at coordinate 11,380 of DAICYJ010000198.1, read as the reverse complement.
CAATGATGGGATCGTCGCGCACGCTCTATCAGGCGTCGGTCGATGGCTGGCTGCCGAAGTATCTCAGCCGAGTAAACAGCCACGGCGCGCCGACCGCGGCGATGTGGACCGACCTTGGCTTCAACCTGATCCTGCTACTCGCGTCGGACTACTTCGCCGTGCTGATGATCAGCAACGTCTGCTACATGGTGTTCAACTTCCTGAACCTGCAATCGGGCTGGATCCACCGCATCGACCGGGGCAACTGGGAGCGCCCATTCCGCTGCCCCACATGGCTGCTGGCGACGGGCGCGGTGTTCGGCTTCGTCAATATGGCCTTCATGGGCGCAGGCGCGGACGTGTGGGGCGAAGGCACCTTGCGCAACGGGCTGATCGGCGTGTTGCTGATCCTGCCCGTGTTCGCGTTCCGCCATTACGTGCAGGACAAGGGCCGATTTCCGGCAGACATGGCCGAAGCGAATGGCGTTGGCTTCGTGCGGCGCGCCGGGGTGCTGCCGTGGCTGGCGCTCGCCGGATGCGCACTGGTCGTGACTGTCGCGCATCTGCTGTCGAGACTGCCGCAAACGTGATGCGGATTAAGCATTCCTGATATCAACCATTAGTGTTTCCGATAGCCCTACTGCCCCATTTCCCCCACCCGGCCCGGCTGGCATAGCCCGGCGGGTACGGTTCCGACCCTGAAACGAGGTGTTATGCAGACGAGCGCGCGCGTTGTGGTTATTGGCGGCGGCGTCGTGGGCGTCAGCACGCTTTATCATCTCGCCAAGCTGGGCTGGTCGGATGTCGCGCTGATCGAGCGCAAGGAACTGACGAGCGGATCGACCTGGCACGCGGCGGGGCTGCTGCCGCTGTTCAACCTCAGCTATTCGGTCGGCAAGCTGCACCAGTATTCGGTGGATTTCTATCCCACGCTGGAAGCGGAAACCGAACTCAACGTTGGCTTTTCCAACGTCAGCAACATCCGCCTCGCTACCACGCGCGATCGGATGGATGAGTATCGCTATTACGCCGGCGTGGCCAAAACCATCGGCGTCGAAGTCGATTTCCTGACGCCGGATGAGGTCAAGGCCATCTGGCCGCTGGCCGAAATGCAGGACGTGCTCGGCGCGATCCGCCACCCGGCGGACGGCTATATCCAGCCTGCCGACCTGACGCAGGCCCTTGCCAAGGGTGCCCGCCAGCGCGGCGCTAAAATCTATCGCAACACCACTGTGACCGGCATCGTGCAGAAGCCTGGCGGCGAATGGGTCGTCTCGACCGATCAGGGCGATATCACCTGCGAACACGTGGTTTCCGCCACGGGCAGCTTTGCCCGGCAGACCGGTGCGATGGTGGGCATCGACGTGCCTGTGATCCCGGTCGAGCACCAGTACATCGTCACCGAACAGCACCCCGCGATCATGGAGCGGCGCAAGCAGGGCCTGCCCGAAATGGGCGTGCTGCGCGAATCCGACGCCAGCTGGTACATGCGCGAGGAAGCCGGCGGTCTGCTGCTCGGCCCCTATGAAGTGGGCGCACCCGCCTGTTATGTGAACGGCCCCGCCGCCAACAGCGAATACGAACTGTTCCCGGACGCGCTGGACCGCCTCGAACCCTATATCCTTTCCGCGATTGCACGCGTGCCGGCCTTTGGTGAGGTCGGCGTCAAGAAAGTCTACAACGGCGCAATCGCCTATACGCCCGACGGGTCGCCCATCGTCGGACCGGCCGGAAGTCTGCGCAACTTCTGGCTTAACGAAGGCCACAGTTTCGGCATCACCGCAGCAGGCGGTGCCGGGTGGCAACTTGCGCAATGGATCGTGGAAGGCGAGCCGGGGATCGACATGATGGGTGTCGATCCCCGCCGCTTCGGCGATTACGCCGGCATGGGCTACCTCGTCGAAAAGAACGAGGAAGCCTATGCCAAGGTGTTCACCACCCACTACCCGGACGAGGAGCGCGAGGCCGCGCGCCCCTTGCGGCAGACGCCGTGTTATGGCCGGATGAAGGATCTGGGCGCAGTGTTCGGCAGCGTTTTCGGCTGGGAACGCCCCAACTGGTTCGCGCCTGAGGGTTACGAGCTGACCGACGCCGATCTCGACCGGCCCGACGTGATCCTGAACCACAACCACCCGGATGTGCCGGGTGAGCCGATCCGCGAAAAGTGGTCGTTCCGCCGCTCCAACTATTTCGAATTCGTCGGTGCTGAATGCCGCCACGTGAACGAGCATGTCGGCCTGCAGGACATGAGCGCCTTCGCCAAGTGCCTGATTTCCGGCCCCGGCGCGGAAGACTGGCTCAACGGCCTGCTCAGCAACGTGGTGCCCAAGAAGATCGGCCGCGTCTCGCTGTCATATCTGCTGACGGTGCATGGCGGCGTGCGGTCGGAATTCACCGTCTACAAGCGCGGGCCGCAGAGCTACTACCTCGTTTCGGCGGGCGCATACGAAAAGCATGACCACGACTATCTGGTGCAGGCCCTGCCCACCGACGGATCGGTGCGGTTCGAACGGCTGACGACCGCGATGGGCGTGCTCGTCCTCGCCGGCCCGAAATCGCGCGATGTGCTGAAACAACTGACCAGCGCCGATCTTTCGACCGAGGCATTTCCCTGGCTCACCGGCCAGCGCATTTCCATCGGTGCGGCCCCGGTCGATGCGCTGCGGGTGAACTTCATCGGCGAGCTGGGCTGGGAAATCCACCATCCGATCGAGATGCAGAACTACATCTTCGACAAGCTGATGGCAGCGGGCGCGGAATTCCAGATCAAGCCGTTCGGCATCCGCGCGATGACCGCGATGGCCATCGAGAAAAGCTACAAGCTGATCCCGCGCGAACTTTCGATCGAGTATGCTGCGCTCGAAAGCGGGCTGGACCGCTTTGTCAGCTTCAAGAAGCCCGCTTTCCACGGCCGAGAAGGCCTGCTGGCGCGCAAGGAAGCCGGGCTGAAGTGGCAGTTCGTCACGCTGGAAGTGCTGGGCGTGACCGACGCCGATGCGCGTGGCTCCGAACCGATTTTCCGTGATGGCGCGCTGGTTGGCCGCGCGACCTCCGGCGGCTATGGCTGGCGCACGGGCAAGAGCCTGGCGCTGGCAATGGTCGCACCCGAACACGCAACCCCCGGCACCGAGCTAGAAATCGTGATACTTGGCAATGTGCATGGGGCCGTGGTGATCCCAGACTCGCCCTTCGACCCGGAAAACCTCGCCTTGCGGAGCTAGTGCGATGATCAATTTCGATGGAATTGCGGAGCTGCTGAAACAGGATCGCCCCGGCTTTACCCTGCCGCAGAAATTGTACGTCAGCGAAGAAGCCTACCGCTTCGACGTTGAGGTCATGCTGAAATCGGTGTGGCTCTATGCCTGCACCGTGGCGCATGTGAAGAACCCCGGCGACTGGTTCCTGTTCGAACTGGGCCAGACTTCGGTGATCGTTGTGCGCGGGCGCGACGGCGAAATCCGCGCGTTCCACAACACCTGCACCCATCGCGGCGCGAAGCTGTGCGACGCCGCCAATGGCAGCAACGCGCGCATCACCTGCCCCTACCACCAGTGGACCTTCGCGCTCGACGGCAAGCTGCTGGCCGCGCGCAACATGCCGGAGGACTTCGACAAGGCAACCTTCGGCCTGCGTCCCGTCGCCATCGAGAACATCGGCGGGCTGATCTTCCTGTGCCTGTCCGACAATCCGCCACCCATTGATCGCGCGAAAGCCGACATCGCCGAGCAGGTAAGCATCTACCAGCTGGATAAGCTGAAGGTGGCGGTGCAGGACGACCTGATCGAACCGGCCAACTGGAAGCTGGTGATGGAGAACAATCGCGAGTGCTATCACTGCGATGCCAGCCATCCGGAATTGATGAAGTCGCTCTCCACCTACGGCTTCGGCAAGGGCTTGCCCGAAGACGGTGAGGGCGACGTCGTCGACGATGCCGCGTTCGACCAGATGCTGGAAGAACAGCGCTTGCATTGGAACGAGATGGGCATCGGGCACGACCTGATCGAATTTCCCGACAACTGGTGGCACCGCGTCGCCCGTCTGCCGCTGGCCAACGGTGCGGTGTCGCAAACGCTGGATGGCAAGCCCGCCTGCAATAAGCCGATCTGGCCGCATGGGCTTGACGAACCGACCAGCCTTTCGGTGTGGACCCAGCCCAACAGCTGGCACCATTTCTGCGGCGATCACGTGGTCACCTTCTCTCTTACCCCGCTGGGGCCGGACCGCACGCTGCTGCGCACCAGCTGGCTCGTGCACGAAGAGGCAGTTGAAGGCGTGGATTACGACTCGGATAATCTCGCGGCCGTATGGCGCGCCACCAATGCGCAGGACAGCCACCTTTCCAGCATCAACCACGCCGGCATCCGCGGCGACGGATATCGGCAGGGCATGTATTCGGTGGAGGAAAAGCTGGTCGACGCGTTCAAGGCCTTTTACGTCGAGCGTTCGCGCGCGGCTCTTTCGGGGGAAACCGTCTGATGTTCGAAGCGGTGGGCGGCGATGTGCTGGGCGTGCCGGCAAGCGGATCGGCACTGCGCCGTGCTGGCGGTGATTGGCAGGAATGCGGCTCGCCCGGTTTCGTGATCAAACCCTTGCTGGAAGACGCGCAGGCCGGCTTGCGCACATGGCTGATGAAGACCGAGCCGGGCGCGACCGCCGCCATGCACGAACACGCCGAAATCGAGCAGGTCTACGTGCTCGAAGGCAGCTTCAGCGATGGCATGGCGACGTATGGGCCGGGCGACTACATCGTTCGCGCGCCCGGTGCGCCGCACCTGACCGCCTGCCCCGATGGCGCGCTGTCGCTGGTGATGTATACTGCCCCGACGCGGGGTGAAGACTGATGCGCTTTAGCGGCTTCAACCTGTTTGCGCAGGCGCTGCAAGACCACAAGGGCTGGCCCGAACAGTGGCCTGACAAGGCACCGAAGGCCGAGTACGACGCGATCATTGTCGGCGCGGGCGGACATGGCCTTGGCGCGGCCTACTACCTCGCCAGCAAGTATGGCATCCGCAACGTCGCGGTGATCGAAAAGGGCTGGCTGGGCGGCGGCAACACCGGGCGGAACACCACGATCATTCGCTCGAACTACCTCTACGACGAAAGCGCACATCTTTACGATCACGCGGTGAAGCTGTGGGACGGCCTTTCGCAAGAGCTGAACTACAACGTCATGTACTCCAAGCGCGGCGTGCTGATGCTGGCGCACAACGTCCACGATGTGCAGAGCGCCAAGCGGCACATTCACGCCAACCGCCTGAACGGCGTCGACAACGAATGGCTGAGTGCCGAGGAATGCCAGGCCTATTGCCCCCCGCTCGACATTTCGCCCACCGCGCGCCACCCGGTGCTGGGCGGCGCGTTGCAGCGGCGCGGCGGCACCGCGCGGCATGACAGTGTCGCGTGGGGCTATGCGCGCGGTGCAGCGGCGCTGGGCGTCGACATCATCCAGAACTGCGCGGTTACCGGCATACGGCGCGGGCCCGATGGCGCGGTGCAAGGGGTGGAGACCGAGCGCGGGTTCATCGCCTCCAAAAAGATCGGCGTGTCGGCGGCGGGCAGCACGTCGGTCGTGATGCAGATGGCCGGGCTGGACTTTCCGCTGGAAAGCTATCCCCTGCAGGCGCTGGTATCCGAACCGGTGAAGCCGATCTTCCCCTGCGTGGTCATGTCGAACTCGGTTCACGCCTATATCAGCCAGTCAGACAAGGGCGAGCTGGTGATCGGCGCAGGCACCGACCAATACGTCAGCTATTCGCAGCGCGGCGCGTTCCACATCATCGAACACACCCTCGCCGCCATCTGCGAGATCTTTCCAATCTTTTCGCGGATGCGGATGCTGCGCACCTGGGGCGGCATCGTGGACGTGACGCCGGACCGTTCGCCCATTCTGGGCAAAACGCCGGTTCCGGGGCTTTACGTCAACTGCGGCTGGGGCACGGGCGGGTTCAAGGCGACGCCCGGCGCGGGCGATCTGCTGGCCCACACCATCGCGCATGACGCGCCGCACAAGATCAACGCGCCGTTCAATCTCGACCGGTTCCGCACCGGGCGTTTCATCGACGAGGCGGCCGCCGCAGCGGTCGCGCACTGAGGCTCCATGCTGCTCATCCACTGCCCCTATTGCGAGGAAGATCGCCCCGAAGTGGAGTTCGTCAACGGCGGACAGGCGCATATCGCGCGGCCCGCCGATCCATCGAGCGAAAGCGACGCGGACTGGGAAAAGTACCTCTACATCCGCCGCAATCCGCGCGGACGGCACCATGAACGCTGGCGGCACATCCACGGCTGCGGCCGGTTCTTCAATGCGGTGCGCGACACCGTGAGCGACCGCTTCGAAACGACCTACAAAGCCGGGGAGCCCGCCAAGTGAGCGGCTATCGGCTGGACAAGGGCGGACGGATCGACCGCGCCGTGCCGCTGTCGTTCCGCTTCGATGGGCAGGATTTTCGCGGGTTCGCTGGCGATACGCTGGCGTCGGCGCTGGTGGCGGGCGGGCAGATGCTGTTCGGCCGCTCGTTCAAGTATCGTCGCCCGCGCGGGCTGCTGGCGACCGGGGTGGAGGAGCCGAACGCGCTCGTTACCGTGGACCGCGGGCCGGGCCGGGTAACGCCGAACTTGCGCGCGCCTTCGGTCGCGTTGCACGATGGGCTGATTGCCCAGAGCCAGAACCGCTACCCTTCGTTGAAGACCGATTTCGGCGCGATCAACGACAGGCTCGGCGCGCTTTTTCCAGCGGGGTTCTACAACAAGACCTTCATGTGGCCGCGCTCGGCGTGGGAAAAGCTTTACGAGCCGGCGATCCGCAAAATGGCGGGGCTTGGCGAAAGCCCCAAGGAACGCGATCCGGACCATTACGGCGCGACGTATGCACATTGCGAATTGCTGGTGATCGGGGCCGGCCCCGCAGGCATCGCGGCGGCGATGGATGCTGCGGCAACCGGCGGCCGGGTAATCCTGATCGACGAGCAGGAAGAGCCGGGCGGTGGCGCCTTGGCCGATCCGGCGCAGTGGGCTTGGCTGGCGGAAAGCTTGGCTAAACTGGCCGCGCTGGGCGTCACCGTCTTTTCGCGCACCACGGCGATTGGCCACTATCACCAGAACTTCGTCGTCGCGGTGGAGCGCCTCACCGATCACCTCGCGCCTTCTCAGGCAGCGGGCCCGCGCGAAAAGCTGTGGCGCATCCGCGCGGGCGAAGTCGTGCTGGCACAAGGGGCCATCGAGCGCCCGCTGGTGTTCGATGGCAACGATGTGCCCGGCGTGATGCTGGCCAGCGCCGGGCGCGCGCTCGCGCTGCGCTTTGGCGTGGCGGTGGGCCGTGCGGTTGTGGTGATGGCCAGTCACGACAGCGGCTGGCGCGATGCCTTGGCGATGGCCGAAGCGGGTGTGACCATCGCTGCGATTGTCGACGTCCGCCCTGCCGTATCGTCCGATTTGCAAGCGGCTGCAGACGCGTTGGGCATTGCCGTCTATCTGAACCACAGCGTTACCGGAGTTAAGGGACGACTGGAGGTAAAGGCCATAACCCTTTGCCATAACGACGATTACCTTGCTCACACACTGCCGTGTGATGCCCTGCTCATGGCCGGAGGCTGGACGCCGACAGTCCACTTGTGGAGCCACGCACGCGGCACCCTGAAGTGGGATGCGGCCTTCGGTGCATACCTGCCCGACACCACGGTCGAAAACCTGCGCGCGGTCGGCGGGTGCTCCGGGAACTGGAACTATGGCGACGGTATCGTCGTCGCCACCCTTCCCTCGCCAAAACCTGTCAGCAAGCAGAAGGCGTTCGTCGATTTCCAGAATGACGTGAAGGCGCGCGACATAGCGCTGGCGGTGCAGGAAGGCTTCCGCTCGATCGAGCACATCAAGCGCTACACCACAAACGGCATGGCGACCGATCAGGGTAAGACCAGCAATCTCAATGGTTTGCAGATTGCTTCTGAGACTCTTTCGAAGCCGGTGACGGCAATCGGCCTGACCACCTTCCGTCCGCCCTATACCCCGCAGACTTTCGGCGCTCTGATGGGGCATCACAAGGACGCGCTGTTCCAGCCCTTGCGCAAGACGGTGATCGACGATTGGGCCGCCGCCAACGGGGCGGTGTTCGAAAACGTCGCGCAATGGCGGCGCGCGCGATATTTTCCGCAAGGGCGTGAGAGCATGGACGCCGCCGTCGCGCGCGAATGCCTCGCCACGCGCGAACGGGTGGGGATGTTCGACGCCTCCACCCTCGGCAAGATCGAGGTCGTCGGCCCCGATGCCGCGGAATTCCTCAACCGGCTCTACACCAATCCGTGGAAAGCGCTTGAGCCGGGCCGCTGCCGCTATGGTCTGCTGCTCAACGAACAGGGCTTCATCATTGACGATGGCGTGGCGGGGCGCATGGCGGCGGACCGCTTCCACGTGACGACCACCACCGGCGGCGCGGCGCGCGTGCTGGGCATGATGGAGGACTACCTTCAGACCGAATGGCCGGACCTGAACGTGTGGCTCACCAGCACGACCGAGCAATGGGCGGTGATCGCCGTCCAAGGGCCGAAGGCGCGCGAGGTGATTGCGCCGCTGGTGGAGGGCATCGACCTTTCGCCCGAAGCATTCCCCCACATGGCGGTGCGCGAAGGAGCGATCTGCGACGTGCCCACCCGGCTGTTCCGCGTGAGCTTCACCGGCGAACTGGGCTTCGAGGTGAACGTGCCTGCCGAGCATGGCCGCATGGTGTGGGAAGCGATCCACGCTGCCGGGCAGGAACATGGCATCGTCGCCTATGGCACCGAGACCATGCACGTGCTGCGCGCCGAAAAGGGCTTCATCATCATCGGGCAGGATACCGACGGCACGGTAACGCCGGACGATGCTGGGATGAACTGGGCCATCGGCAAGAAGAAGCCGGATTTCGTCGGAAAACGCTCGCTCGCCCGCGCCGACTTGGTGCGCGAGGGGCGCAAGCAACTCGTCGGCCTGCTGACGCGCGATCCCGCTGTCGTGCTGGAGGAAGGCGCGCAAATCGTGGTCGATCCCGCCGAACCCGTGCCGATGACGATGATCGGCCATGTGACCTCATCGTACCACAGTGCGGCGCTGGGCCGCTCGATTGCGCTGGCTGTCGTGGCCGGCGGCCGGGCGCGGATGGGCCAGACCCTCCATGTGCCGATGCCCGGCGGCGCGATTGCAGCGGAAGTCGTCTCGACCGTGTTCTACGATGCCGAAGGGAGCCGCCTCGATGTCTGAGACTGTTGCTGCAGACCTTGTCCTGTTGGACCAGCCCTTCACGGCCCCCGGCGTCCGCATCGCCATCGCCCCCGCGATGATGCGCTATGCGTTGCGCGCGCGCGATCCGGCGGTGCTCTCGGCCGTCATTGGCCGCGTCTTGCCGTCGCGCATCGGCGATGTGGTGGATGGAATTGCCTGCCTTGGCCCGGACGAGTGGCTTGCGCTGCTGCCCGCAGGCACCGTTCTGGAGAACGAGACGGGCCAACTGGTCAGCGTGGTGGACGTCTCATGCCGCGCCGTCGGCATTACCGTCGAAGGCCCCGGCGCGGTGGCGCTGGTCGCAACGGGGTGCCCACTCGATGTGGAGCGCATGGCCGTCGGCCGCGCGACGCGGACGGTGTTCGAAACGGTCGAAATCGTGCTGTGGCGCAAGGCGGTGGATGCTTTTCACATTGACGTATGGCGCAGCTTTGCACCTTGGCTGGGCGCTGCGCTGGTGGCCGGAAGCCCTTCCTGAACCTGGTTCGTCAGGCCCTCACACCGGCTTGCACTGCACGTTGCCCTTGGCTTGATAGACGATCTGGTCATGCGGATTGGTGACGACCATCTGCCCGTCGAACATGTCGATCACGCCCGCCTTCTTGTCGCTTCCTCCGTCGATCTTCGTCAGCGTGAGCGCATATTCCTTGCCCGAATAGCGCGACCAGCCGCCTTGCGGCAGCGCAGTGCTGCCCTTGTCCGCCGCCAATGCAACGATATTGTCGTCCAGCTTCATGAAAGCTCGCTCGTTCTGCGCCAGCAGCACCGCCCCCATCCCGCCGTCCGACGCGACGAAATTGCAGCCCGAGCCATAGAGCTTGTTCTTCGTGACATCGAAATAGAGGATCGGCTGCGGGCTGATCGGCTTGGCCGGCGGCTTGGCATCCTGCGCGGCATTCACTTGCGCAATGTCCCTGGCGTCCTGCGCGGCATCCTTCGCCGGATTTCCTTCCGAACACGCAGCGGCCAGCAGCGGCATAAGCATCATGAGGCGGCGCATGGCATTCCTTCCGATCGGTCAGTTGGCAGCCAGCCTATAACAAGTGCGCATTGCCGCAACCCCCCGTCCGGGTGTCTCCTCCGCAGCGAGAGGAATTGCCATGACCCGCATCACCATGATCGAGCACGAAGGCTGGAACGAAGAACTGCGCGCGCTCACCAACCCCGAAGCCCTGATCCCGCTGGAACGCGGCACCTTGCGCATCATGGCGCACAAGCCCGCAACCGCGGTGGGCTTCGTCAAGTTCTTCAGCGCCTTGCGGGCCGAACGCACCCTGCCCGAACGCCTGACCGAACTGATGCGCCTGCGCATCGCGTTCCACAACCAGTGCCGCAGCTGCATGGCGGTGCGGTATGCCACCGCCGCCGAAGATGGTGTGGACGAAGCCCTCGTTTGCTCGCTCGAACGTCCCGCCGAAGCAGAGAACCTCAGCGAACGCGAAAAGCTCGCCATCGATTACGGCGAACGCCTCGCCACCAATCACCTCTCGATCGACGACGCGTACACCGCAAAACTGAAACAGCACTTCACCGAAGCCGAAGTCGTCGAACTCGGCATTTTCGCGGCGACTTGCGTCGGTTTTGGCCGGCTGGGCGCGAGCTGGGACATGGTCGAAGAACTGCCCAAAGCCTTTCAGGACCGCGATGGCGGGCCGGTGGCACCGTGGGGTCAGGCGGAACTGGTGGGGGTGCGGTAGCCCTTCAAGCTTCCGTTAGTCTCGGTACTGAGCCGGCCGATACCCTGCTGCCTGAGCCTTGGCTTCCGTACAGAAAAGCTCCTCGGCGCGCGTTTCCTCATAGAACTCCGTGCCGGGCAGGTGGTATATCCAAACTCGCCTGTAACTGCGGTTTCCCTTGATCGTACAGCCCAATGCATTGCGGAAAATGCGGGGCTTGGCGGGTGTTCCTCGTGGGATCGATGCAGCCGCAACCTTGGTGGGACGCACCTCGCGCGGATGAGTCACGCGCCATTCGGCGGGTGCCGCAAATGTCGCGCCCCACAGGCCTTGCTTGTACTGGCGTGCCCGCTGCTCGGCATCGGCATAATCGCCTTGCCCAGCGGGCAACACGACCACGAACCCGGCCGTGACCATGCTGCGCGCCAGATCGACGCCGCCCACGCTGCATCGCGCGGCCATCTGCCCGCCGGAAG
>DAICYJ010000176.1 GCA_027311705.1 Novosphingobium sp. | reverse complement strand
CGCGCCGTGGCCGCACCGATTCCGCCCGCGCCGCCCGTGACGATGGCGACCTTGCCCTCAAGCCTGTTCATTGACCCACTCCCAAGTTCTGCATTCTCGTGTCATCGGCTGCATCGGCGGGCACGGCGTGGACCCATTGCCTGATCATGAGCAGCGATCGTATCCGCCAGATGCCGTCCCGGCGTTCGTAGGTTTCGTGATAGTGGCCGCAGCCCTCCAGCGAGGCGAGACCCAGTCGGCTTGCCTCGTTTGGCTGCCACCACAGGCGATCCTGCATCGCCCAGATGCCGCGCGCGGTGGTGGGCGTATCGATCTCGATTTCAGGCATATGGCCGTGATGGACGCTGATGCTGCCCTCCATGCCGCTGGCGATGAAGGCGATTGAGTCTTCGAGCCCCAGCGGAGCATCCTGCGCTTCGGTGAAATGCAGCGTGGCATCGGGCGTGAAAAGCGTGCGCAGCGTCGCCCAGTCGCGACTGTCGATACAGCGGAAATATCGCGCCTTCAGCGTGTGTATCGCCAGAATCGCGGCGACGCCTTCCAGGTCTGCGGGCTGCACTGCACCCATCTTAGCGGCCTCTCTCTCGGTCATCAGTCCGGCTTCCCGGCTCGTGAAGGGTAGCTAGGCTCACCCGGAGCGGGCCCGCAAGCCGCCCACCCCCCTCGTGACCTGCCCAAGCGATGCTTGTCCGACGCGCGATGCGCGGGCCGTGGTAGCTGGGCGGACATCGCTATGCGCCATCGGCCAAAACGGCTTGGCGGCATTCGGCAAAGCGCCGCAATCGGCTAGCGCCGGCCGTACCCTAGGCGAAGCAAGGACCACTCGGTGACGCACGTGTCTGCCTCCCAAACTCCCCCCGATAATGCCACGAGCACGAAGGGTGCGGTTAAGGGAGGAGCGATCGTGCGCCTGCTGCTGGCCTTGATGCTGGCCGTGGCCGGCAGCGATCTGGTTTTCGGCGGACTGGCACTGCTGAAGCTGGGCGGATCGCCGTACTACATCGTGGTGGGCGCGGCGCTGTTGGTGGTAGCACTACTGATCCTGTTGCGAAGCGCAGCGGCACTTCCGCTTTATGCCCTGATCGTGCTGGCAACGCTGGGCTGGGCGGTGGCCGAAGTGGGGTTGGACTGGTGGCAGCTGGCACCGCGTGGCGGAGTGCTGGTGCTGTTCGGCATCGTGCTCCTGCTGGCGCCCGTGCGCCGAAGGATCGCGCGCAACGATCTGCCGCGCGCAAAGCGCAAGTTTGCTGCCCTGCCTCTGCAAATTGCCGTCGCGTCGGCGGTGGGGGTGGCGATTGCGGCATGGATCGCCGCACCCCAAACCCTTTCCGGTAACTTGCCGACGGCCGCGCAGGCAGAAGTCGGCACCAGCGGCGAGTGGCCGGCCTATGGCGGGGATGCAGCAGGCCGGCACTGGTCCCCGCTTGCCCAGATCACCTCGGCCAATATCGCCCGACTGGTGCCCGCATGGCATTATCACACCGGCGATTGGCCGCGGCCCGGCGATCCGCTGTCGGTCACCTATGAAGTTACACCGCTTGCCATCGGTGAGGCGCTTTACCTGTGTACTCCCCATGCGCAGGCCATCGCGCTGGATTCCGAAACGGGCCGCGAGCTTTGGCGGTTCGATCCCCATGCCGCCATCAGCGCCAGCGCGCCCTTCCTCACGTGCCGTGGCCTGTCCTTCCTGCCGCCAGCGCAGGCTGGCGACACCAGCCCTTGTGCCGCCCGCCTGTTTTTGCCCACGCCCGACGCCCGCCTGTTTGCGCTGGATGCGCGCAGCGGCAAGCCATGCGCCGATTTCGGCAAGGACGGTGCCGTGGACCTCACCCTGGGCATGGGTGGCATGCAGCCGGGGATCTATTATTCCACATCGCCGCCGGTCGTCGCGGGCGAGCTGGTCGTGATTGGCGGGCAGGTGGACGACAACCGCTCGGTCCACGAACCCTCCGGCGTGCTGCGCGCCTTTGACGGGCGGACCGGCCGGCTGGTGTGGAACTGGGACTCCGGTCGCCCCGACGCTACGACACCGCTGCCTGCGGGGGAGTCATATACCAGCAATTCCCCCAACAGCTGGAGCCTGTCGAGCTATGACCCGGCGCTGGGGCTGATCTATGTGCCGCTGGGCAATGCGACGCCCGATGAATTCGGCGGTGCCCGGTCACCCACGGTCGATCGGCTGGCGACCTCGGTGGTGGCCCTCGATGCCCGCACCGGTGCGTTGCGCTGGGCATTCCAGACCGTGCATCATGACCTGTGGGACATGGACGTGGGATCACAGCCCGTCCTCCTCGATCTCGATCTGCCCGGCGGCAAGTTGCCCGCGCTGGTCCAGCCGACGAAGACCGGCAACATCTTCATACTCGACCGGCGGACCGGCAAGCCGATCCTGCCCGTGACGGAAACGACCGTGCCCGGCGGGGCCGTGCCGGGAGACCATACGGCCCCTACCCAGCCTATCTCGGCGCTGAACCTCCTCGCCCACGCCCATGAAACGGAAAGTGGCATGTGGGGCCTCTCCCCGTTCGACCAGATGCGTTGCCGCATCGCCTTCCGCCGCTTGCGCTATGAAGGGCCATATACGCCGCCATCTTTGCAGGGCACGCTGGTCTATCCGGGCCATCTGGGTGTCTTCAACTGGAGCGGGATTGCGGTCGATCCGGTGCGCCAGGTGGCGTTCGTCACGCCCAATTACATGGCCTATGTCGACCGGCTGATCCCCCGCGCAGACTATGCCCGGCAAGCGGCTGCTGCCGGGCCTTCGGAATTCGGCAACAGCCCTAATGAAGGCGCACCCTATGGGGTCAACATCATGCCGTTCCTGTCTGCGCTCGGCCTGCCGTGCCAGGCACCGCCGTGGGGCGTGGTCGCCGGCATCGACTTGCGTTCAGGCAAGGTCGTGTGGCGTCGGCCCAATGGCACCGTGCGTGATTTGACGCCGCTGCCCCTGCCATTTGCGCCAGGGGTGCCGGCGCTGGGTGGCCCGGTGATGACGGCGGGCGGGGTAGCGTTCCTTTCGGGCACGCTGGATCACTATCTGCGGGGCTATGACGTAACGACCGGACGCGAACTTTGGCGTGATCGCCTTCCCGCAGGCGGGCAAGCTACGCCCATGACCTACCTGGCACCTCGGAGCCGCCGCCAGATGGTCGTGGTGGTGGCTGGGGGTTACCGGGCGATCGGCTCGACACCGGGAGACGATGTCATCGCCTACGCGCTGCCGAAATAGCGGTGAACTAAGGCAGGCGCCGGGTAACCTCGATGCCTGCGCCGATCGGCAACAGCACGCTTTCAAAGCGGGCGTCGGCCCGGATGCGCGCGCGATAGGCGGCGGCATTGGCCGCGTTTTCCGGCGGGAAGGTCATGTTGTCGGCGATAACGATGGCACCTTGGGTCAGCCTGTCGGCGATCCGATCGAAACAGGGGATATACAGGTCCTTCCACAGGTCGATCAGGGCAAACCCGATCGGGCCATCGAAGGTATCCAGCGATGCCAGCGCATCGCCTTCGACAAAGCGTACCGTGGAATCGAGATCGACCGACGCGAGCATCGATTTTGCAGCTGCGATCTTGCCGGCATGAATTTCAAACGAGACTATTTCGGCCCCCACGGCGCGTGCCGCCTCGGCCAGCCACAGCGTGGAATAGCCATAGGAACTGCCAATCTCGACAACGACGGACGGGCGCAAGGCGCGGATCAGGTCGTTCATGAAACGGCCGGTTTCCGGCCCCACCGGCAGCAGATAATCGTCTACTTTGGCATAGGCGTCTGCGCGGGACAGGCTGGCCTGTTCGGCCTGCTCGTCCGCCCAGCGCGCTTCCAGATCGCCCAGCAGGGCGGTGATCGCAGGGTCCATCGTCATGATCCGTTCCACAACATGTGCACGGCACCCGGATTGCGGAACTGCAAGCCGCGAATGACGGGCGCGGGGTGAGCAGGATCGAGCCGTAGGCCGGGGAGATCGAGCAGGAAATTGGCGATCGCTTCCAGTTCCAGCCGGGCGATCGGCATGCCAAGGCACATGTGCACGCCATGGCCAAAGCCGAAGGTGCGCCGGAATGGGCGCTCTATTTCGAAAGCATCGGGATGGTCGAACACCGTCTCGTCGCGATTTGCCGAACCGATCACCAACGACACGGCTGCGCCTTCCGGGATCGCCACGCCGCCCAATTGCGTGTCACGCGTGGCGCGCCGGGCCAGAAAGCCGGCGACCGGCTCCAGCCTCATCGATTCGTTGATTGCCTTGGTCAACAGGCTGCGGTCGGCACGCACGCGATCCAGCACGACCGGGTTTTCGAACAGCAGGCAAAACAGATTGGAAACCGTCCGGGTCGTCGTCTCCGCCGCCGCGGGCAGCATCATTCGCACGATGCCGGCGATCTGTTCGTCGCTGAAACGGACACCGTCGAGCTCGGCATGGATCAGCCGCTCGATCATCGTATCGCCTGCCGCGCCCGCCGCCCGCTTTTCGCGGACAATGGCCTTCACGCTTTCGTCCAGCTCGGCCGCAGCGGCAAAGGCGCTGGCCATGGCGGCCTCGGCCTTTTCAGGGTCGATCTGTGGGCCGTTCAGGATGCGCAACGCCTGATCGGCAAAGCGCGCCATTGCGACGGGATCGTCGGGGAAACCCAGCACCGTATAGATCGCATGGATCGGGAACGGCAGCGCAATATCCTGCACCAGTTCAGCGCGGCCCAGCCCTCGCAGCCTGGCACCATACTGCCGTTCAATCAGCGGCAGGATCAGCTTTTCCTTCCAGCGTTTCAGCGCTTCGGGGGCAAAGCAGGTTTGCAAAAGGCCGCGCAACTGGCGGTGCGAACGGCCATCCCGCGCACTCAGGAACATGTCACCAAGGAACGCGCCCAGCCCGTCTGCCAGAAGGTCGCTGGACCATGTAACGTCGTCGCCCAGCACCGCCTCCACATCGGCATGGCGGTATACGGTAAACACCTGCCGCCCGACGTTGGCATAATCGGCTTGCGACGGAATGCCGAAACGGGCGAGAACATCGCCTGGTGCCACTGGTTCATCGCGCCGGGCCGCAGCATAAAGCGGATAGGGATCGGCCATGCCTCCCCCGCCATATGTCGCGCTGACCGATTGGAAAGCGTCTGCGGCGGGCTCTGCGCTGGCGAGCGCTTCGTCGATAGCGGGTGTCACCAGTTCAATCCTTGCGATGTTCGTCCCTGAAATCGGCTTGCCGGGATATGGGGTCAACGCGGCGACCTGTTGCCTATCGGACAAGCCATTGCGGCATCGGTCAATTGCCCCGGCGGGTGTTGAGCGCGCCCCACAAGCGCCGTATCGGCAGGGCTTCAACCGCGGGAGTTCCGGTGCAAGCCTTCCAGTTCGAAAATCTGGCAACCCGCGTCCGCTTCGGCAGCGGCAGCTTGCGCCACTTGCGCGAAGAGGTGGTTCGGCTGGGTGCCGGACGCGTTATCGTTTTGACGACACCCCAGCAGGTTTCGCTGGCCGATCGGGCAGAAGAATTGCTGGGCGATCTCGCCGTTGCCCGATTTACCGATGCGACCATGCACACGCCGGTGTCGGTCACAGAGGCTGCCCTTGCAATATCGCGGCAGGCCGGAGCGGACGGTATCGTCTCGCTGGGCGGCGGATCGACGATCGGGCTGGGCAAGGCAATCGCGCTGCGCACCGGGCTGCCGCACCTGACCGTGCCCACGACCTATGCCGGCTCGGAAATGACTCCGATCCTTGGCGAAACCGATAACGGCCTGAAGGTCACCCAGCGCCAACCTGCGATCCAGCCCCGCAGCGTACTTTACGATGTCGACCTTACGCTCAGCCTGCCTTTTGCCGCTTCGGTAACGTCGGGCCTGAACGCCATCGCCCATGCGGTGGAGGCGCTTTATGCCGCCGAGGGGAACCCCATAACTGCGATGTTGGCGGAAGAGGGTATCCGCAGTTTCGCCCAGGCCCTGCCGCTCCTGCAGGCCGATCCGTACGTCCGGTCAGCGCGCGAACAGGCGCTGTATGGTGCATGGCTTTGCGGCACCTGCCTCGGCCAGGTCGGCATGGCCTTGCATCACAAGCTGTGCCACACGCTGGGTGGCACGTTCGGCTTGCCACACGCCGAAACGCACAGCGTGATCCTGCCCCATGCCATTGCCTATAATGCCGTGGCCAGCGTCGCGATGGGCCGGATCTCCCGCGCGCTGGGCACGGATGGGCCGCCCGCGCTGGTGATGTTCGCCCTTGCCCGGCAATTGGGCGCGCCGACCGCGCTGCGCGACCTGGGCATGCCGGAAGACGGCATCGCGCAAGCCGCCGATCTCGCAGCAGCCAATCCCTATCCCAACCCCCGCCCCATCGAACGCGATCGCATCGAGGCGCTGTTGCGCCGCGCATGGGCAGGATCGCCGCCCCTACCCGAGGACTCATGATGCGTGAATTCGACGAGAGCAGCATAACCGATGCCGTAGTGGCGCGGATGGCGGGATCGCGCGACGACCGTACGCGCGATATCAGCGAGGCGCTGGTTCGCCACCTGCATGCCTTTGTGCGCGATATCCGGCCCACGCCTGCCGAGTGGGAAGCCGCTATCGGTTTCCTGACGGCAACGGGCCAGAAATGCGACGATAAACGCCAGGAGTTCATTCTCCTGTCCGACACGCTGGGCGTTTCGACGCTTGTAGATGCGATCAATAACCCGGTCAGTGGCGATGTTACGGAAACCACGGTGTTCGGCCCATTTTACGTGCCCCCGCCGGAATTCGGACATGGCGACGATATCGGCACGGCTATCGAAGGACTGCCGATGCTCGTCTCCGGCCATGTGCGCAAGGCGGGCGGCGCAGCAGCGGCTTGTGCGGTGGTCGATGTGTGGCATTCCGACGAGGCCGGCTTCTATGATGTGCAGCAGATGGACAAGACCGGCGGCCTTGCCGGACGCGGCCGGTTTATCGCCGACGCGGATGGTGCCTTTCATTTCTGGACACGCCGCCCGGCGGCCTACCCCATCCCTACAGATGGCCCGGTGGGAGACATGCTGGCGGCGCAAGGCCGCCATCCGTGGCGCCCGGAACATATCCATTTCAAGATCACCGCGCGCGGATGCCGGCCGCTGGTGACCCACGTGTTTGCGCAAGGGGATGATTATCTCGATTCCGACGTGGTGTTCGGCGTCAAGGAATCGCTGATCCGGCCCTATGTTGCCCACAGCGGCGGCGAAGCGGGAGGGCGCACGATGACCGGCCCCTGGGTATCGCTGGACCACGCATTTGTGCTCGATGACAAGCAGGCATGACGCCTCCACGTCCGCGCCGCAAGGCGGTGCGGACGTGGCAGTTGGTCAATTCAACTTGGCTGAACGATATTGCTGCGGGGTAAGGCTGGTGGCGCGCCGGAAAGCGGACGAAAAACTGGACGAACTTTGAAATCCGCAACGAAACGCGATTTCCTTGATCAGCAAGCGTTCCTCGCACAGCAGGCGCATTGCCCGCTCAATCCTGACTTGCGCGGCATATTCGCTCACCGTTTCGCCGGTGGATGCACGGAACAGACGCGAGAAATGCCGCACGCTCATCCCCGCGTTTCGGGCCAGCTGGGCAACGGTCGTGGGGTTCGAGGCGTCCTCGTCGGCCAGGCTTTCACGGATCCGGCGCAACTCGTTGTGGCTGAGCCCGCCATCGCCTTCGATCAAGCCATCTTCCTTGTCGAGGATGTCGAAATGCCGGCGCAGTTCCACCGCCAGCGCCGTGCACAGCGATTCGATCAGAAGGCTGCTGGCAAACTGTGGCTCCAACGCTTCGGAAACAAGCCGCATCATCGTGTTGCGTATAACGGCGTTGTCGATGCTCAGGCTGGCAACAAGCTTGTGGTCGCCCCAATCGAAGTTGAACAGATCGGCTACGCTGGCCGGATCGAACACGCAGCACATCGATCGACGGGCACCGCGATCCCAGCGGCTGTGCAGCGTGTAGCCGGGCGGCATGAACAGAATGTCGCCCACACGGCGCGATTCCGGCCGCGACAGTTCGAGGAATGAGCAATCGAGACTGGCCTTGCGGCGCGACAGCACGATATCGACAATCGGCGTATCGGGCTTGAACAAGGCTTCGCGCGGCTCGTCCCAGCTGTAGCGGTTAATTTGAATGACACTCGACGGACCACGGGCCTCACATTCGACCGTTCCGGCCAAGCTGCTCGGCTTGGGCAGGCAATCTACAATCATCTGGCTCTCCCGGAGCGGACTTCGTCCACGCCTTTATGTTTTGCCGGGATTAATCGCACAAAGATTCCCGAAAGGGCAACCTTTTTCAACTGCGATAGTACGCACAAAACTAAAGAAAAACGGCCAGATTGTGGGTGCCTATCGTCGATTGGTCAGCGATGATCTTGCGGTCGAGCAGAAGCGCCGCTCCATCCGGGGAAAACCTGATTCGGTCGAACCTTTCCGCCGTCAGGATATCCGTTCGATAATCGTCATCGGTCGATCGCACGAGCAGCAGCGAACTGGTCACGTCGTAAACATCCGGCGTCGCCCCCTGCCACACACGAACGCCGGTCACGAAGCGCCGAGTCCGCGTAGGCGGGTCGGCTGCCCAGGCCTGCGTTTCAACGAAGCGGCGGATGCGGAAGGCAATCGAGAGGTAGTCCTCGTCGAAGTGCATCGTCTCCGTTTCGTAGCTTTCGCCGCTGTGGCGCTTGCGCGTCACGCAAACCGGCATGCGATAAACGATGGCCTCGTCCAGCATGGCTTTCCAGCCGACGAGATCGTCGCGATCGAGGATCGCCGCCTCTTCCCACAGGAAATCGAGCACTTCCATATAGCGCGGCGCGGTGGCGCGCAGACGTGGCCCCGCACCGAAAACCGGCAAGGCCGCCTCGGATTGTTGCTCAGGGTTCAATATCTCGGTCACCGATCCGCCGCTCCAGTCTTGCATTCAATCGCTCATCACTTCGGCATAGCGCTTCCACCATGCCCATTGCGCGTCATCCCGGCTGAAACCGGCATGGACATCGCCGCCACCGTGAAAATCATCCGGCTTCACGATGCCCAGCTGCGCCTGATACTTGCCGGTCAGCTTGCGTCCGATAGGCCCCTGCACCACCTTCTGGATGCCCTGCCACGCCTCGGCATCGTCCTGTTCGATATAGCCGCTGATGCCGAAGTTGCGGACGGTGGTGCGCTTGGTCCGCTCGCGCAGTTCGTCAGGCGCATCTTTTTCGACGAGGATCCAGGTCAACATCTCGAACAGATCGGGTGCCCGCGGAATCCAGGTCCGCGCGACCATGACCGGCCCGTGGCTGCCATCTTCCGATCCGCTCACGCTCATCAGCGTGAAGAAATCGGTTCCGGGGAACAGGCCCATCACCAGCGGCGGCGTATCGGCGATCAGCGCGATCTGGTCGTCCGACAGGTTCTGCCCGAATTCCTTGACCATGCCCGGATTGGCACCCGGCGGCGGAATGGCGGTCAACCGTTCTTCGGCCGTGGATTCTGCGGAAAGCCCTTCAAAGTTATAGGCCAGGCGCATATCGATACAGCGCAGCGTGTGGCCGCCGGGCGTGCTGACATTGATCCCGATCAGGCCCCATGACGCGGGATCGTTGGGATTGTGCCCCAGCGTGCCCATGTCGCCCGCAGACTGGTGCAAGGCACGCGCGTGGTAGCCATCGGCCAGTTGCTCAGCCAGCAGCTTCCAGTTGGCGCGCATGATGTGGCGTTGCGGCGGCCCCACCGCTTCCAACCCGCGGTTGGTCCGTTCCAGCGCAGCCTGCAAATACCATTTGAAATCGCCGAGGTAGTCCTCGAAGCTTTCCGCTTCGTGGTCCCAGTTGGCGAAGACCATTCCGGCCAGAATGCCCGTCTTGGCGGTAACCAGCCCCAGATCGTCGGCATCGCGGCGTAGCTGGTCGCCGTACATCTGCTTTTCGAAGGGTGCCGCCATGAAGCGGCCCTCCTTGCTAAACGCCCAGCCGTGATAGGGGCATTTGAAGTTGGCAGCCTTGCCCTTTTCTTCGCGGCACAAGGCCATGCCGCGATGCGAGCAGGCATTGAGCAGCACGGAAATCCGGCCATCGTCGCCCCGCACGACAAGGCAAGAATCCTGCCCCATGTAGCGGCGCACGAAATCGCCGGGATTGGGAATTTCGCTTTCATGCGCGACAGGTAGCCACGACTTGGCGAAGATCCGCTCCATTTCCAGATCGAAGATTTCGGCATCGTGGTGCACGCGCAGCTGCACCTGGCGCTTTCCGAGATCGAACAGATCGCGGACCAACGTGCCGTCTTTCAGACGTGGCATCGTCCCGCTGTCCCCAGCCGCATCGCTCGCGCTCATTCCATGCTCCATACGATCACGTGAGCGAAACCTGCTCACCGCGTTTCATCTGTTCGAAAATCTTCAGGACGTGCGGTGCGGACCAGTAAAGCTCGGTATAGCAGCCCAGTTGGTCGACCGTGTCGAAATAGGCCCAAACGCCGGTGTTCTCGATCTCACCGCCCATCGCCAGCGGGGCACCCTGCCCCACGAAGCTGGCCGCAGCGGCTTCATACTCTGCGCGCGTATCCAGCCGGAAACCCAGATGGTGCAGGCTGGGTCCGCGCGTGTCGAGCCAGTCCTTGTAGATGCTGCGCCCGCCATCGTGCTGGCACAGCTCGACCTGAACGTCACCTACATAGGCATAGGCGCAACTGAACTGGTAGTCGCCCTCGGTTCCGCGATAGGCCTTGTTGATCTGGCCATCGGCGAGGTTGCGCCACACGTTCCAGTTGGAAATGCCATACATCGCGCCGAACTTTTCCTGCGAAGGTTCCAGTCGGTCGACCACGAAAGCAACCTGATCGAACTGCTTGCCAACGAACCGTGCTGCCGCATCTGACATCGTCATTCTCCTCGACGGGGTCTGCCGCCCCCTTGGGTGGCAGGCGGGCCATCCTTGAAGGACCACCCGCCCGCACCGGATTATTTGTAAGGATCGACCGGCTGCTTGTCCTTGGGGATCACGCCGATATCGATCAGCATGCTCAGCACGTCCGAGATCGAATAGATATGGATGATCTTGTCGTCCTTGAACGTCAGCACCGAGAACCAGTGGACATTGATCTTCTGGCCCACCGGCGGAATGCCCATGTAGGGTCCGCCCGTCTGCTCGCCCTGATGGTTGCAGAACACGCAGATCTTGTCCTCGCCCTTGCCATAGGCTTCGAGCACCCGGTAAACCGAGGGCGGGAACGTTTTGTACAGGGCGACCGGCGAGGTCTTCCACTGTTTGTATGGCCCCAGATCCTGGCGGTTGGGGTTGCTGTACGTCATGTCGGGATGGAAGAATTCGTCCATCTTGACGAAATCGCCGACGTTGAAGGCGTGATCGAACAGATCCATCCAGTGGTTGGCCATCTTGGCCTGCTTTTCGGTCAAACCTTGCACCACCGTTGCGCGGCGTTCCGGCGTGTGGTGGAATAGTTCCTTGTCGATCATTACCAGTACATCCTCTTTGCTTGAATAAGGTTGAAATCGAGTATTAATACATGAACGGTGGAACGGCATTGGGCGTAATGCCAACCAGTGATCGGCCATAAACTTCATGACCGACCGACGGGATGTTGCCGAAATGGCGTGCGACCATATTGAAATCTCGCCAGTATCGAACAGCGACATTCGAATGGTTGAACGCAGCTGATCCCGCGACATTCATCAGCGATTGCACCGCTTCACCAAGAATCTGGATGGCATAGTTCGCCTGAGCCTTGTTGCGTGCCCGCTCGCGCTCGGTCAGCGTTCGCATGGCCAGCGCCGCCGCATCGATCACGCCGGTGGAATCCTCGATCAGCAAGCGCGCCGCGTCGATCTTGATCGCCGCTTCGCCGATTTCCTTGACGATGACATGGGAGTCGATCTGACGCGCAAACACCGTGCCGACCATCGGCTTGACCTTTGCGGTCTCGCTAACCGCCGCCAGCAAGCCCTCTGCCGCGCCGAGCGGCGTGCCGGTCATCGTGCGGTGGACAAAGGCCATCTGGGCAAAATAGTCCGATGGCGCGCCATAATTGCGCTTGCCCGGCTCGACGAAGTTATAGGACCGCGCGGCATGGACGACGCGGTTTTCCGGCACGAACACGTCCTTGACCACGACCGTGTCCGATCCGGTGCCCTGCAGGCCCGTGACGTACCACGTGTCCTCAATCGTCAGTTCTTCAGTGGGGATGTAGCAGAAATTGCCCAGCACTTCGGTGCCATCGGAATGGACGATCTTGATGCCCCACTGGCTCCACTGGGTATGCCGGATCGCCGAGGCATAGGGCCAGGTACCGGTTACGAGATATCCCCCATCTACCGGCGTTGCCGTGCCCGGCGGATTGAACGCACCGGCGATGCGCGGCACGCCATCGGCGAAGATTTCGTCCTGCAGCGCGTCCGGCCCGATCGATGTGACCCAGGTGGTGCCGTTGATGATTTGCGAGACCCAGGCAACGGAAGGGTCGCCCTTGGCCAGTTCAGCGCCCATCCGGGTCAATGCCGTGGCCGAAGCGCCGCGCCCGCCAAGGCGCTTGGGCACCGCGACGGCCCAAAGTTCGGCCTCGGTCAGCGCATCGATCACCCGTCGCGACGGATAGCGCTGGATGTCGCCCTTCGCAGCTTCATCCTGCAGCAGCACACGCAGGCCGATGGCAGCCTGAATCGCGTCTTCCCCGGCCTGTTCATCAAAGCCAGTGGTATCGGCAGACGCGGAAGCCGCTGGTGCAATCTTAAGCATGAAAGCCTCTCAAGGTCAGTCGACGGTCCCGAATGGCGGGCACCCGGTCAATTCTATTATTGGCTGGCCCGATTTATGCGCAATCGCGGCCAGCGTATTGGATCGGCCATTGGTGTAGGGCAGCGGACGGTTGGGATTTCGCGGCATCTCAGCGCACGTCCCACACCAGCGGCAGGGTCTCTGGCTGGATGATCGGGCCCAGCGTCGAGACGATTGTCGCTCCCGGCTCGATGCGGAATTGCGGGATTGCCGCCAGCACTTCCTCCAGCGCGCAGTGCATCTCGCGGCGGGCGAGATGCATGCCCACGCAGCGGTGCGGACCGAAGGCGAAGCTTTCATGCTGCGGCCCGCGATCGAGGCGAACCTCGTGCGGATTATCGTATTTGCTCTCGTCCCGACAGGCCAGCGTGGTGCTCAGTGCTACCCGGTCTCCCGGCACGATCCGCGCGCCATTGATCACCACTTCACGCGTGCAGATCCGGAAGGTCGTGACGGCGGCATAGGCACGCAGCAGTTCCTCGGTCGCCAGCGGAATCTGTTCGGGATGGGCGCGCAGGGTCTCCTGATGATCCGGGTGTTCGGCCAGATGCCGGAAATGCAGCGCGATGTTGGTCGATACCGTATCAAGTCCGCCGGTGTAGAAATTGAAGGCCATGCCGACCTGCTCGTCACGGCTCAACGCGCGATCCTCCAGCCGGGCCGTGGCGATGAAGCTGATAAAATCATCGCGCGGATTTTTGGCGCTCTCCTCCAGCTTGATCAGCAGGTAATCGCGCACCGATCGGGTCGCGTCGGCGATCTTCGTCACGTCCGGCTCGTGCAGCAGGCCCATTTCCCAGGCGAGCAGTTGTTCGACATCCTCTTGCGGCAGGCCCATCAGTTCGAGGAATACGGAAATCGGGAACTTGAAGGCGAATTCGCTCATGAATTCGCAATGGCCCCGGTCCTTAAACAGCGAAATGTAGTGGCGGGCATAATTGCGCACTTTGGAATCCAGCGCGATCATGCGGCCCGGCGACAGCAGCGGGTTCAACAGTGCGCGCAGGGGGCCATGTTCGGGCGGATCGTATTCAACCGGCACCTGATACCAGCTATCGCCTATCAACCCGCTGAAACTGGCCCAGCCGCGTGCCGTAAAGTTGTCGGTATCCTTGAACAGGCGCCTTACGTCCGCCGCGCGGCGGAATATCCAGGCGGCATCGCCCGTCGGCACGGCACCGGGGGCGTAGAAGGCATCCGGCCACGAGGCGACATCGGGAATGATTCGGTCGAACGGGTTTTCGGTGGTCTTGCGCGATACGATCAACGGATAGTCGAAGACCAGTTCGGGCGGCACGTGCGCCGGGATGGCCGGACGGGTTGCTGTTGCCGTGATGTCGTTCATCTCATCCACTCCCAGTGAAGTCGCGTTCAGCGGTTAGCGCCCGTGGCGTGGCGCGCGGCGAGGTAGCCGAACGTCATCGCCGGCCCCAGCGTCGCACCGCCGCCCGGATAGGACCGCGCCATCGGCGAGGCGACGAGATTGCCCGTGGCATAAAGTCCCGCGATGGGTTTGCCGGTATCATCGAGCACCATGCCCTGCGTATCCGTTACGAGCCCGCCGTTGGTGCCGATATCGCCGGGATAGATGCGCAAGGCATAGAACGGCCCCTTGGCCAAGGGCGCCAGCGACTTGTTCTTCGGCAAACGAGGATCGCCGAACAGCGAATCGTAAAAATTATCGCCCCGGTGGAAATCCTCGTCCGTGCCGCCTGCGACATGGGCGTTGAAGCGCCCCACCGTCTGTTCCAGCACGGCCGGGTCCAGCCCAAGCTTGCGGGCAAGGCCGCCGATGGTGGCGTCGCTGAACAGAATGGAACGAACCGCGCGGGGCAGCGTCCACACCGGCAGCATCGGCATTACCGGCCCCATCGGATATCGCCATTTGAACACGGAATCGAAGATCACGAAGGATGGCGACGTGCCTGCACCCGGCCGGTCGTGATCGACCATCGCCTGCCCAGCCATATGATAGTCGGCGGATTCGTTCATGTAACGCTTGCCCGCCTGATTGACGATGATCGCGCCGGGCAGCGAGCGTTCGATGAACAACGGCCGCGCGCGGTCTTCGCCCGGCACATGGACCGCCGGGGCGCGCCACGCCGAATCCAGCCGGTCCGTCGCCGCGCCCACCGCCATTGCCGCGACCAGCGCATCGCCGGTATTGTTGGGCTGCGATCCGCTCCAGTCGGTATTGGGCGAGGCCTTCAGATAACGGGCGCGCAGTTCCTTGCTGCGTTCAAATCCGCCTGCCGCCAGAATGACGCCGCGCCGCGCGCCAATGGCCAGCCGCTGGCCGCCCTGTTCGGCAATCACGCCGATGATCCGTCCGTCGCCATCGCGCACCAGTTCGCGCAGGGCCGTTCCCGTCCAGATCGAAACCCCCCGCTTGTCGAGCGACAGCTTGAGCCGCCCGATGAGTGCGTTGCCGCCGGTCAGATAGCGCGACCGCGAGGATTTCAGACGCTGGCCGACATCGGAATAATAGCGCCACAAGGTGCTCGCCATCGCCTTCATCCAGCCGGGCGTGCGGGTGATGAGCTTCGATGCCTCGGCGGTGTTCCAAACGTATTTTCCGAACAACATGTTCGACGGGTGCGTACGCTGCATCCGTTCGAGGTCCGGCCCCAGAGTCCGCCCATCCAGCGGCACAACATCGTGGTTGCGATAGCCTTTCTTGCCGCCGGTGCGGTGGCTTTGATAATCGGGATAGGGAATGGCGCTATATTGCACATCGCTATGCTGCATCATGTAACGCAGCATTTCCCGCGCCTGCGTGACATAAGTGCGGATCAGGCTATCGTTGCCTTCCGCGCCCGCTACCTCTTTCACATAAGTGAAGGCCTCATCGACGCTGTCCTGCGCGCCGGCCTGTTCCGCCAGATGGCTGGCCGGAATCCACAACACACCGCCCGACGTCGCCGAAGTGCCGCCGAACAATTCGCCCTTCTCGATCACGATCACTTGCGCGTGGTTATCGGCGGCGACCACGGCTGCCGTCAGCCCGCCAGCGCCCGATCCTACGACCAGCACGTCGCATTCGTGATCCCAAACCTGTCCGGCCATTGCCCGCGCTCTCCCGTCATGGCGCGGCCATTCCCTTGGGGGACTTGTCCGCCGCGCAACTTTACGGGTGGATTAAGACGCCGGACCGGGCGCGCGGCAACTGCCGAACGGCCCGATCTTCGCTCAGCGACAGCGATGGCCGATCAAAGCCACACTACGGAGCCTGCCCATCGCATCAGGGCGTTGCCGTCTGCCCGCCATCGATGGAAATTGCCTGGCCGGTGACATAGGACGAGCGCCCCGAACACAGCCATGCGGCCAGTTCGGCAACCTCCCTTGCCGTGCCGATCCGCCCCATCGGTGCGTTGATGATCTTGGAGAAATCGGTGCCGGCGGCTGCCAGCGCAGCAATCGGCGGCGTATCGATCACGCCGGGGCAGATGGCGTTGGCCCGGATGCCGCGCGAAGCATATTCCACCGCGACCGTCTTGGTCAGATTGATTACGGCCGCCTTGGACGCGCCATAGCCACCCAGCATCGGCGTGCCATGTGTGCCCGAATTGGATGCGGTGTTGACGATGGTGCCGCCCCCCGTCTTGAGCATGTGGCGCAGTTCCGCCTGCATCGAAAGCAGCGTGCCGGTGGCGGTGATGGACATCGTTCGCTCCCACACCGGCAGCGGCAGTTCATCGATGGGGTGCAGCGGATGCGCCACACCGACGTTGTTGAAGGCCGCATCCAGCCGGCCGAGCCACGCGACCGCGTCGTCCACCATACGGTCGACCTGCGCCGGATCGGACGTATCCACCGCCAGCGCGAGGGCAGAACCGCCGCCTGCCTCGATGGACTGGGCCACGGATTGTGCTGCCGCCAGATCGATGTCTGCCACCGCTACGCGCGCGCCATATTCGGCGAACAGTTCTGCTGCCGCCCGACCGATGCCGCTGGCGCCGCCGGTGATCAAAATGCCCATTCCTGCAAGCATGAAAGTCTCTCCCCTGAATGTGCCGCACTTCGGCGTGCCGGCCCTTCGTTTCGGGGCGAGTTTCGCCCACAGGCCGCAGCCCTTGTCAATCCGCGGTCGCGGGGTGGTCGCCGCGATGGTACTTCTGCGTGATCCTTGTCCGGCAGGCGACAGCGAATGCAAACCGGTGGACATGGCAACCGTGCTAACCGCAGCCTTTCCGGTGGCGCGCACGATGGGATTGAACGATGGCATCGAAGATCTACGAAAGCCCGGCTGCCGCGCTGGACGGCCTGCTGTTCGACGGGATGACGATCATGGCGGGCGGCTTTGGCCTTTCCGGCAATCCCGAAAGCCTGATCCCCGAAATCCGGGCGTCCGGGGTGCGCGGGCTGACCGTGATTTCGAACAATGCCGGTGCGGAAGGCTTTGGCCTGTGGATGCTGTTGCAAAGCCGGCAGATCACGAAAATGATTTCGTCCTACATCGGCGACAACAAGCTGTTCGAAATGCAGTATCTTTCAGGCGAACTGGCGCTGGAACTCAGCCCGCAAGGCACGCTTGCCGAACGCATCCGGGCTGGCGGTGCCGGCATCCCGGCATTCTTTACCAAGACCGGGGTGGGAACGATGGTGGCAGAGGGCAAGCCGGTCGAGACGTTCGACGGGCAGGACTATGTGCGTGAAAGCTGGCTGAAAGCCGATCTGGCGATCATCAAGGCGTGGCGGGCAGACCCGGCGGGCAACCTGATGTTCCGTAAAACGGCGCGCAATTTCAATCCGGTCATGGCCACTGCGGCGGCCGTCACCGTGGTCGAGGTTGAGGAAATCGTTGCAGAGGGCGCTCTGGATGCCGATTGCATTCATACCCCCGGAATTTATGTAAACCGCATTGTCCGCGCGACGATCAACGAAAAACGGGTTGAGAACCGAACAGTGCGCCAACGGGTGACGGGGTAATGGCTGCCATGAATCAGGCCTTCATATGCGACGCCATCCGCACGCCCATCGGCCGGCTGAACGGGTCGCTGGCCACAATCCGCACTGACGACCTTGCCGCGATCCCGATCCGCGCGCTGTTCGAACGCAATCCCGGCGTGGACTGGGCCGCGCTGGACGATGTGATGCTGGGCTGCGCCAATCAGGCGGGAGAGGACAACCGCAATGTGGCGCGCATGGCGGTGCTGCTGGCAGGCCTGCCGGAAAGCGTGCCGGGAGTGACCGTCAACCGCCTGTGCGGATCGGGCCTGAATGCCATCGGCCTTGCGGCGCAGGCCATTCGCAGCGGCGACGCGCAGTTCATTCTGGCCGGCGGCGTCGAGGGCATGAGCCGGGCACCTTATGTGCTCGGCAAGGCGCAAGGAGCGTTCGATCGCGGGCAGAAGCTGGAAGATACGGTGCTGGGCTGGCGCTTTGTAAACCCCGCCATGCACGCCGCTTATGGCGTCGATACGATGCCCGAAACCGGCGAAAATGTCGCCTCGCAATGGCGCGTCACGCGTGAGGAGCAGGATCTGCTCGCGTTGCGCAGCCAGGAAAAGGCTGCTGCGGCGCAAGCCAGCGGACGGTTGGCGGCGGAGATCGTGCCCGTCACCATCCAGCGCCCGCGCGGCGATCCGGTGGTGTTTGCGCAGGATGAGCATTTGCGCGCCACCAGCCTCGCCGCCCTCGCCGGGCTGAAACCTGTCGTTCGCGGCGACGGCACAGTAACTGCAGGCAATGCCTCCGGCCTGAACGATGGCGCTGCGGCCCTGCTGGTCGCTTCGGAAGCGGCGGCGCATCGCCACGGCCTGCGCCCACGCGCGCGGATCGTGGCAATGGCGGCGGCTGGCATCGCGCCGCGAATCATGGGCGTGGGGCCGGTCGAGGCCGCACACAAACTGCTCCGCCTCAGCGGGCTGAGCATGGACCAGATCGACGTCATCGAACTGAACGAGGCTTTTGCCAGCCAGGCCATCGCGTGCCTGCGCGATCTGGGCATCGCGCCCGATGACGACCGCGTCAACCGCAATGGCGGAGCGATTGCGCTGGGCCATCCGCTGGGCATGTCGGGCGCGCGGATCACGCTCTCGGCGACCGAGGAACTGCAGCGCACCGGGGGGCGCTATGCCATGGCGTTCATGTGCGTGGGCGTGGGCCAAGGCATCGGCCTGATCATCGAGAAGATCTGATCGCTTACATCGCGGTGATGCCGCCATCGACGACCAGTTCCGTGCCGGTCATGTAACTGCTGTCGTCGCTCGCCAGAAAGGCGATGACCTTGGCAATTTCGGCGGGTCTGGCCATCCGCCCCATCGGCACGCTCTGTTCGGTCATGGCAACAAGCGCATCGCTATCGATGCCCGCCTCTGCCGCCACGCGAGACAGGCCGTTGCGCAGCATACCGGTGTCGACATAGCCCGGATGCACGCTGTTGGCGCGGATCGGCACGCCGGCCTTGGCAAATTCCACCGCGATGGATTTGGTGAACAGCCGCACGGCACCCTTGGCTGTGCTGTATGCGGATGTGTTCGGCAGCGCGACAAGCCCCATCATCGAACTGACGTTGACGATGCTGGACCCACATGGCGTGGTACGGCCCGTTTGTGCCAACAGTGGTTGAAACGTCTTGACCCCCAGGAATCCGCTTTCCACATTCATGGCCATCATCCGCCGCCAGACCGCCAGGTCCAGATCCTGCACCGGCGAAGATGATTCCGCCCCGACATTGTTGACCAGAATGTCCAGCCGGCCATGATCGCGTGCCACAAGGTCGCGCGCGGCCTGCCATGCTTCCTCGCTGGTTGCGTCGATCCGCACATACTGACCGCCCGGCAGATCGCGCGCGATGGCCAGCGCGGCTTCACTCTGCGGATCGTCAATGTCCGAAACAAGCACCATTGCCCCATCGACATGAAGCTGTTCGGCCACGGCCCTGCCGATGCCTCGCAACGACCCGGTAACGAGCGCGACGCGCCCGGTGAAGCGTTTCATGGATTCGTCTCCCGGACGTCGTGGCATCAGTGATCGCGCGATTGGTAGGCACATCCGGCACGCCGCCAAATCAAAATCTTGTTTTGAACAGGACAAACGTACCTTCCAACAGACAAATCGAAAATGGATCGCCAAATTCTTAAAACCTATATTTCCAGCCTTTGCTGCACTGCAAAAACAAACTTCATCGATACATGAAATACGCCAATTGCTCTGACCGGACAATTGATGAGCCGGTAGGACAACCTCTTTCATGCTCGCCAGCTTTGTGGTCCCTGCCGACATCCCGCAAGCGAAACCATTCAACTGGTCTGAGCGGAAGAGGAGAGGGTTTATGCGTTTCAACTCACTTATCAGCCGATACATGCTCGGCGCAGCTGCCATCATTGGCGCACCGGGCGTTGTCCACGCCCAAGCCGCAGTGGACCAGGCCACTGAAACTGGCGCCGATGGCCAAGAGCTGAAAGACATCGTGGTGACCGCACGTCGGTCTTCTGAAAACCAGCAGCGCACGCCGGTCGCCGTGACGGCTCTGTCTTCGGTGCAGATCGAGGAAAAGCAAATCGTCAGGCTGGGCGATCTGACCCGCACGACGCCTGGTTTCGCTTCTTTGGGTGGCGGGACTGCCGGCCCGCTTGTTGCGAACTTTTCGATCCGCGGACAGAGCCAGGCCAATCCTGGTTCGGGCAATGATTCACCTGTCGGCATCTATGTCGACGGTGTTTATCAAGCCCGGCCGATCCTGGGCAATTCGGGCGTGCTGGACCTTTCCAGCGCCGAAGTGCTGCGCGGTCCGCAGGGTACCCTGTTCGGTCGCAACACCACTGGCGGCGCGATCAACATCACCACACAGGCGCCGACCGACAAGTACGAAGGCTACCTCAAGCTCGGCTATGGCAACTACAAGCATTACTCGGCTGAGGGCGTTGCCAATATTCCGCTCAGCGACACCGTTTCGACCCGCTTTGCCGGTCGCTATGAAAAACGCGATGGCTACGTCGAGAACCTGACGACGGGGCGGCGCGAGAACGACATCAAGGGCAATTACCAGGCACGCGCATCGCTGCTGTGGCGGCCCAACGAACTGCCAATCAAGCTGCTGATCAGTGGCGACTATACCGACTACCGCGACAACGGATTGGCATCGGTGCAGATTTCCGACGACTTCGGGCTGGGCACGGCATTTTTCGGCAGGTCGCTCGTCAACACCATGGACGATTTCTACAAGAGCTACAGCCGGTCCGTCGGCGCGGGTTCTTACGTCAACACTGTGTTGAATGTTCCAGTCGGCACTGGGGCGAGCGGCAATGCCGCAATTGACGTTCCTGGCAACAAAGTTGTGTCAAAAGGCGTAAACGCCAATCTGGACATTGATTTTGGCGGCATTCACGTCAAGTCGATCACCGCTTTTCGCACTGGCCGCAGCACGAGCAACGTCGATATCGACGGTAGCCCGGCGCGCGGCGTCAGCTTCTCCAGCGACTATGACAACAAGCAGTTCAGCCAGGAAGTGCAAGCATCGGGTAAGCTGGGAGATCTGGACTGGATTGTCGGCGCCATCTATTTTCAGGAAAGCGGCATTGAGGATACTGTTTCAGACCAGCAGTTCTTCGGCGGCAATCCCTTCCCGTTCGCACGGGATTCCACCGACTACAAATCGATTTCACGCGGTCTTTTCACTCAGCTCAAC
>DAICYJ010000201.1 GCA_027311705.1 Novosphingobium sp. | reverse complement strand
CCGCTGCTGCTGTTTGCGGGCCTTGTGCAGACGGCGATGATCGCCGTGGGCGTCTACGGATCGGATTCGCTGCGATCGATGCGCTATGCCACTGCGCGGCTGGTGGTGGCCGTCAGTCTTGGCATCATTGCGCTGTCGGTCGTCTATTTCCTTCTCCCCGGCCGCACGCTGTGGCGGTCGAACCTGTTCTACGCGATGTTCATCTCGATGGGCCTGCTGGTCGCCATCCGCCTGCTGCTGGGCGGATTGCTGGGCACGACGGCCTTCCGTCGCCGCGTGCTGGTGCTGGGTTCCGGCAACCGCGCCGATCGCCTGCGCAAGCTGGGCGAGCGGCCCGAAGCGGGCTTCGCCATCGTCGGATATGTGGGCATGAGCGACAGCGTGCCCGTGGTCGAGGAAGCGATCAACCGCAACGCGATCCACAATCTCACCCGCCACGTCGAAAACCTCGGTGTGAGCGAAGTCGTGCTGGCGCTGGAAGAAAGGCGCAATGCGCTGCCGCTGAAAGACCTGCTGCGGATTAAGACCACCGGCGTTCACGTCAACGATTTCTCGACGTTCGTCGAACGCGAAACGGGCCGCGTCGATCTCGATACGGTCAATCCCAGCTGGCTAATCTTTTCGGACGGCTTCTCGTCGGGCCGGATGATTTCCAGCGCGATGAAGCGGATGTTCGATATCGCCGCCAGCCTGCTGCTGCTGGTGATGACTGCTCCGATCATCGTGATTTTCGCTGCGCTGGTAAAGATCGACAGCCGTGGCCCGGCGTTCTTCCGCCAGACCCGTGTCGGGCTCTATGGCCAGAATTTCAGCCTGGTGAAGCTGCGCTCGATGCGCACCGATGCGGAAGTGAACGGTGCGCAGTTCGCGCAGGAGAACGATCCGCGCGTCACTCGCGTCGGCCGCCTGATCCGCAAGTGCCGGATCGACGAACTGCCGCAGACGTGGACCGTGCTCAAAGGCCAGATGAGCTTCGTCGGCCCGCGTCCGGAACGCCCGGAATTCGTTTCCGAGCTTGAGGAACAGCTGCCCTATTACGCCGAACGCCACATGGTGAAGCCGGGCATCACCGGCTGGGCACAGATCAATTATCCCTATGGCGCATCGATCGAGGATTCGCGCCACAAGCTCGAATACGATCTCTATTATGCCAAGAACTACACGCCTTTCCTCGATCTGCTGATCCTCCTCCAGACCCTGCGCGTGGTGCTCTGGAACGAGGGCGCTCGGTGATAATGCCGTGATCGAAAGCCCCCTCGGCTGGGCCGGGTTCGGCCAGTGGACCTATATCCTCGGCGCCTTTGCGTCGATGCTGCTGGCGGTGTTCCTGTGGGACCGCCACCGTCGTGGACGTTCGGCCAGCCGCGCGGAAATGACCGCGCTGGCGGTGTCCGCCGTCTGGTCGCTGCTGGCGGCCGGGGTCGGGCCGGGCGGCCTTGTCACCCAGGGCGGCGAAGTTCTGCGCAACTTGGCCTGGCTGGCCGTGCTTTACACCCTGTTTGCGCGCGACAATCGCCACAACACGGTCGCGCCGGTGCGTCCGGTGCTGGTGGTGCTGGCTTTCGTCGAGCTGCTGCAACTCGTGCTCCTGCTGCTCAACGTGCGGTTCATGGGCATCGCGCAGGCCGCGGCCATGATCTTCCCGATTGCGGTGATGTTCCGCCTGCTGGTGTCCACCGGGGCGCTGGTGCTGGTCCACAATCTCTATGCCGGGGCCATGAACGCTCAGCGTCCGGCCGTGCGGATGACCTGCCTCGCGCTCGGCTTGATGTGGGGCTACGACCTCAATTTCTATACCATTGCCTATCTGGGCGGCACCGTGCCGGTCGAAATGTCGGCGCTGCGCGGCCTTGCCGAAGTGCTGGCGGTGATGCTGCTCGCCGTGGGCGCATTGCGGGGCGAGGCGGTCGGAAAGTTCTCGCCATCGCGCGCGGTGGCGTTCCAGTCGCTGTCGCTGCTGGTGATCGGGGCCTACCTGATCGTGATGGTCGGCGCGGCCCAATCGGTGGTGTGGCTGGGCGGAAACGTCAGCCAGCTGGCGCAGCTCGGCTTTGCTTTTGCAACGACCGTGGTCATCATCGCGATGGTCCCGTCCGGCCGCTTGCGCGGCTGGATCAACGTGATGGTGGCCAAGCACTTCTTCCAGCACCGCTATGACTATCGCGCCGAATGGCAGCGCTTCACCCGCACGATGGGCCGCGCCGGACCAAACGCGCTGCCGCTCCATGCCCGCGTGGTGCAGGCCTTGGGCGACATTACCGACAGTTCGCGCGGGCTTCTGCTGGTGCCGGCCGACAACGGCGAGCTGACCCTTGCCGCACGCTGGCAATGGCCCACGCTGGAAGTTCCGGCAGAGGCCATGTCCGCCACCAGCGCATCCTTCTTCGAAAGGCGCGGCTTCATCGTCGATCTCGACGAGGTGCGAACAGGAACCGACCACCAGGGCGAAGCGGCCGTGATACCCGCGTGGATGAAATCCGAAGACGGCGTGTGGGCGCTCGTCCCGCTCCTCCATTATGATCGCCTTGTCGGCCTTGTCGTGCTGGGCCGCCCGCCGCTGGCGCGCAATCTCGATTGGGAGGATTTCGATCTCCTGCGCGTCGTCGGTCAGCAGCTCGCCAGCTACATCGCCGAACATAACGGTCAGGTCGCGCTGCTTGAGGCAAGCCGGTTCGATGAATTCAACCGCCGCATCGCCTTCGTGATGCACGATATCAAGAACCTTGCCAGCCAGCTCGCGCTGCTTTCGCGCAATGCCGAACGCCACGCCGACAATCCCGAATTTCGCAAGGACATGCTCGTTACGCTGCGCAACGCGGCGGAAAAGCTGAACGCCCTGATCGCCCGCCTGTCGCGCTATGGCGCGGGCAATGTCGAACGGTTGGCCGAAGTTGATGCAGCCGGCGTGGTTCATGCCGTGGCCGAACGCTACAAGTCCGCGCTCGAAGGCCCGCAGGTCTATGTCACAGACGCGCCCGCCTGCCCGGTGCTCGCCAACCGCGAAACGCTGGAGCAGGTTCTGCTCCACCTTGTCCAGAATGCCATCGATGCCAGCCCGGCGGGAATGGCGGTTTTCCTGCAAACCCGCACCGATGGCCTCCACGGCGTGATCGAGGTGGTCGATACCGGCGCGGGGATGAGCGCGGACTTCGTGCGCAACCGCCTGTTCAAACCCTTCGTTTCCACCAAGGCGGGCGGTTTTGGCATCGGTGCGTTCGAAGCGCGCGAACTTGTGCGCGCCATGCGCGGTCGCCTCGATGTGGAAAGCCGCGAAGGGCTGGGCAGCCGTTTCACCGTGCGCCTGCCGCTCGCGCTGGCCGCCGGCCTCGCCGATGGCGCAACCGATACGACAGAACAGAAAGTCGCGTAAATGTCTGAAATCCGCCCCAAAGTGCTCCCCAAGTTGCTGATCGTCGAGGATGATCCCGGCCTGCAGGCGCAGCTCAAATGGGCCTACGAGGACTTCGAGGTGTTCATCGCGGGCGACCGCGCCAGCGCGCTGGCCTTGCTGCGGTCGGAGGAACCCGCCGTCGTCACCCTCGATCTCGGCCTGCCGCCAGATCCCGATGGCACCAGCGAAGGCTTCGCCATTCTCGACGCGATCATGGCGATCAAGCCCGATACCAAGGTCATCGTCGCATCGGGCCACGGCGCACGCGAAAGTGCGCTGCGGGCGATCAACCACGGCGCCTACGATTTCTATCAGAAGCCCGTCGATATCGATGCGCTCGGCCTGATCGTGCGGCGTGCGCTCCACCTGCACCACATCGAATGCGAAAACCGCGCGCTGGCTGAACGCGCCCCTGCAGACAACCGCGTGCTGGGCAGCATGATCACCGGCGCGCCCGAAATGGTCAAGGTCGCCCGCACGATCGAACGCGTGGCCAACACCAACGTCTCGGTCATGTTGCTGGGCGCCAGCGGCACCGGCAAGGAACTGCTGGCGCGTGGCCTCCACGAATCGTCGGGCCGCGCGCGCGGCAGCTTCGTGGCGATCAACTGCGCGGCGATCCCCGAAAACCTGCTCGAAAGCGAGCTGTTCGGCCACGAAAAGGGGGCGTTCACCGGCGCGGTCAAGATGACCGAGGGCAAGATCGAGATGGCCAGCGGCGGCACGCTGTTCCTCGACGAAGTGGGCGACATCCCGCTGCAATTGCAGGTAAAGCTGCTGCGCTTTCTGCAGGAACGCACCATCGAACGCATTGGCGGCCGCCGCTCGATCGAGGTCGATACCCGCATCGTCTGCGCCACCCACCAAAACCTCGAAGCCATGATCGGCGACGGCCGTTTCCGCGAGGACTTGTTCTACCGCCTCGCCGAAATCGTCATCAAGATCCCCAGCCTGGCCGAACGCGCGGGCGACGCCGCCTTGCTCGCCAAGGTGTTCCTCACCCGCTTTGCGGCGGAACTGAACCCCGGCGTCAAGGGCTTCACCCCCGATGCGCTCGCCGCCATCGACGGCTGGGGCTGGCCGGGCAACGTGCGCGAACTGGAAAACCGGGTGAAGCGCGCTGTGATCATGGCCGATGGCAAGCTCGTGAACGCCGCCGACCTCGACCTTGCCGAACCGGGCGAGGGCGCGGAAAACCCGCTGAACCTGAAAACCGCGCGCGAAGTGACCGACCGCAAGGTCATCCGCCACGCGCTCGCTCGCAGCGAAGGCAATATTTCCAGCACCGCCCGCCTGCTGGGGATCAGCCGGCCGACCCTGTATGACCTGCTCAAGCAATACGACCTCCAGCATTAAGCGGTCGTTCCGCCTAGCCGCAGGGGTACTGGCGCTGCTCGCCGCCCCGGCGGCGGGCACGGCCTCGCAGATCGACGCGGTGCGCAAACAAGCGCAGGCCGCGCTCGACCGGCGCGATCCGATTGCCGCCGAAGTCCCCTTGCGCGCCGCCATCCGCAGCGGTGTGCCGGCGGATGCCTTGCGCGCCTGGCTGGCGCAGGCCCTGATCGCGCGTGGCGATCGTGCCGAAGCGCGCCGCGTGCTGGGTGAAGGCGGCTTCACGCCAGACAGCGCCGGGCTGGGCTGGCGGATGCGCGGCCAGCTCGAACTGGTCGGCGGAAACCTCACCGGCGCGGCACAGGCCTTCGACCAGGCCTACCGCTTCACCCCCAACGACGCGAACCTGTGGATCGACATCGCCAGCCTGCGCTTCACCGGGGGCGAGGAAGCGCAGGCGATCGAGGCGGCGCAGCGCGCCGTCACGCTCGATCCCGCCAATCCGCGCGGACTGTCATTGCGCGGCGCGCTGATCCGCGAACAATTCGGCCTCGCCGCGTCGCTCCCGTGGTTCGAGGCCGGCCTCCGCCTGAAGCCCGAAGATCCTGTCCTGCTCGGCGAATATGCCGCCACGCTGGGCGACATGGGCCAGTACCGCGCGATGCTGGTGGTCTGCCGCAAGCTGTCGGCGGTCGATCCCAAGAACGTGCGTTCGTGGTATCTGCAGGCCGTGCTGGCGGCACGTGCCGGCAAGACCGACCTTGCCCGCGCGATCCTGCTCAAAACCGGCAAGGCGCTGCGCGATGTGCCCGCCGCGATCATGCTCAACGGCGTGCTCGAATACCGCGCCGGCAACCTCAACCTCGCGGTCGAACACTTCGACCGGCTGTCGCGGATGCAGCCCTACAATCCGCAAGTGCGCCTGATGCTGGCACGCACGCTCGAACGGCAGGGCGATTTTCGCCAGATCGTCCAGCGTTTCGATGGCGATGCCCGCGCGCCCGCCGCGCCGCCCTATCTGCTCGATATCGTCGGGCGGGCGTGGATTGCGCTGGGCCAACCGAAACTCGGCGCCCCCTATCTCTCGCGGGTCAGCAAGCCCGAGCGCGCCGGCGCCACCACCATCGCCGCTGATCTGCCGCTGGCGGCGCTGGCCCTGCGCTATCGCGAAGGCCCCAATTTTGCGTGGAATGCCGTGCCCTATATCCGTGGTCTGCTCACCGCCGGGCAGGGCGACGATGCCCAGATGGTGGCGGACCGGCTGCGCGATTCCAATCCCGGCGCATCGGGATCACGCCTTCTGGCAGGCGATGTCCGCATGATCCGGGGCCAGTCCCGCGAAGCGCTGGCCGATTACGAGGCAGCCGCGACGATCCGCTTCAACGAACCCGTGCTGCGCCGGATGGACGCCGCCCTGCGCGCGCTTGGCCGCACCGGCGATGCCAATGGCATGACTTCCCGCTATCTGGCGCAAAACCCGTCCAGCATTCCCGCCATGAAGCTGCTTGCCTCGGCGTGGGAAGAACAGGGCAACGCGCCCGAAGTCGAACGCATGGCCGCCGCGCTCGCCGCGCGCGGGCAATCCGTGCCGCTGCGCTGAAATTCAGTCGGACCGCACTGCCGCATCGAGTTCGGTGTCCGGATACTTGCGCTTGTGGCGGATAGACCACCACAGCGACAGCCCGATCAGCACTGCACCGATCAGGCCCGTGACGGTTTCGGGAACGGCGTACCTGGCCGAAATCAGCATGATCCCGCCCAGCGCGATGATCGCCCAGAACGCACCGTGCTCCAGATAGCGATACTCGGCCAGCGTGCCCTTGCGCACCATCACGATGGTCATGGAGCGCACGAACATCGCGCCAATCGACAGTCCAAGAGCAATCACCACCATGTTGTTCGAAAGCGCGAAGGCCCCGATCACCCCGTCGAAGCTGAACGATGCGTCGAGCACGTTGAGGTAAAGGAACCCCGCCAGCCCCGATTTCACCACGATGCCCGCGGCCTTTTGCGCTTCCTCACGCATTTCCAGCACGGTGCCGATGGCCTCCACCGCGATGAACGCGACGATGCCCAGCGTGCCCGCGACCATGAACACCAGCGCCTCATGATCGGGCAGCATCAGCGAAATGAGATAGATCGCCACCAGCAACAGCGCGATTTCCGCCGCCTTGATGTTAGAAAACACCGCCAGCTTTTCCTCGATCCAGTCGATCCAGTGCACGTCCTTGTCGCCGTCGAAAAAGAACGACAGCCCCACCATCGCCAGGAACGCCCCGCCAAAGCCGGCGATGCCGATATGCGCCCCGCCGACGATTTCCTCGTACCGTGCAGGCTCCCGCAGCGACAGGGTCAGCGCCTCGACCGGGCCGATCCCGGCCGCGATGGCCACGATGGCCAGCGGGAACACGATCCGCATCCCAAACACTGCGATCACCATGCCCCAGGTCAGGAAACGGCGCTGCCACACCGCATCCATATCATCCAGCACGGCGGCATTCACCACCGCATTGTCGAACGACAGCGAGATTTCCAGCACCGACAGCACGATCACAATCCACAGCAACGAAGCCGTGGCCGCGACCGATTGCGTCTGCATCCAGCCATAAGCCACCGCCAGCACGAGGCAGACGAGCGTGAAGAGGATGGAACCCTTGAAATTTGCGAGCAACGGAGAACTTCCTGTAACGGTCCAGCAGGCCGTTTAGCGCACGGCCCCCGATGCGCAATGCAGGAACGCCGCAAAAGCTCCCCTATTTCGGATCAGCCTTCTTCGGCTGGTAGGTCTGCTCGATGCCGGGAAAGCTGCGATCGCGCACTTCGGCGGCATAGCGCGCGGCCGCGCCGGCAATCGTCCCGGCAAGGTTCTCGTAAATCTTCACGAATCGCGGCACCCGTTCGAACATGCCCAGCATGTCTTCGGTGACCAGCACTTGCCCGTCGCACTGCGCCGATGCGCCGATGCCGATGGTCGGGCAGGCAACCGCCTGCGTGATGGCCACCGCGATCGGCTCCACCACCCCTTCCACCACGATGGCGAACGCGCCTGCATCGTCCAGCGCCTTCGCGTCACCGACGATCTTGGCCGCTTCCGCCTCGCTGCGTCCGCGCGCATTGTATCCGCCCAGCACGTTCACCGCCTGCGGGGTGAGGCCGACGTGCCCCATCACCGGAATGCCGCGATTGGTCAGGAAAGCGACCGTTGCCGCCATCGCCTCGCCCCCTTCCAGCTTCACGCCCGCGCACCCGGTGTCCTTCAGCAGCCGCGCCGCGCTGGCAAAGGCCTGTTCGGGGCTGGCTTCATAGCTGCCGAACGGCATGTCGACGATCACCGCCGCGTGATACGATCCGCGCACCACCGCCGCGCCATGCGCCGCCATCATGTCGAGCGTCACAGGCACGCTCGATGGCAGGCCATAGATCACCTGACCCAGCGAATCCCCCACCAGCAGCAGGTCGCAATGGGCATCGAGCAGTTGTGCCTGCCGCGCGGTATAGGCGGTCAGCATCACCACCGGTTCCGCCGTCACCCCGTCCACCTTGCGCTTGCGGATCGCGGGCACGGTCAGCCGCTTCATCGGGGCGGGGGTGGGATTGGCGCGGCTGGTGCCGGTATCGAGCTGGAACGTGGTGGACATATCTGCTCCCTTGCCTGCGGGGCCATGCTTCTAACCCAAGCGCGCAAAGCCGCAAGCACCCAGCGTTCCATGGCGCGCCGGCAGCCATTGGCGGGACAAGGCTGGGGAAAAAGCGCTTTCCCGCAGGCAACCATGCCGCTAGCTTCGGTTCCCATAACCTGGTTACCGGTGCAACCGCATTGCTGAAAAGGGCGATGGGGCACCGGTCCAAGGCGGGAGATCTGAATGTTCGGTCGCGTCAAACCCCTGGACGCCATCTTGGCGACAGCCGAGAAAAAGTCGCTCCACCGCTCGCTGGGGCCTATCCAGTTGACGCTGCTGGGCGTCGGCGCGATCATCGGTACCGGCATTTTCGTGCTGACCGCCGCCGCCGCACAAAAAGCCGGGCCGGGCATGATGATGAGCTTCATCATCGCCGGTTTCGTCTGCGCCGTCGCTGCCCTGTGCTATTCCGAACTGGCCTCGATGGTCCCGGTTTCGGGATCGGCCTACACCTACACTTACGCCGTCGTCGGTGAATTGCTGGCATGGATGGTCGGCTGGGCGCTGATCCTCGAATATGCCGTCGCCGCCTCCGCCGTGTCGGTCGGCTGGTCCGGCTATTTCATGGGCCTGCTCAAAAGCCTGACGGGGTTCGAATTACCCGCCATGTTGAAAGCGGGGCCAACGTGGACGATGAACGGCTATCTGCCCAATGCCGATTTCTCGACCGGCCTGATCAACGTGCCCGCCATTTTCGTCGCCCTCGCGGTCACCGCCCTGCTGGTGCGCGGCACCAAGGAAAGCGCCCGGTTCAATGCCGTGCTGGTCGCCATCAAGGTTGCCGCGCTCACGATGTTCGTCATCCTCACGCTGCCGGCGATGGATCGCAGCAACTTCGTTCCTTTTGCGCCGAACGGCTGGTTCGGTCTGGCGGGCACGTCCGGCAT
Organism: Novosphingobium sp.; assembly: GCA_027311705.1. GTDB lineage: Bacteria > Pseudomonadota > Alphaproteobacteria > Sphingomonadales > Sphingomonadaceae > Novosphingobium. Next base: position 632 of record DAICYJ010000201.1, on the reverse strand, counting down.
GGGTGTGGTCGGCGCGGCCTCGTCGATCTTTTTCGCTTACGTCGGCTTCGATGCCGTTTCCACCGCTGCGGAAGAAACCAAGAACCCCCAGCGCAACGTGCCCATCGGCCTGATCGGCAGCCTTGCCATTTGCACCGTCTTCTACCTGCTCGTCGCGGCAGGAGCAGTCGGCGCGATCGGCGCACAACCAACTGCCCTGGGCGTTGCCCCCGGTTCGGCCGAATTCGCGCAGCAGTGCGCGGCCATGGTCGCCAAGGGCACCGAACCGCTGGTCTGCTCGAACGAGGCGCTGGCCCACGTGCTGCGCGCCATCAACTTCTCGTGGGCGGGTGATCTCATCGGCCTCGCCGCCAACCTTGCGCTGCCCTCCGTGATCCTGATGATGATGTTCGGGCAGACGCGCATCTTCTTCGTCATGGCGCGCGATGGCCTGCTGCCTGAAAAGCTCGCCACAGTTCACCCCAAGTGGAAGACGCCGCACATCGTCACGATGGTGACGGGCGTGTTCGTCGCCATCGCTGCCGCGCTGTTGCCGGTGGGCCAACTGGCGGATATCTCGAACTCCGGCACGCTGTTTGCGTTCTTCATGGTCGCGGTCGCCGTCATGCTGCTGCGCCTGCGCGATCCCAACC
>DAICYJ010000118.1 GCA_027311705.1 Novosphingobium sp. | reverse complement strand
GCAGCGGCACCCAGCGATCGACGACAATGCCGGCATCCATGCCGATCTGGTGCGCGCGCAGCATCCAGCCGAGTTCGCCCGCCGCGAGCAGCAGCACGAAGTCGAGCAGGGCCAACAACAGCACCGCGTTGGGAATATAGTGTTTGAACAGGCGGATCATTGGCGCCGCAGTCATCCGGTTTCGGCCCGGCTTGGGCCTTCCATCGGCCATCCTAACGGCGAGGGGTAAAGCGTCGGTAAACTTTACAGACTTGAGGTGACGTCAATTCGGCGGGACAAACGAAAAATCGCGCGCCGCGGTGACGGCACGCGATCTTCTGTCGGGCCGGCTTACACCGGCTCGGCGGGGGGTATCAGTTCTTCGTGACGTTGCTGGCGGCTTCATCGGCAGCGTTGCCGACCTTCGAAGCCGCCTCGCCCACGTCCTTCGCTGCGCCGGCGATCGCATTGTCCTTGGCCGTGCGGCTGTCCGACATGTTGGCGAAGAAATAGATGCCGGCGACGACCGCAACGATCAGCACGATGGCGATGAGCCAGCCCGCTCCGCCGCTTGACGGACGGTCGGTGACAATGGTGGTGTGGTTGGCGGCCGGCCGTTCCACTTCGACTACGCGTTCTTCAACCATCGATCTGCCCCTTAAAAAGCTGTGAATTGCTGCATGAATGCGCAGGTCGCGAAGTTTGTTCCGCGCAACATCGCACTGGCGGGATCGTAACGCGCCTGCCATGCTGCACCCATGCGGCAGAAAGAACTGCGCATCGCCCTGGTCTGCTACGGCGGCATCAGCCTTGCGGTGTACATGCACGGGATCACCAAGGAGCTGTGGTTCGCCACGCGCGCCAGCCGCGCCATGCACCGTCACGACCCGCCTTCGTATGGTGTCGAGGCGGTTTATCGCAGCCTGCTGGAAACCTTGGCAGAGGCGCGCGGGTTGAAGCTGCGCGTGCTGGTGGATATCATTTCGGGGGCGAGCGCGGGCGGCATCAACGGAGTGTTTTTGGCGCAGGCGCTGGGCAGCGGGCAGAGCCTGGAGCCACTGACCCGGTTGTGGCTGGAACGCGCCGACGTGGACGTGCTGCTCGATCCCGATGCCAAACCGTGGAGCCGGTTCGCCAAGTTCTGGGCGCAGCCGATCGTATGGTTCGTGCTATCGCGCCCCGGCAACGTGGTTTCGCGCACGGTGGCGCAGGGCACGCGCGCCGAAGTGCGGCGCAAGGTTTCGCGCCTGATCCGCGCGCGCTGGTTCGCGCCGCCGTTCAGCGGCATCGGTTTTTCGCACCTGATCGCCGAAGCGCTGGAGGCGATGGCCACCACCGAGTGCGACCACACGCCGCTGCTGCCGCCGGGCCACCCCCTCGACCTGCAGGTGACCGCCACAGATTTCAATGGCCATCTGGAGGAACTGCGGCTGAACAGCCCGCCGACGGTGGAGGAAAGCGAGCACCGCCTTTCGATCGGGTTCCGCCGTCCGGTTGCGCCGGGGCAGGATGTGGCGGCAGAGGCCGAACTGGTGTTTGCCGCGCGCGCCACGGCGAGCTTTCCGGGCGCTTTCCCGCCGCTGATGGTCGACGAGATCGACCGGCTGGTGCGCGAGCGGGAGATAGGCTGGCCGGGACGTGATGCCTTCCTGCAACGCGTGATGCCCACGCGGTGGAAGCGCAAGTCCATTGCCGAAGCAGCGCTGGTGGATGGCGCGGTGCTGGTCAACCGCCCGTTCGCGCAGGCAATGGGCGTGCTGCGCGATCGCCCGGCACAGCGCGAGGTGGACCGGCGGTTCGTCTATATCGACCCCAGCCCGGACCACATGCGCTATTCCACCCGCACCGAGCGCACCGTGGGGTTCTTTTCGGCGATTTTCGGCTCGCTCTCGTCGATCCCGCGCGAACAGCCGATCCGCGACAACCTTGAGGCCATTGAGCGCCAATCGAACGAACGTGCGCGGCTGCGCGGCATCATCGATGCCCTGCGGCCGGAAATCGAGGACACGGTCGAGCGGCTGTTCGGCTACACGCTGTTCTTCGATCATCCAAACCTGAAGCGGCTGGGCACCTGGCGCAACAAGGCGCAGCAGGCCGCCGCCGAACAGGCGGGGTTCGCCTTTCACGGTTATGCGCAAGTGAAGCTGGGCGGCATCGTCGATGCGCTGGCGGAAGTGATCGTGGAGGCTGCGCCCGAGGCCGCCACGCGCGGGGCGGTGGAGGCGGCGCTGTGGCGGCACCTGCGGGGTTTGGGGTTCGAACGGCTGGCGTTGGCGGGCGGCGGAGCCTCGCCCGAAACCATCGCGTTCTTTCGGACGCACGACATTGCCTTCCGCATCCGCCGGTTGAAACTGCTGGCGCGCCGGCTGACCCACGATTGGGACGAGGCCGAAGGCATCGCCCCCGCCGCGCGTGAAGCCGCGCGCGACATGGTCTATCGCGCGCAGGCGCTGTATCAGGGGCGCGAGACGGCCAGCGGGCTAGGCCCCGGCTTTGCCGCCACGGCCGCCGTCGCCACCAACGATCCCGCCGCCGTGCTATCCGCCATCGCGGCAAGGCGCGACCTGATGGGGATCGACCGCGAAGTGGACGCGATGATCGTCGCCGCGCTGGAAGGCATGGACAAGCCGCTGCGACGGCGGTTCCTTTACGCCTACCTCGGCTTTCCGTTCTACGACGTGGCGACGCTGCCGCTGTTGCAGGGCGAAGGCATGGGCGAGTTCGATCCGATCAAGGTGGACCGCATCTCGCCCGATGACGCCACATCGATCCGCAGCGGCGGCACGTATGCGTGTCTGCGCGGAGTGGAGTTCTTCAACTTCGGCGCGTTCTTCAGCCGCGCCTATCGCGAGAACGACTATCTGTGGGGCCGGTTGCACGGCGCGGAACGCACGATCGACCTGATCGCGTCGACCGTTTCGCCAGCGCTCGCCGACAGCGTGATCCGCGCGTTCAAGCGCGACGCATTCTTTGCCATCCTGGAAGAGGAAAAGGATCGGCTAGCGGCAGAACCGGGGATGGTCGAACGCGTAGTTGAGGAAGTGCGGGCGGCATTTTCCTGACAGGCAGGCAAAGCTCCGCCGCCCTTGTGGTTACTCGGTTAAATCGCTCCACACATGCTTGATCCGATCGAAGAAACCCTTGGATTGCGGGCATTCTTCGCCGGTCTCGGTCGCCTGAAACTCGCGCAGGATTTCCTTCTGGCGGGCCGAGAGCTTCATCGGCGTTTCGACCTGGATCTCGACGACCAAATCGCCGATGCCCCGGCCCTGCAGCACCGGCATGCCCGCGCCGCGCTTGCGCAACTGCTTGCCAGACTGGATGCCCGCCGGAATGGCGATGGCGTGACGTTCGCCGTCGAGACCGGGAATCTCAATTTCGCCGCCCAGCGCTGCCACAGTGAAGCTGATCGGCGCGCGGGTGAGCAGCGTGGTGCCGTCCCGCTCGAACACCCGGTGCCGCGATACGTGGAGGAAGATGTAGAGGTCGCCCGCAGGCGCGCCTTGCGGCCCCGCCTCACCCTTGCCGGTCAGCCGGATGCGCGTGCCATTATCGACACCCGCCGGAATGTTGACTTCCAGCTTCTGCTCCACATCGACGCGGCCTTCGCCACGGCAATTGCGGCAGGGCTTTTCGATCACTTCGCCGCGGCCGTGGCAGGTCGGGCAAGCGCGCTCGACCATGAAGAAGCCCTGCTGCGCACGCACCTTGCCGTGGCCGCCGCACAAGTTGCAGCGCCGTGCCGAAGTGCCCGGTGTCGCGCCGCTGCCGCCGCATGGCTCACAGGCCTGCGCCACTTCGACCACGATCTCGGCCTGTTTGCCGTGATAGGCGTCTTCGAGCGTGATCTCCATGTCATAGCGCATGTCCGCGCCGCGCCGCGCCTGCTGGCGTCCGCCACCAAACCCGCCGCCGAAGATCGTTTCGAAGATATCCCCCAGATCGCCAAAGTCGCCGCCGCCGCTGCGGAAACCACCGCCGCCGCCCTGCTGGAACGCGGCATGGCCATACTGATCGTAGGCCGCGCGCTTCTGCGGGTCTGAAAGGCAGGCGTATGCTTCGTTGATCTGTTTGAATTTGGCTTCGGAGTTATCGCAGCCCGGGTTCTTGTCCGGGTGAAACTTCATCGCCAGCTTGCGATAGGCGGATTTGAGCACCTTGTCGTCGGCGGTGCGCTCCACCTCGAGCAGCTCGTAAAAATCGATCTCGGCCGACATTGCGGTTCCTTATGCAAACAGCCCGCCGCTCGCGTGAATACGGGAGCGGCGGGCCGGTTTCATCGCAACATCACTTGGTGTCGTCGACTTCCGAGAACTCGGCATCGACCACATCGTCTTCAGCCTTCGGCGCGGACGCGTCGGGCGAAGCGGCGGATGCCTGCTCCTTCTCGTAGATCGCCTGGCCCATCTTCATGGCCTTTTCGGTCAAGGCCTGGGTCTTGGCATTCATGTCGTCGACATTGCCGCCTTCGATGGCCGTCTTGGCTTCGGCGATGGCAGCTTCGATTTCGGCCTTGAGGCCGGCGTCGATCTTGTCGCCGTTTTCTTCAAGCTGACGCTCGGTGGCGTGGACAAGGCTGTCGGCGTTGTTCTTCGCCTCGGCCCCTTCGCGGCGCTTCTTGTCCTCTTCGGCAAACTTTTCGGCATCGCGAACCATCTGGTCGATGTCGTTGTCCGAAAGGCCGCCGGAGGCCTGAATGCGGATCTGCTGTTCCTTGCCGGTGCCCTTGTCCTTGGCCGAAACGTTCACGATGCCGTTGGCGTCGATATCGAACGTCACTTCAACCTGCGGCACGCCGCGCCGTGCGGGCGGAATGCCCACGAGGTCGAACTGGCCGAGCATCTTGTTATCCTGCGCCATCTCGCGCTCGCCCTGGAACACCCGGATCGTCACCGCCTGCTGATTGTCCTCGGCAGTCGAATAGACCTGGCTCTTCTTGGTCGGGATCGTGGTGTTGCGGTCAATCATCTTGGTCATGATGCCGCCCAGCGTTTCGATGCCCAGCGACAGCGGGGTCACGTCGAGCAGCAGCACGTCCTTAACGTCACCCTGAAGCACGCCCGCCTGGATCGCCGCGCCCATGGCGACGACTTCATCCGGATTCACGCCGGTGTGCGGGTCCTTGCCGAAGAACTCCTTCACCACTTCGCGCACGCGCGGCATGCGGGTCATACCGCCGACGAGCACGACTTCGTCGATCTCCTTGGCCGTGACGCCGGCATCGGCCAGCGCCTTCTTGCAAGGCTCAAGCGTGCGCTTGATGAGGTCGGCAACCAGCTTTTCGAGATCCGAACGGGTGATCGTTTCAACCAGATGCAGCGGCGTGGTGCTGCCACCTTCCATGCGCGCAGTGATGAACGGCAGGTTGATTTCGGTGCTCTGAGCGCTCGACAGTTCGATCTTGGCCTTTTCGGCGGCTTCCTTCAGGCGCTGCAGGGCGAGCTTGTCGCCGCGCAGGTCCATGTTTTCCTTGGCCTTGAACTTGTCGGCCAGATATTCGACGACGACCGTGTCGAAATCTTCGCCACCGAGGAAGGTGTCGCCGTTGGTCGACTTCACTTCGAACACGCCGTCGCCGATTTCCAGCACCGAAATGTCGAAAGTGCCGCCGCCAAGGTCATAGACCGCGATGGTCTTGCCGTCCTGCTTGTCGAGGCCATAGGCCAGCGCCGCAGCCGTCGGCTCGTTAATGATGCGCAGCACTTCGAGGCCGGCGATCTGGCCGGCGTCCTTGGTTGCCTGACGCTGGGCGTCGTTGAAGTAGGCAGGAACGGTGATGACCGCCTGCGTGACCGTTTCACCAAGATAAGATTCGGCGGTTTCCTTCATCTTCTGAAGGATGAACGCGCTGATCTGGCTGGGCGAATAATCTTCGCCGCCGGCCTTGACCCACGCGTCGCCGTTCTTGCCCTTAACGATGGTATAGGGAACGAGCGCGGTGTCCTTCTGGGTCACCGGATCATCGAAGCGGCGGCCGATCAGGCGCTTCACCGCGAAAATCGTGTTGTCGCCGTTGGTCACGGCCTGGCGCTTGGCCGGCTGGCCGATCAGGCGCTCGCCATCACGGGTGAACGCAACGATCGACGGCGTGGTGCGCGCGCCTTCCGAATTTTCAATGACCTTGGGCGTGCCTCCGTCCATCACAGCAACGCAGCTGTTGGTCGTGCCGAGGTCGATACCGATTACTTTAGCCATGTTTCCCCATATCCTTCCAAACTAGACACCGCAGCGTGTGCGTTCCCCTGCCGGGCGAACGCCGTTTTTGCGGCTCCGACGAGGGGCGATATAGGTGTGGTTCCGCTTGGCACAAGGCCCCGGCGCGGGTACCGCGTGCCAGGAATGGACAGCAAGTTGGATTGAGGAGTGCATTGATGCGTTTGATGGTGCTTTCCGGCATGGCCGCTTCGGTTCTCCTGATTTCGGCCTGCGAGCAGAAGCCGGCAGACCCCGCCCCTTCCGCTTCGGCCACGACCGACGAAACGCCCGAGAACGCGCCGGGAATCACCTTGTTCGATGGCGTGGTGCAATTGCCCGCTGCGAGTGGCCGCCCCGGAGTCGCCTATTTCACGCTGGCGCAGGGCGATGGCGCGCCGCGCAAGCTGGTTGCCGTGCATGTCGATGGCTTTGGCCGGGCGGAAATGCATGAAAGCAAGATGGCAAACGGCGTTGCGACGATGTCGCCCGTCACCGAAGTCGCCATCGACGCGGGAAAGACGGTGGAGTTCAAGCCCGGCGGCTATCACGTGATGCTGTTCGATCCCGAGGGTTCGCTGGCGGCCGGCGCCACCACCGAAGTGACAATCACGCTCGACAACGGCGACAAGGCCAGCACGCCGGCGCGGGTCCAGACGATCGGCGGTGGCGGCGGTATGGACCACATGTGATCGCATGATCGGCGTCGATTCCGGCGGAGAACGTCCGCTCACGCCGGGCGAAGCCGCACTGGTGCGCAAGGTCTTTGGCGATGCTATCGATCTCGCGCCAGTACGGCTGAAGCGCCGCCGGTTTTTCCCGTTGCAGCCGCGCGGGACTGTGATGGCGCCGATGGGGCACATCCATTTCCACCCCGCCGGCCCCCACTGGCGCGAAGATTTTGCCAGTGCATCGCTGGCGATGCAGGGCCTTTTCATCCACGAGATGGTCCACGTGTGGCAGACCCAGCAACGCGGCCGCTGGTGGTTGCCGCTTATGCGCCACCCGTTCTGCCGCTATCGCTACACGTTCTTGCCGGGAAAGCCGTTTAACGCTTACGGCATAGAGCAACAGGCAGAACTGGTGCGCCATGCCTTTCTGGCAAAGCAGGGGCTGCCCTGCTCAGGCGCGCCGTTGCTTTGTGACCTGACAAACGTGCTGCCATTCGTGCCTGCCTGATCAGCAGCGCACTTCGTACTCGTAGCCGTTGCGGTCGCGGTTGTAGCAGCGGCCATCCTTCTTGATCAGCGCGCCAACCGCGCCGCCCGCCGCCGCACCGATCGCGGCACCGCGTCCGACATTGCCGTCCGTCGCCGCGCCGATCAATGCGCCGCCAGCAGCGCCCGCCAGCCCGCCTTCCGCCGCATAATTGCGCGCGCATCCGCTAACTGTCAGCGCCGCGCCGGCGAGGAGGGGGAGCAAAATCCTGAATGCCATCGTCGTTCTCCACATTCCCCCGCTTGGCAAAGATACGGCGCAAGGCTGGCCCTGTTCCCGAAAATGCGACGCATGGGGGAAAGTCGGACCGGTAGTTGGTCGACCGGGGTTGAGGAGCGCGCGCTTCAATGGTATCACTTGAAACCATAACGGAGGCGCACCAGCGCCCAGCCAAGAGGATGCCATGCAACTTTCAGATTACGGCCTGTCGCGCGAGCGCGGCTTCCTTTCCCATTTCGAGATCGACGAAATTGCCTTGCCGGACCTTCTCAATCCGTGGGTCGAAGCGGCGCAGATGCTGCCCGACATGTTCGCTGCAGGCGCGGTGCGGCGGCACCTCGATCGCCTGCCCGATCCGCAGATTGCGGAGTGGGCCGCCAACGCGCCCGAAGAGCAGGTTCGCGTCGCGATGGTCCGCCTCAGCTTCCTCGTGCAGGGCTATGTCTGGGGCGAGGAAGGCACGCCGACCGCCCTGCCCGCCAACATTTCCCGCCCCGTGGTCGCACTGGCAGACCGGCTCGGCCAGTCGCCGCTGCTGCCCTATTCGGGCTATGTCCTCGATAACTGGGCGCGGCTCGACAAGACCGGCGCGATCGCGCTCGACAACATCCGCATGGTCCAGCACTTTGCCGGCGGTATCGACGAAAGCTGGTTCGTGATGGTCCACGTCGCCATTGAGGCCGAAGCAGGGATCATCCTCGATGCCGCCGCCGGACTTGTCCGCGCCGCCCACGACGGCGATGCCGGGGAATGCGAACGCCTGCTGGCCGAAATGGATCTGGCGTGGGAGAAGATCTACGCCGCGTTCAAGCGGATGGTCGACCGCTGCGACCCGTACATCTACTTCAACCGCGTGCGCCCCTATATCCACGGCTGGGCCAACAATCCGGCGCTGGGCGGCGGGCTGATCTACGAAGGCATCGACCGCTATGCCGGCCGGCCACAGGCGTTCCGGGGCCAGACCGGATCGCAAAGCTCGATCGTGCCGTCGATGGACGCGCTGTTCGGGGTTCGCCACGGTGACGATCCGCTGCGGCACTTCCTGGATGAACTGCATGCCTATCGCCCGATGTCGCACCGCCGCTTTATCGAGGATTTGGGCACGCAATCGACCTTGCGCGCATTCGTCGGCAAAGCAGGTTCGCCTGCGCTGCGCGAAGCCTTCAACGCCAATATCGAGCAGGTCGCGCGGTTCCGCACGCGCCATCTGGAATATGCCGCCAGTTACATCAACAAGCAGGCCGCAGCGCAGCCGGGCAACGATCCGGACGTTGGCACCGGCGGCACCCCCTTCATGAAATACCTGAAAAAGCACCGCGACGAAAACCGCGCGCAGATCGTGTAGGCCAAATGAAAACCCCCGCCGGAGCGGGGGTTTTCGGATCAGTCAGGCTTCTTCGCCACCGCCACCATGGCGGGCCGCAGCAGGCGATCCTTGATCATGTAGCCCGCCTGCAATTCCTGAAGCACGGTGCCCGGTTCGGCATCGTTCGACGGCACTTCCAGCATTGCCTGATGCTGGTGCGGATCGAGCGGCAGGCCCATCGCGGCAATGCGGCTGACGCCGTGGCCCGCAAACACCTTGTCGATTTCGCGCCCCGTCGCTTCGATTCCGGCGACGAGGTTCTTCCATTTCTCATCGTCGCGCAGATCGGCGGGGATCGATTCCAGCGCGCGCGACAGGTTGTCGGCCACCGAAAGAATGTCGCGCGCAAACCCGGTCGCGGCATAGGCACGGGCATCCGTGATGTCCTTCTCCATGCGGCGGCGCACGTTCTGCGTCTCCGCCTTGGCATAGAGCACATCCTGCTTCGCGGATTCGAGCTGTTCGCGCAGTCTGGTAACTTCGGCGGCTGCCGTATCGGGTTCGATCATGTCGGCAGGCACGCCTTCAAGCTCGGCCGCCACTTCCGGGTCTTGCTGGCGCGTATCGTTGTCTGTCATTTCCGTGAAAATCCGTCTTGTCCGATAAGTTTGCCCAAGGTCTGGGCGGTAAAGTCAACCATGGGGACAACGCGCGCATAATTCAACCGCGTCGGCCCGATAACCCCCACTACGCCGACGACGCGGCCCTCGCCATCTCGCCAAGGCGAGGCGATGACCGACGAGCCGGAGAGCGAAAACAGCCGGTTCTCGCTGCCAATGAAAATCCGTGCTGATTCAGCCTCTCGCGCCGCGTCAAGAACGCCGGCGATGGCTTCAGCGCCTTCGAGTTCGTCAAGCAGTTGCCGCACGCGTTCGATATCGTGCAGCGCGATTTCATCCAGAAGGTTGGCCTGCCCGCGCACCACCAGCACCGGGCGCTGGGTGGCGTCGGTCGTCCACACCGCCAGCCCGCGCTGGACGAGATCGGCGCTGGCGGCATCGAGGGCCGATCGGCCACCGGCGATTTCCTGCCGGATTTCGACCAGCGCTTCGTTCAGCGTGCGACCGGAAAGGCGCGATGTCAGATAGTTGGAGGCCTCTTCCAATGTGGAAGGTGAGACTTGGGTTGGCAGATCGATCACCCGGTTTTCGATCCCGCCATCCTCGCCCACCAGCACCGCCAGCGCGCGGCGGGGCGACAGCGGCACGAACGAAATCTGCGCCAAACGCGGTTCGCGGCGGGGGACCATGATCACCCCGGCCCCTGCCGAAAGCTCCGAAAGCGCCGAACTTGCCGCCGCCAGAGTGGCCTCGATCGTGCCCCCGTTGGCAAGGCCGCGTTCGATTTGCGCACGATCCGCAGCGGAAGGTTCGGCCACCTGCATGATGCCGTCGACGAACAGGCGCAGACCGATCTCAGTGGGCATGCGGCCCGCGCTGGTGTGGGGCGCGGCGAGCAGGCCGGCGTCCTGCAGTTCCTGCAGCACTGAGCTGATCGAGGCGGCGGAGAGGTTGACACCGCTGGTACCGGCAAGTGTCTTGGACCCCACCGGGTGGCCGCTGGAGATGTAACCTTCCACGACCAAACGAAAAATATCGCGCGCGCGGCTCGACAATTCGGTGAGGGTGGGTCCGTGCATAGGCCTGATTTAGGCACTTCCAGCCAAACCACAAACCTAACCTGCGGTTCAGTCGACAGGTGCGCACTTTTCTTTGGCGCGGGAACGGGTAAGAGCGGCGGCGAAATGCCTGGGGCGGAGGGTTCCGGGCTGCCAAGATCCTGGAGCTTACCCATGCGTCCTTCCGGCCGTGCCGCTGACGAAATGCGCGCCATCACCATCGAAACCGGCTTCACCAAGCACGCCGAAGGCTCTGTTCTGATTGGCTTTGGCGATACCAAGGTGCTGGTCACCGCTTCGGTGGAAGAACGCGTTCCGCCGTTCATGCGCGGCAAGGGCGAAGGCTGGGTCACGGCGGAGTATTCGATGCTTCCCCGCGCCACCCACACCCGTGGCAGCCGGGAGGCGGCCAAGGGCAAGCAATCGGGACGAACACAGGAAATTCAGCGCCTTATCGGCCGTTCCTTGCGCGCCGTCACAGATTTCAAGAAGCTCGGCGAACGTCAGATCACGCTCGATTGCGATGTGATCCAGGCCGATGGCGGAACCCGCACCGCATCGATTTCGGGCGCGTGGATTGCACTGCGCCTCGCCGTGCAAAAGCTCATGGATGCGGGCGCGATTACCGAAGACCCGCTGACCCGCAAGGTCGCGGCCGTTTCGTGCGGCATCGTCAAGGGCACGCCAGTGCTTGATCTCGATTACATCGAGGATTCATCGGCAGATGCCGACGCAAACTTCGTGTTGATCGAAGGTGGCCACATCGCCGAAGTGCAGGCCACCGCTGAAGGCGCGACGTATGACGAAGAGGCCCTGCTCCGCCTGCTGCGCCTGTCGCGCATGGGTTGCGATCAGATCTTTGCGGCGCAGGACAAGGCCGTTGCCCGATGATCCCGAAGCTCGCCCGTGGAAAGCTGGTAATTGCCACGCATAACAGGGGCAAGCTGAAGGAAATTCAGAAGTTGCTCGAACCGTGGGGCATGGACTGCCTCGCGGCTGGCGACCTTGGCCTGCCCGAACCCGAAGAGACCGGCACGACCTTCGTCGAGAACGCGCTGCTGAAGGCGCGGGCGGCGGCGGAGGCGGCGCAATTGCCCGCGCTGGCCGACGATTCGGGACTGTGCGTCGTGGCGCTGAATGGTGCGCCCGGCGTCTATACCGCCGATTGGGCTGAGGCTGCGCCTTTCGAGGGCGGACCGGGCCGCGATTGGTATATGGCGATGGGCAAGGTTGAGGGGAAACTGGCTGAACTTGGCCCTGCAACCTCTCGTGATTGCTGGTTTTCCTGTGTTCTCGCACTGGCCTGGCCCAACGGCGACAGCGCCGTTTACGAAGGCCGGGCGATGGGTTCGCTCACCTGGCCACCGCGCGGTACGATGGGCTTCGGCTATGATCCGGTGTTCGTGCCGGTGGGCGACAGCCGCACGTTTGCCGAACTCGATCCGGCGCAAAAGCACGCGATCAGCCACCGCGCCGATGCGTTTGCCAAGCTGGTCGCGGAGCAATTTGCGGCGTAAGGTGCGCGTGTGACGCCGCTAGCCCTTTATATCCATTGGCCTTTTTGCCTGGCCAAGTGCCCCTATTGCGATTTCAACAGCCATGTTCGTGAGAAGACGGACATAACGGCTTGGAAAGCCGCACTTTTCGCGGACATGGCGCATGAGGCGGCGGTGACAGGACGGCGGCCGCTGTCCTCGATCTTCTTTGGCGGGGGCACGCCTTCGCTGATGCCGCCGGCGCTGGTGGGCGCGCTGATCGAAAAAGCGGGCGAATTCTGGGACTTCGCGCCGGATATCGAGATTACGCTGGAGGCCAATCCATCGTCGGTGGAGGCGGCCAACTTTGCTGCGCTGGCGCAGGCTGGGATCAACCGGGTGTCGCTGGGGTTGCAGGCACTCGACGACAAGCCCTTGAAATTCCTTGGTCGTTTGCACGACGCGGCGGAAGGGCTGGCGGCGCTGGACGTGGCGCAGCAGCATTTCGGGCGGGTGAGTTTCGACCTGATCTATGCCCGGCCAGATCACACGCCCGAATTGTGGAAAAGCGAGCTGGAACAGGCGCTTGCGCGGGGCACCGGGCACCTTTCGCTGTACCAGTTGACCATCGAGCCGGGCACCCGGTTCGCGACGCTGGTGCGCGAGGGGAAGTTCGTGCCGCTCGATGATGACCGGGCGGGCGAACTATTTGAAATCACGCGGGAAATGACGAACGCGGCGGGCATTTCGGCCTATGAAATAAGCAATCATGCGCGGGCTGGCGAGGAATCGCGGCACAATCTGACTTATTGGCGCTATCTCGATTACGTCGGGATCGGGCCGGGCGCGCATGGGCGGCGGGGCGGACTTGCGACGGTGCGGCATCGGAAGCCCGAGAACTTCCTGAACGCGGTGAGCAATGCCGGGCAAGGTATTGTGGAAGAACGATTGTTGGGGAACCGCGAGCAGGCGTCCGAGGCCGTGTTGATGGGGCTGCGGCTGGCCGAGGGGATTGCTCCGGCGGCGCTGGCGGGGCGGTTCGGGCTGTCGGACAGCGACCTGATTGTGCCGGCGAAGCGGAAATTCTATCGCGAAATGGGCTTCCTGAACGACACAGAGACGCACCTTAACGTCACTGAGCGCGGCATGCCCGTGCTGGATGCGCTGTTGGCGGAGTTGGTTCCGGCCGATCTTGTCGCGCCGTGACCGTGCACGATATTCTGGCTGCGTGGCATGACCATCTGGCGCTGACGCGGCGGCGATCTCCCCACACCGTTCGCGCCTATGGAACGGCGGCGCAGCGGCTGTTGGAAGCGCTTCCGCCGGGTCAGGACTTTCACTCGCTGGCGCGGATCGACGCCGCGGCCTTGCGCACGCAACTGGCGGCGCGGCGGGCGGAGGGGATTGCCAACATTTCGGCGGCGCGCGAACTTTCGGCGCTGAAGGCATTCCTGACGTTCGCGCGCGAGCAGGCGGGCGGAGATGCGGGGCAGGCCTTGCCCCCTCGCCTGCGTGGTCCGCGCATCAAGAAGGGGTTGCCGCGACCTATTACGCCGGACGAGGCGGTGAACCTTGCGGTTGCGGTGGCCGACGATGCCTCCGAGGAATGGATCGCGGCGCGGGACCGGGCCGTGTTGCTTTTGCTGTATGGCGCAGGCCTGCGGATTGCCGAGGCGCTGGACTTGCCGGCCGGGCTATTGCCGCTGGGCGACGTGATGACCGTTACCGGCAAGGGTGGGAAGCAGCGGGTTGTGCCGGTGTTGCCGATCGTGAAAGCGGCGGTGGCGGACTATGTGGCCAAGGTGCCGTGGCCGCTGGCCAAGGATGCGCCGCTTTTTCGCGGGGCTAAGGGCGGACCCTTGTCGCAGGGCATGGTGCAAAAGGCGGTGGCGCGGGCGCGGGTGGTGCTGGGCCTACCTGCCACCGCCACGCCGCACGCCTTGCGTCATAGCTTTGCCACGCATTTGCTGGGCGCGGGGGCGGACTTGCGATCGTTGCAGGAACTGCTGGGGCACGCGAGTCTGTCGTCCACGCAGATTTATACCAAGGTGGATGCGGCGACTTTGCTGGACGTTTACCGGAATGCGCATCCGCGGGCCTAAGTGCCCACCCCGCTACGACTGATTTCGCGTCTCTCAACGAGTCTCGCTCCCCTGCCGCAAGCGGGAGTGGATTATGCGCTACTTGACACGCGGCAGCCTGAGGGTGGCCAGCAAGCCGCCCAAATCTTCGCTTTCAGTCAGTTCCACCGAGCCGCCGTAGAGTTCGGCCACGTCGCGGACGATCGCGAGGCCGAGGCCAGTGCCGGGTTTGCCGGTATCCAGTCGCGCGCCGCGATCGAAGATGCGGTCGCGGGCTTCTTCGGGGATGCCCATGCCGTCGTCTTCCACCCACACGTCGCAGAACTTGGGGTCGGTAGGAACGGCGTCGATGGTGATGAACACCGATCCGCCACCGTATTTGGCCGCGTTCTCGATCAGGTTGCCAAGGATCTCGTCGAGATCCTGGCGTTCGATGCCGACGATGGCATCGCGATTGCCGTCCATGTCGAACCGCACGTCGGGGTAAAGGCGCACGACCGCGCGTTCGACCGCTTCAGCGCTTTCCCACACGAGCGCGCGCGACATGCCGCTGGCGCGGCGGCCGACGGCGCGCGCGCGGGCGAGGTGGTGATCGACCTGCCGGCGCATAACGGCGGCTTCACGGATCACGGTGTCCGAAAGGTCATCGGCGCGCGCGGTGGCGGCGTTCATCACCACGGTGAGCGGGGTCTTGAGCGCATGGGCGAGGTTGCCGGCATGGGTGCGCGCCTCTTCAGCCTGGCGGATCGAGTGTTCGAGCAACCCGTTGAGTTCCTGCACCAGGGGCTGGACTTCGAGCGGGAGCGGTTCGTCGACTCGGGTGGCACCGCCTTCGCGCATGCGCGCGATGGCCTTGCGCACGCGGCGCAGCGGGCCGAGGCCGTAGTAGGTTTGCAGGGCCGCCATGGTGGTGAGGCCGAGGCCGAGCACGATGAACGACCACAGCAGGATCGAGCGGATGCGCTGGATCTGCGAATCGACCTCGCCTCGGCTGGCGGCGACCGAGAACTGCCACAGCGTGTTGCTGCTGGGCAGGATCACGCTGCGTTCGATGACGCGCAGCTTCTCTCCGCCGAACTGGTCGCTGTCGTAGATGTGGGGTTCGTTGTCGAAGTGGTCGTTCTTGAGCTTGAGCGTGCGATCCCACAGCGAGCGCGAGGGGAAATCATCATGCCCCTGCCCCGAAATCTGCCAGTAGAGGCCGCTGTTGGGCTCAAGGAAGCGCTGGTCGCCCAGCGGGCGGTTGAAGAACACCTCGCCATCCGGGCCGATTTCGGCCGACGCGACCATCGCGGTGAGCATGTAGCCCATCTGATCGTCGAAATTGCGCTCTACCAGCCCGGTCAGCGTGCGATCGAGCGCCAGCCCGCCGCCGAGCAGCAGGACCGAAATCCACGCAAACGCGATGAGCAGCATGCGCCGCGACAGCGAGCCGGTGTGCGGCGCAGTGGGCTGCGCCGCCAGGCCGGTGCCGACGGGTGCGCGCACGACCGGCGCGTAGGGCTCAGCCGCGGCCAGGCTGGGCCGGATCGTCGAGGCTGTATCCGAGGCCACGGATGGTCGTGATCACGTCGGGACCAAGCTTCTTGCGGATGCGCGTGACGAACACTTCGATGGTGTTCGAATCGCGATCGAAGTCCTGATCGTAGATATGTTCGATAAGCTCGGTGCGGCTGACGACCTTGCCCTTGTGGTGGAGCAGGTAGGACAGCAGCTTGTATTCCTGCGCGGTCAGCTTCACCGGTTCGCCATCGAGGGTGACGCGGCCGGAACGGGTATCGAGGCGGACGGTGCCCGCGATCAGTTCGCTGCTGGAATTGCCCGAAGCGCGGCGGATGAGCGCGCGCAGGCGGGCGATCAGTTCCTCGGTCTGGAAGGGCTTGGCAAGGTAATCGTCGGCCCCGGCATCGAGGCCGGCGACCTTGTCGGACCAGCTATCGCGCGCGGTGAGGACGAGGACCGGGAAACGCCGGCCTTCCTTGCGCCACATGCCCAGCACCGTCAGCCCGTCGATTTCGGGCAGGCCGAGATCGAGCACGACGGCGTCGTAATCTTCGGTCGAGCCCATGAAGTGCCCGTCTTCACCATCGACCGACAGATCGACGGCATAGCCGTTCTGTTCGAGGGTGGACTTCAGCTGTTTGCCGAGGGTGGGTTCATCCTCGACGATCAGGATACGCATGCGGCTGCCCCTTCTTGCGCGCGGCCCGACACCGGGCCTGCACATCAACGCTTTAGAAGGCTAGATGGTCGCTCGAACCTGAACGGTCAAGAAACGCCGATGGCAATGGCGCGGTTATGCGCCGATCTTAGCGGGATTCGCCGCGCACCTGACCCGTTCGGGCGTCTACATCGACGAAGACCACGCGGCCATCGCGTATGAACTTGAGGCGATAGGCCATCGCGGTGGGATCATATTCAGGGCCGAGGTATTGCATGCCGGGCTTGGAAGGCAGCACCCGGCTTTCGATATCGCGCAGGCTGCGCACGTTGCCGGCGCGCAGATCGCGGCGGGCCTCGCCCTGCTCGTCGCGGCGCTGTTGCGCATCGGCGGCGGGAGCGACGCTTACGAGGAGGCCGAGGGCCATAAGAGAGGAAGTCCAGCGCATAACGAGGATTGGCATAAGCGCGGACCTTTGAACAGGCTGTGAATATCGCGGTATGCGACAGTTCAGGAGTTGCCGCCCCTATCGTCCGATTGTGACAGGATGCCGTCTGGACCTGCGCATCTCGCGCGCGTAAGCGCCGCGCATGGCACTTGCACCGATACTCAGCTGGGAAGGCCTTGGCCTTGTTCAGGGCAATGGATGGCTGTTTCGCGATCTCGATATCAACATCGCCCCGCGTGATCGGCTCGCGCTGATCGGGCGGAACGGCGCAGGGAAAACCACGCTGCTGAAGCTCATTGCCGGGCAAGTGGATGCCGACAAGGGCAAGCGATCGGTGCAGCCGGGCACGCGGATCGTCACGCTGGAGCAGGACCCGTTCTTTACCGGATACGATACGCTGCTGGAGTTCACGCTATCGGGCACGGATGCGCCGCAGCGGCACGAGGTGGAGGCGATTGCCGACCAGCTGGGCATCGATCTTTCGCGCAAGTCCGACAGCGCGAGCGGGGGCGAGCGACGGCGGGCGGCGCTGGCGCGGGCCCTGGCGATGGAGCCGGACCTGCTGCTGCTGGACGAGCCGACCAACCACCTCGACCTCGCGGCCATCGAATGGCTGGAATCGTGGTTGCAGCGCTATAACGGCGCGTTCGTGGCGATCAGCCATGACCGTACCTTTCTGGAGCGGCTGACCAAGGCGACGCTGTGGCTCGATCGCGGATCGCTGCGACGCAAGGACATCGGCTTTGGCGGGTACGAGGCGTGGATGGAAACCGTCTATGCCGAAGAAGCGCGCGCCGCCGAGCGGATGGATGCGCGGCTGAAGATCGAGGCGCACTGGCTGGAGCGCGGCGTGACCGCGCGGCGCAAGCGCAATCAGGGCCGGCTGGCCAAGCTGTGGGAAATGCGCGCCGCACGCGCCGCGATGCTGACGCCGCAAGGCGCGGCGAAGATGGCGCTGGGCACCGACGATGCCAAGAGCAAGGCGGTGATCGTGGCGGATCACGTTTCGATCGCGTTCAATGGCAGGCCGATCATCAAGGACTTTTCGCTGCGCATCACGCGCGGCGACCGCATCGGCCTGGTCGGGGCCAATGGCGCGGGCAAGACGACGTTGCTGAAGCTGCTGACCGGTGAAATCCAGCCGGACAGCGGCAAGGTGACGCTGGCCAAGACGCTGGAAGCCGTGGTGATCGACCAGCAGCGCAGCCTGATGAGCCCGGAAAAGCGCATCCGCGACGTGCTGGCCGAAGGCGGCGACTGGGTGGACGTGCGCGGGGTGCGCAAGCATATCCAAGGGTATCTCAAAGACTTCCTGTTCGATCCGGGGCTGGTGGAAGCGCGCGTGGGCACGCTTTCGGGCGGAGAGCGCTCGCGGCTGTTGCTGGCGCGGGAGTTTGCGCGGCTTTCTAACCTGCTGGTGCTGGACGAGCCGACCAACGACCTCGATCTTGAAACGCTCGATCTGTTGCAGGAAGTGATCTCGGACTACGACGGCACCGTGCTGATCGTCAGCCACGACCGCGACTTTCTGGATCGCACCGTCACGGTGACGCTGGGGCTGGACGGATCGGGCAAGGTCGATGTGGTGGCCGGCGGCTATGCCGACTGGGTGAAGCAGCGGCAGGAGCGCAGTGTTCCTGGCAAGTCTGCGACGAAAACAGCTCCGGCGGCGGTTGCGCCTCCGCCGCCTGCGCGCAAGGGCAAGCTGACGTACAAGGATCAGCGCGATTACGAAATGCTGCCGACGCGGATCGAGGAACTCGATGCCGCGATTTCGCGAGGCGAGGCGCAACTGGCGGACCCCGACCTGTATACGCGCGATCCGGCGAAGTTCGCCAGCCTGATGGCGGCGCTGGACAAGGTGCGCGCCGACAAGGACGCGGCGGAGGAGCGCTGGCTGGAACTGGCGGAGATGGTGGAGGGGTAGAGTTACTTCCCCCTCACCCAACCCTTTCCCCGACGGGGAGAGGGCTTTTCAGGTTACGCCTTCAGCCGTTCCTTCACGCGCTCGTCGATCCTTTTTTCCAGCATGAACAGCGGCATCGCGCCTTCCTTCAGGATATCGTGGAACCAGGGGAGGGTGAACTTGTCGCCCAGCGCTGCCTGCGCCTTGGTGCGCGCAGCCACCCAGGCGGTGTGGCCCATCTTGTAGCTGCAGGCCTGCCCGATCAGTGTGCAGTAGCGTTCCACTTCGCGCTGGCTGCGCGGGCGGGCGAAACCGACGGTCTGCACCATGTAGTCGGTCGCCTTTTCGCGGCTCCATTTGTAGTGGTGCAGGCCGGTGTCGATCACGAGGCGCGCGGCGCGGAACAGGAAGGACTGGAGGTAGCCGGCGCGCTCGATGGCCGTAAAGGCCCCCAGTTCGTCGGCCAGCTGTTCGGCATAAAGCGCCCAGCCTTCGCCGTAGGACGAGATGAAGTAATCCTTCAGGTACATCGGCAACGCCCCGCCGGCGCGGGAATAGCCGCCCTGCAGGTGGTGGCCGGGGATGCCTTCGTGATAGGTGAGCGCGGGCAGCGAGTACTTTGGCCAATCGCCCACCGATTTCAGGTTGATCCAGTAGATCGCCGGGCGAGAGCCATCGAGCGCGGCGCTGTAGTAATAACCGTTCGACGCGCCATCCTGAATTTCCGGCGGCACGCGGCGGATTTCCAGTGGTTCGGACGGCGCATCGTTGAAGGCACGCGGCAACCTGCCCGCCATCGCGGCCATACCGGCGTTGAGGCTGGCGATCAGCGCGGTGCGGCCTTCGTCGGTTTCGGGATAGAGCTGGTCGGGCGCGTGATTGAGCGCGGTCAGCCGTTCGCCCACTGTGCCGGTGGTGTAGCCCGCGCCTTTCAGGATAGCATCGAGCTGTGCGGAAATGTCGGCCACTTGTGCCAGCCCGATCTTGTGGATCTGTTCGGGCGTGTTGTCGGTGGTGGTCGCCTGTCGCAGCGCGGCGGCATAGATTTCGTCGCCCTTGGGCATCCGCCATGCGCCATCACCGGCGCGGGTGGTGCGGCGAACGCGGGCGATGAGCGCGGCCTGCCGATCGAGCGCGGGATAGATTTCAGCGCCGACGATCATTGCTGCGCGGGCCTGCCAATCACCGGCAATGCCCTTGGCGGCGGTGCGGCGGACGAGCGATTGGACCATCGGATTGGCTTCGGGCGCAGGCGCGAGCATCTGGCGGATCTGCCCGAGCGCGAGATCGAGCGACCAGCCCGGAGCGGCGATGCCGCGCGCGGCCTTGGCCGTCTGATCGGACGTATCCTCATCGAGCGAGAAACCGAAGGCGTGGAGGCGCGCGAGATAGGCTTCGGCATCGTCGGCGGTTTCGACGGGGTGCTGGCTGTCGAGGAAATCGGGTATGTCGAAATACGCGCCCTGCTGCTGCGTGATCGGATAGGGCTGCTGCACCTGTTCGATGCCGAAGCGCACGCCGGCCAACCGCTGTTCGAACATGTAAGCGACGACATCGCGGTTGCGGCGGCCGGCATCGCCCAGCGTAGCGGGATCGACGGCGCGGATCTGCGTGAGCGCGCGGCGATCGAAATCGGTGTTCATGGCGCGACCGGCTGGCGAATTGTCGCCCAGCCGCGAGCGCAGCGCGGCACGGACGCCGCGATCGAGCCCCAGCGAAGTGGCGTTGGTCGGTTCGATCAGCAGGTTGTCATAAAAAAGGCGATCAAGCAGCGCGGCAAACGATGCGTCCGCCCCACCCTGTGCCAGTGCTGCGACGGGCCACGAGATGCCCCATGCTGCGGCCGACGCACCCAGCGCCGCCAGAAATTCGCGTCTTTCCATGCATGTGCTCCCCGAACTTATCGTTTCAAGCGTTACCGCTTGGCATGAAGGTCAGGGGCAGGCAATGCCTTTGTGAAGGGGCGTCGGCTACCTTATGCAATAATATGCGGCAATGCGATCGAGCGCGATGCGCAATACCAGCTTGCCGCTGCGCATTGGCCATTCGAGCGCCTTTTCCGCCGCCGGAAGCCCCTCACCGCCGCAGACCACGCGCCACAGGATATCGGCGAGTCCGCTGCCCGCCGATGCCAGCGCGGCATCGAAGAGGCGCTTGGCGGCAAGTTGGCGTTCGGTCGCGTTCAGGCCTGCATCGCCCCCTCCGCCCGAAATGCGCACCGGGTCCCAGCGCATGGTGACAGATGGGCCTAGCTGCGCCCGTTCGTAATCCGCGCGCAGCCGCTCGCCGGCATCGAACTGGCAGTCGGTGAGGTGTCCGCGCGCGTGAAGCCAGGTGAGCGGCGATTCGGCGAGATTGACCTGTACGGTTCGCAAACGTGTGCCGCCCACAACCTTTTTACGTGGCCCTTCCGCCGTTACCTCACGCTCCTCCAGCACTTGCGCCATAAACCCCACCTTTCAAGAAACAAAACCAGAACGGACTAACACTTGCCCTAGAGCGCGCTTTGTAGGAAAGCATAAAATGCGCGCCGACTCCTAAGAGAGCCGAACATGATCAACCGCATTCGCGATATTCGCAGGCAAAAAGGCCTGACCCTTGCCGACGTCGCTGCGCGGTGTGACCCACCGACGACAGCGCAGACAATCGGGCGACTGGAAACGGGCATGCGCTCGCTGTCGCTGACTTGGATGAACCGTATCGCCGCCGCGCTGGGGGTCGATCCGCAACTGCTGGTCAAGGCGGAGGGCGAAAGCGCGCCTTCGCTGGTGGCGCGGCTTGGCCCCAACGGGGCCGAACCGCTGACCAAGCCGATGGAGGCTGTGTTCCCCATTGCGATCGATGGGGACACGCCGCTGGTCGTGCTCGCGGTGGATGCGGGCGCGGGCGATTACCGGGCGGGCGATCAGGTGTGGTTGCGGCAGACCGGTCCCGATGATTTCGGCCGTGCGCTGAACCGCGATGTGCTGGCCCCGCGGCCCGGCGGACGCTTTGCGTTCGGCCGGATGATCGACCGCGACAACGGGCGCATCGCCATCCTGCCGCCGGGCATCGGGCAACGGCAGGTGGTGATCGACAGCCCGCCCTGGCTGGGCGTGGCGGAAATGCTGGTGCGCAAGCTGTGAAGCCGAATTCTGTGAAGTCTTTTCACGGGTGACACGCCGCCTGCTTTCGATTGCGACGCTCTATCCCGCCCCGCAACGCCCCGGCTTCGGCCGGTTCGTGGCCCGGCAGATGGCGGCGCTGGCCGCGCGGGGCGATTGGGACGTGACCGTGATAAACCCGGTTGGCCTGCCGCCGCTGAACCTGGAACGCTACGCCGCGCTGCGTGCCATTCCGGCGTTCGAGCAGGACGGCAACGTGGCGGTGCACCATCCGCACTTCACGCTGGTGCCGGGGCTTTCAGGCCGGTTCAACCCCGCGCTGATCGCGCGCGCAGTGCTGCCGCTGGCGCGGCGGCTGCATGCCGAAACGCCGTTCGACATGGTGGACGCGCAGTTCTTCTATCCCGATGGCCCCGCCGCCGCGCGGATTGCGCAAGCGCTGGGCCTTCCGCTGGCGATCAAGGCGCGCGGATCGGACATTCATTACTGGGGCAAGCGGCCGTCCGCGCTGCGCCAGATGCGCGCTGCAGCGGATTCCGCGGCGGTGCTGCTGTCGGTTTCGGGCGCGCTGGCGCGCGACATGGCGGCCATGGGAATGCCCGACGACAAGATTCGCGTGCATTACACCGGGCTGGACCATGCGCGGTTCCATCCCCTTCCCCGCGCCGCCGCACGCGAACTGGCCACGGCGGTGCCGGAACTGAATCTGCCTGCGGACGGGCGGCTGGTGGTCAGCGTGGGCGCGCTGGTGCCGGTGAAGGGACAGGCGCTGGCGATCGGGGCGATGGCCGCACTACCGTCCGATGTGCTGCTGGCGATTGTTGGCGCGGGGCCGGAGGAGCGGGCATTGCGCACGCTGGCGGACAAGCTGGGCGTGGCGGAGCGGGTTCGGTTCCTTGGAAACGTGAGCCACGAGACGCTGCCCGCGCTGCTGTGCGCGGCGGATGCGATGGTCTTGCCGTCTGAACGCGAGGGGCTGGCCAATGCGTGGATCGAGGCGCTGGCCTGCGGCACACCGATCGTGATCCCCGATGTGGGCGGCGCGCGCGAAGTGGTGGACAATCTTGCAGCCGGGCGGATCGTGGAGCGCAATGCCGCCGCGATTGCGGAGGGGCTGGCCGACGTGCTGGCTGCCGCTGTGCCGCAGGCTGAGGTCGCCGCCTGTGCGGCTCGGTTCAGCTGGGATGCGAATGCGGAGGCGTTGGCGGAGATTTATGAAGAGATCGTGGCGGGCGTGTAACAGCCCGCCCCGCTGCGACTAATTTCGCTTCGCTACATAAGTCTCGCTCCCCTCCCGTAAACGGGAGTGGGTACCAGCGCCGCCTAGTCCCCCTCCCGCAGGCGGGAGGGGTTAAGGGGTGGGTTTTCCCTACACCCCTTCGCGGGCGATGCGGTCCTGCTTGTCGAGCGCGCTTTCGCTGGGGATGAAGCTCTTGGGATTGACCTTCAGCCAGATCAGGATCGGCGCGGCCATATAGATCGAGCTGTAGGTGCCGACGAAGATGCCCAGCGTAATCGCGGCCGTGAAGCCGAAGATCACGTCCGGACCCAGCAGCAACAGGGCGACCAGCGTGATGAGCATCGACAGCGAGGTGACGATGGTGCGCGCCAGCGTTTCGTTCACCGAAAGATCGAGCAGTTCGGGCATCGGCATCTTGCGATACTTTTTCAGGTTCTCGCGGATGCGGTCGTAAACCACGATCGTATCGTTGAGCGAATAGCCGATGAGCGTGAGCAGGGCGGCCACGATGTTGAGATCGAACTCCATCTGGGTGAGCGCGAACATGCCCAGAGTGAGCGTGACGTCGTGGACAAGGCTGAGCAGCGCGCCGATGCCGAACTGCCATTCGAACCGTATCCAGATGTAGGCGGCGACGGCCAGCGCAGCAAAGCCGAGCGCCTTGAACGCATCCCAGCCCAGTTCCTTCGACACCTTGCCCGATACCGAATCGACGCCGTCGATGCGCGCATCCGGATGGGTGGACTTGATCGTTGCGGTGATGGTGCGGGCCATCTTGTCCGACAGCGCGGAATCGTGATCCGAGCCTTCGGGCAACTTCATCCGGATCGAGATTTCGTTCGGCTTGCCGTAACGCTGAATGATCGGCTCGCCATAGCCGAGCTTGAACACTTGGTCGCGCAACTCCGCCACCGGCGCTTCCGGGCTGCGTTCGAAGGTGACGCGGATCATCTGGCCGCCGACGAAATCGACGCCGAGGTTGAGGCCACGCGTCATCACCAGCGTCAGCGATGCCACCATGAGCAACATGCTGACAATGTAGAACGGCACGCGCCACTTCAGGAAGTGTATGTTGGTGTGATCGGGAACGAGCTTGAGCAGTTTCATGGCGCGCTCCTTACAACATGATTTCAGTGGGACGGGCGCGGCGCAACCACTGCGAGGCCCACAGACGGGTGAGCGTGACGGCGGTGAACACCGATGTGGCGATGCCGATCATCAGCACGATCGCGAAGCCTTTAACCGGGCCGGAGCCGAACGCGAACATCAGCGTGGCCGCAATGATGTTGGTGATATTAGCATCGAAGATCGCGCGGCTGGCTTCCTTGTACCCCATTTCCACCGCCTGCACGACGCGACGGCCGCGATGGCGTTCTTCGCGGATGCGTTCGTTGATCAGCACGTTGGCATCGACCGCCGCGCCGATCGTGAGCACGAAGCCGGCGATGCCCGGCAGGGTCAGCGTGGTGCCGATGATGCCCATGATGCCCAGGATCATCAGCACGTTGAGGATCAGCGCGAAGCAGGCATAGACGCCGAAACGGCCGTAGGTGATGAGGATGAACACCGCGAGCGCCAGTGTGCCGACGCCCATGGCGATCATGCCCTTGCGGATCGAATCCGCGCCAAGATCAGGCCCGACGGTGCGTTCTTCCACGACCTTGAGGTCCACCGGCAGGGCGCCGGAGCGGAGCGAAATCGCCAGCTGGTTCGCCGTTTCGGTGGTGAAGCTGCCGGAAATGATCGCGCTTCCACCCAGGATCGGTTCGTTGATATTGGGCGCGGAAAGCACCTTGCCATCGAGGATGATCGCGAACGGCTTGCCCACGTTCTGCGTCGTCAGCTTGGCGAACTTGGTCCCGCCTTCGGTGTTGAAGGTGATGGTGACGGTGGCTTCGTTGGTCTGCGGGTTGTTCGATTGCTGGGCATTGGTAAGCTGATCGCCGCGAATGCCGCCGAGCCGCTTGACCGCGATGACGGGGGCAGCCGCGCCCGGCTGCACATCGGCATAGGGCACGATCTCACTGCCCGCAGGCACGATGCCACGCGCCAGATCGCTGGGCAACGCGGTCTGATCGACCATCTTGAATTCGAGCTTGGCAGTCTGGCCCAGCAGGTTTTTCAGCGCCTGCGGATCTTGCAGGCCCGGCACCTGCACCACGATGCGGGCGGCCCCCGATCGGATAATCGTCGGTTCCCTGGTGCCGAGCGCGTCGATGCGCTTGCGCACCACCTCGACCGCAGTATCCATCGCCTGCGTTACAGCCTGATCGACGCCTTCCTGCGTCGGCGTAAGAACGAAGCGGGTGCCATCCTGCACCGCAATGTCCCAATCGCGCTTGCCGGTCATTCCTGCCCCGGTGGTCAGCGGCGCGATCGCTTCACGCACGGCATCGACCTTGGTAGGATCGCTTACCATGAAGGTGAGCGCGCCATCGCGGTTCGAAATGTCGCTGATGCGGATGTCGCCCGCCTGCTTCAGCTTGTTGCGGACCGATTCTTCCATGCCTTCGATGCGCTGCTGGCGCACTTGCGTGGGATCGGCCTCAAGCAGGATGTGGCTGCCGCCGGCAAGGTCGAGACCCAGGTTGACCTTGGGTTCGGGGAAACCTGCGGGCCAGCCATAGCCGAACGAAGACATCAGCGAAGGCACGGCGGCGAGAGCGCAGACCAGGGTCAGCGTCCAGAGCCAGATGACCTTCCAGCGCGGAAATTCGAGCATGAGTCGGGTTACTTCCTGCCGAAAGGATCAGTCGTTGGCGGGTGCGGTGCCACCGGGGGGCACGATATCACCGATGGTGCTCTTCACGGCCCGTACGCGCACGTTGGGTCCGAGTTCCAGCTCCACAGTCGTTTCATCGACGCGGATGACCTTGCCGAGAAGGCCACCGGCAGTGACGACCTGATCGCCCTTTTGAATACCGGCGATCTTGGCGGCCTGTTGCTTCTGCCGGCGCATCTGCGGGCGCAGGATCAGGAAATAGAAGATCACCGCCATCGCAACGAGCGGCAGGAACTGGAGATAGGCCGGCGGTTCGCCCGAAGCGACAGGAGCGGCGGCGGAAAGGAAGCTGAGCATGGCGGGACCGTTCATGGAAGCGGTGGAACTCTTGTCGGCGCGGACGCAATGGCGCATTCCTGCACCCCTCGCATCCGCTCGTAAACGTGGTTGGCGCGACTAGCAGCTTGGCCGGCGCAAGGCAATCAATGGGTAAGCGATCGAGATACGCAGAGGCTTGTTCCCCCGATTGCCGCCGCAGAGCGAGATTGCCACGCAAGAGACTTGCCATCGCGCAATGCCCTGCCTATAGGCCCCGCTTCCGGTCGGGACGTAGCGCAGCCTGGTAGCGCATCACACTGGGGGTGTGGGGGTCGGAGGTTCGAATCCTCTCGTCCCGACCAATTTACCGAACATTTGCAAGTGGTCATGCGGGCAGCGAAAGCTGCCCGTTTCCGTATGTGCTGCGGCGGGCCTCAACTAGCGCCAGTTGCTGCCGATCAGACTGGCCTCGGTCGCGCGGTCGAGCGGATCGGATACGCCGAGGCGGCGGTAGACCCGATCGAGTGCCGAAGCATCGGCGCCCGACGCGAGAGCTATGTTCTCGCCGGAATCGGGGCCCTGCCCGCGCCCGCTGCCTTCGGTTTTCCATTGCCCGCCCTTTTCCCGGCAGGCCAGTGCGACGCTGTCTTGCTCGCGGAATTCGCGGCACCAGCGGCCATCGGCGGCGCGCAAGGTTAGCGTCGGTTCGATCACGCGGCCACCGGGCAGCGTCGCGCTGGCAAGCGACGGCGTGCGGTCGAGCGCCAGCGACAGCGGATCGGACGGCGCGCCGGGACGGCCCATCAGCACGACAAGCGCGGCGCAGGCTGCTGCCAAGGTCCCGCCCAACGGCAGATACCGTCGCCAAGGGGCAGGCGGATTGTCGTTGGCGGCCGGACGCTGGGCGCTGGGCTCAACTTCGCCGAGCCCCATCCGCGCGAGCAGATGGTCGTCAACCGGACGCGCGGCAATGGGCGCGAGGGCTGCAGCAATCAGCTGGTCATTGCGCCGCCATTGATCGGCCATTGCGTGAAGTTCGGGGTTCGCCGCCATCTCAGCCTCGAACAGGCGGGCTTCATCGGCCGGCAAGGCCCCGTCAAGCCATGCCGCCAGCCGTTCCTCATCGTGCTCGCTCACGATACCGGCGCTCCCTTGGCCATGGCCTCGGCAATCCGCGCGCGCGCGCGCGCCAGCCGGCTCATCACAGTTCCGACCGGAATGCCGAGTGTATCGGCGGCCTGCCGATAACCCTGCCCTTCAATCACCACGAGCA
>DAICYJ010000117.1 GCA_027311705.1 Novosphingobium sp. | reverse complement strand
TGCCGCAGCATGCGGCGCCGGCAGCGGTATCCTGTGCTTTTTCCGGATCGATCTTTCGGCCAAAGTGCTGACCGTGGCGATGGCGCTGGAAACGCTCGTAGTGGTGATTTTCGACACGGCGGTGCTGCACAATGGCGGTCCCGAAGGGATATCGCTTGCTCCGCTGAGCCTGACCACAATGGCGGCAGGCTCGGTCGGCGTGTCGATCCTGTTCGCGGTCACGTGCTTTCTGGGCTTTGAAGCGACCGCCATCTTCCGCGAGGAGGTGCGAGATCCCGAACGCACAGTGCCGCGCGCCACCTACCTCGCCGTGCTGCTGATCGGGCTGTTCTATGCCTTTTCGGCTTGGATGACGGTTTCGGCCTTTGGCATGTCGCAAGTAAAGGCGATGGCGACGGCCAATCCCGCCGGGCTGTTTCCACACGGGATGGAAATGTACGTCGGACGCATCGCGAGCGACGCGCTGCACATTCTGCTGGCGACGTCCCAATTCGCTGCCGTGCTTTCGGCGCAGAACATTCTGGCACGGTATGGCATGAGCCTGGGAATCGATGGCGTGTTTCCTCGCGTGCTGGGGCGCGTGCATCCCAAGCACCAGTCGCCTTATATGGCGTCCGCCGCCGTCAGCCTGACCTGGCTGGCGCTGGGGCTGATCTTCGTAATGCTGCGCACGCCGCCCGACCTGCTCTATGCGCGAGTGGCGGGTGTCGGCGGCTTTGCTATCCTTGTGCTGATGCTGGTAACCAGCGCGGCGATTATAGCCTTCTTCCGGCGTGCCGATGTTGCGCACGATGCAGGGCTTGCGCGTACATTGCTGGCGCCGATATTGGCCACGCTGGGCCTTGCCGCCGTTGTCTATCTGGCCATCGCCAACTTCCCGCTGCTGATCGGTGGATCGCAAGGCGAGGCCAATGCGCTGGTCGTCCTGACGTTTTGCGTATTTGCTGCCGGCGCGGGTTATGCCGTTTTGCTGCGTATCAGGAAGCCCGACATTTACCGCAATATCGGGCGGCAGATTGTCTAGGGCCGCTCGTTCCAGCCGGCAAAGGCAGCACGCATATCTTCGGGCCACAAACCTGCGCGCCTTTTGGCGGCATCGAAACACAGCGCAATCAGGTCCACCACCGAAGCCTCTGCCCCGTTGCACACCAGCGTGTGGCGGACCCACAGGCGGCGGTGATCGTAGTTGGTGATGGCGGTGTGGACCTGCACGCGGTCACCCAGCCGGATTTCGCGAAAATAGCGGGCGTGGACGTCGACCATGACCAGCGAAATGGCTGCGTCGGCCGCAAAGGGCGGGCCGCCGACCCGATCCCATAACATTTCGGTCGCGCGATCGGCCACGCGCTGATGCTGGAGGAAGTTGACGTGGTCCAATTCGTCGAGCCAGCTCGGCGCCACGTCCGCTTCGAACATGAGCCTGCCGAACTGGCCCGCCATGCGTCAGCCCACCAGTTCGAAGACGGGCAGCGTGATGTCTGTGCCGGGGATGGGCTCGAACGCCACCTTCACGGCATCGCCGCAGTGTACGTCGAACGCACGTTCGCCGACGATATTGCTGAGCATTTGCACGCCGCTGTCCAACCGGACGATCGCGACCACATACGGCCCCTTGCCGACGAAGGGCGAGGCGGGCGACCGTTTCTGGATCGAGAAGCTGTAGACGGTGCCCCGCCCGTCCGACTCCGACCAGCCGAGATCATCGGACAGGCATCTGGGACAATATTGCTTGGGATTCATGATCCTGGTCGCGCACTGGTTGCAGTGCTGGATCACCAGTCGTTCTTCGCGCGCGGCGTCCCAATAGGGCTGGCTCCACGCGGTGGGCTTTGGAACAGGCCGGGCCATCGGCTGATCGCTCATCGTGCTTCCCTCGAAAGAATGGAGATGTGGGAATCCATCCAGGTGCCGCCGGAACCGGATTCGGCAGCGTTCACGGCATCCTTGACCTGACGGTCGCCAGCCTTGTCCATCAATTGCCGGGCGGATTCCACCACCAGTGAAACGCCAACGCCCGCGCCGGTGTGGCCCTGCGCGATAGCGCCGCCGGTCGTCGTCATCGGCAGCTTGCCGCCGGGCAACGTATGGCCGGCCGCGATGAAACTGCCGGCGCGCTCGCCCTCGCACAAGTTCATGGCATCCATCGCCAGCAGCGGCATCACCGAATAGGCGTCGTAGAATTCGGCGACGTGGATGTCGCGGGGCGCAAGGCCGGCCTGCGCGTAAGCCTCTTTCGCCACTTCCGGGAATGCCAGGAAGGCGAGATTGGATTCCTGCGAAACCGAGTAATGGGTGACGAGCGACGCCATGCCGCGCACGTAGACCGGGGTCGGCGTGATGTGGGGCGCATCCTCGGCGCGCGCCACGATATAGGCGCTGGCGCCATCGGCCCAAAGGCTCATCGTCTTGGGGCGCAAGGGCGTGCAGACGTGATCGCCGCGCATGACATCTTCCACCGTGATCGGCTTGCGGAACATCGCGTTGGGATTGAGCGCGCCCCATTGCCGCATGGACACGGCAACGGCGGCGAGTTCTTCCTCGGTCGTGCCGGTTTCATGCATGTAGCGCTGGGTGATGAGGGCCACCGCCGTATTGGCGTTGTGGCCATAGGGCGCTTCCCATTCCTCGGAGATGCCGAGCGTGGCGAACAGGTCGATGCCCTGCTGCATCGTGGTCGATCCGAACTTGTCGGAATGGACCACCAGCACATTGCGCACCGCACCCGAAGCCACCAGCGCGCAGGCAACCTTGAGCGTTGCCGAACCGCTCGCGCCACCGGCCATCACCTGCGCGTTCAGCTTGACCGAGCGCAGCATGCCCAGTTCCTCGCACAGGCGGGAGAAGATCAGGTCGGTGTTGAAATGCCGCGATCCCATCACCACGCCGACCGGCATGACCGCCTCGATATCGCGCGGGCTGAGGCCGGCGTCCAGAATGGCCTGCCGACATGCGGTAACCGCTGCTTCGGCCTCGGTCCGGTTGGGGTAATTGCCGGTCGGCACCTCTCCGGTGCCGACGATGGCTGCTGTCGTCTTCATGCTGGTGTCCTGCTTCGATGGGCAACCAAGGGGCGCCGGTTCAGGTCTTTTGCTTGTAATCGTGGACCATGGCGTATGCGCCGGGGACGTCGGTATCGTAATTGAAGAACCACGCGCCCAGCATCTTCGTGGGCACGAACGGCCCGAACGGATCGGCGATGGTCGAATTCCAAGTGACGAGCGCGCGACCGCGGCGGCGCTCGTCGGTGCCGAGCGAACTTTGGCGCAGGCGCTTCTTGTTGTCGGTGGCCAGCAACTGGGCAACATCAGGCTCGCCCTTGCCGGTGAAATGGGGGATCAGGCGCAGGCTGAGCGTGGGCAGGCTGACCTGCGTCAGCATCTCGGATTCCTGATCGTCCTCTTCGATGAACGATAGAGTCAAAATACTGTGCCCGGCAGGACGTTCGGCCTGGAAAATCCACTGCCCGCCCTCTTGCCGCAGCGACATCTTCGCCATCTTCTTGGGGAAGCCCCACAGTTCGCGGCCGGAAGCGGTGGCCTTTTCGCTGTCGGTGTACATCGCGACACAGTACATGAACCGCTCACCGTTGAATTCGACCCGGACGTAGAGCCAGAATTCGGTGTAGCAGCCAAAGGAACTTTGCGGATAATGACTCGCCGTAACGAGCGCCAGCGGCTCCGGATCGGCAACCTTCACGCCGGGCGGCAGAAATTCCTCGATACCAGTGCCTTCGGCCGTAAACACAGCCGTGATGCTGCGCGCATCGCGATAGGGATAGGGCGGCGGCCCATAAAGCTGGCCGGGGCCATATGGCTGGGAGAAGCTGTATTTCGAGAATTCCGAGACGTCGGGCATGATATGCCTTTCCAATGTTTTCAATGGGAAGCCGCGAGACTGGAGCTGACTTCAGCAGCGCAAGTGTCACCTTCGCTCCATCGGGAACGTGGCGACCGGGACTTCACCTAACGGAGACTTTTCCGGCTTGTTCAAAGCCATCTCGACCAGATTACGCTTCAACATCTTCCCACCAGATCCCAGTGGCATCGATTCCACGAAGTGGAACTCGCGGGGATATTTGTATTTGGCCATTTTGATCTTTGACCATTCAAGAAGGTCTGCGGACGATACGACGGTTGCGTCGGCACGAAGTTGCACGAACGCGACGATCTCTTCGCCGAACAAGTCGTCGGGACGGCCGACGACGGCAGCCAGGGCGATGGCAGGATGGGTGTTCAGCACCTCCTCGACTTCGCGCGAATAGACGTTGAAGCCGCCGCGAATGATCATGTCCTTCTTGCGGTCGACGATGGTCACGTAGCCATCGCCGCACTTGGTCGCGATGTCGCCCGTGCGGAACCAGCCATCGACCATGCAGGCGCGCGTGGCCTCTGGCTGGTTGAGGTAACCGGCAAACACGTTGTGCCCGCGCACGATAAGTTCGCCCACCTCGCCCGGCGGCATCAGTTCGATGCAATCTTCGACGTCGATCTTCGCGATCTCGACATCGACGCCCCATATCGGTTTGCCGATCGTGCCGGGCCGCCGCTCGAAATCCGGCTGGTTGAAGCACGACGTAGGGGACGTTTCGGTCAGGCCGTAGCCTTCGTAGATATCGACTTCGAACAGCGTTTCGAATTCACGCAGGACCGCCACCGGAATGGGCGCGCCGCCCGATACGGCCATGCGCAAATGCGGAAGTTGGGCACTGTTGGGTCGCACCAGACCAAGCAGGCCGACGTACATCGTCGGCACGCCAAGGAAGAACGTCACCTGTTCGCGGGCCATGATGGCAAGCACAGCCTCGGCGGCGAACTGGCGCATGATCACGACCGTCGCCCCGGCAAATAAGCCGGTGTTGAGCAGGCAGCTTTGGCCGGACGCATGGAACAGCGGAATGCAGCACAACACCACGTCATCAGGCGTGAGATTGAACATGCCGTGCCCGGCCGAAACCAGCGCATTCATGACGAGGTTATCGTGGGTGAGCACGGCCCCTTTTGGCTTGCCGGTGGTGCCGCTGGTGTACATCACCACGGCTTCCGACCGGCCGTCCGGCGGCGACGGCGCGGCATAGGCCAGGTCTTGATCGAGGTCGGCAAGTTGCAGCGCGTTGAGGCCGATGCCCCGCGCGGCATTGCAGGCGGTTTCAAGAACGCGGCCGCCGGACAAAAGCAGGTCGACCGCGCTGTCGCGCAGGATGTAGCCCGCCTCGTCCTCCGTCAGCAGCGCGCTGACCGACACGACCGACGCGCCCGTGGCCAGAACCGCATAATAGGCGATGACGAAATCGGTGCCGTTTTCCAGCATGAGCGCGACGCGCCGGGACGGGCCGATTCCCAAAGCCTGCAAATTGGCTGCGACCTTTTCAACCTCTGCGCGCAAGGCGCCGTAGGTCATCCGCCGATCCTCGAACACGATCGCCAGCTTGCCTGCGTGGCGGCTAGAGGATTCAAACAGAATGTCGGCCAGCCACATCGATCAATGTCCCCGTTCCTGCTCATGCGCATAAACGTACAAACGCTCGTTCATTTCTAGCGAGGCAATGCGGCTTGTCAATGCAAGGCTCACCCAGCCGCCCCTTTACTTTCTGGGGGCGGTCCGCCCGGTTCCGAGCGGACCGTCCTGCGCCTTCAGGCCTTTGCCAGTTCCGCACGCAATGCAGCGGTTGCCTGCGCGTCGACTGCCAGCGCCTGATCGCTGCCGGAAAATGCGACGCCATAGACTTGCGCCGCGCTTTCGGCCGTGACCCAGCCTTCCAGCACATCATCGAGGACGCGCGCGGGATCGCGCAGCCACGGCTGGCCAAAGCCGCCACCGCCCGCATCGATACCAACGATCCGCTGGCGAACCCCGACGTCGAACACGCCGAACGACGCGATCTCGGTTTCCACGCCCGTATCGATATCGCGCAGCGCGATGTAGTGTGGCCGCCCGGCCAGCCCGCCTTGAGCACCGCGTGCCGGGTTGATCTTCGAATCCGCCATCACCGCGACCGACATATTGGCAAAGCGCGGACCATATTCGACGCGGGTACTGGCCCCGCCGCGATGCTTGCCCGCCCCGCCGGAATCGGGAACGGCAACTACCTTGTCGATGATGATCGGGTATTTTAGTTCGTCGATCTCGACCGAATCGCGCATCAGCAAACCGCCGGTAACGGGCACGCCCATCGTCAACCAGCCGTCCGCCATTGCCGAAGCCGCACCGCCCATGGCGGTGATGACCAGCTGGTTCACGAACGGCGCATTGCCGCGCCGCTGATCCTTCCCGGCAATCACGCCGGTGCCCGCGCCCAGCGATGCGCCGCCTTCGGCCACACCGAATCCGGTCGCCTGCGACAGCGCCGATTGCGTGACGTTGATCAGGCGATCGGCCACGTTGCTGGTCGCCATCGAGCACGAGGTTGGGTGGATGGGATAGCCGACGATGCAGTTTTCGCGCAGCAGCACGTTGATGCGCCGGATCGTGCCGTGGTTGTGCGGGATATCGGCATCGAGCACGTTGAAAATGCCGGTCACCGTGCTGTTCACCGACGTGGCGCGCGACAGGTTCAACCCGGCTTCAAGGCAATCGATATTGTCGCGCAGGTCGATTTCGATGCGCCCCGATTCGGCATCGATCGTCGCCGTCACGTTCACGGGGATGCTTTCCTCCACGATGCCGGGCAGCGGATCGTGCGCGGTCGATGCCGAGTAAGTGCCGCTTCTGAAGCCCTTGAGCGCATGGGCGATGCGGCGCTCCGAATAATCGAACCATTCGTCAACAAAGGCTTCGATCGTTTCCTGGCCGTACTTTTCGACCAGTTCGATCAGCCGCCGCTCGCCGATGCGCGCCGATCCCAGCGCCGCGAGGTAATCGCCGTACCACTGGTCCGGCACGCGAATGCGCATGCGGCACAGGCGGATGATGTCGCCGATGTCGGTATAATCGCGCTGGATCTGCGTAGCGGGGAAAATCAGCGCGCCTTCCTCGTACACGTCTTTGGCGCTCGGCATGTAGGTCGAAGGCTGGCTGTTGCCGATGTCTGCCTGGTGCGCCTTGGCCACGGCGGTGAACATGTGCTTGCCGCCCACGAACACCGGCACAAGAATGGTGTGATCGGCCGCATGGGTGTTTCCGCTGTACGGATCGTTGTGAAGGAAGGCGTCGCCCTGCCGGATGTCGGTGTGGAGCCGCGTCATCGTTTCGGTCTGCAGGTGCGAGCCGAAGATGTGGACCGGAAGGCCTTCAGCCGTTGCCAGCAGCCGGTTGTCGCCGGTGACGATCGAGCACGAAAAATCGCGCGCGGTGGTGAGGATGGCGGAGCGGCCGCTGCGCAGCAGCGTGTTGGTCATTTCGCGCAGGATGGCGTTCACGCGGTTGGCGATGACGGCCAGCACGGTGGGATCGAGCGTGGAGCGCACATTGTTCGTGTCAGTCATGGTCAAACTCCCGTCTCGATCAGATAGTTTCTGTGCGACGTGACGATGGCGGTCATGCCGGGGTAGACGACGATCGTGGTGGTTGGCT
Organism: Novosphingobium sp.; assembly: GCA_027311705.1. Taxonomy (GTDB): domain Bacteria; phylum Pseudomonadota; class Alphaproteobacteria; order Sphingomonadales; family Sphingomonadaceae; genus Novosphingobium. Next base: position 5,536 of record DAICYJ010000117.1, on the reverse strand, counting down.
CCTCGATCACGGCAGGGCCGGGGATGCGGCTGCCTACGCTCAGTGCCGGGCCATCGTAGGAATTGATCCGGACGCTGCCGGTTTCCTCGAAGTGGGCGATGCGGCTGGCATGCGGGGCTTCGGAACCGCCCTGCCCGCCAGCCACCAACGATGGTTTGTTCACAATGGCCGTCAAACGGGCCTTCCAGAACAGCACCTCGACAAGCGAACCGGGATCGGTGACGGCGAAAATGCGCTCGTGGATGGCGTGGAAATCGTCGACCAGCTGGTCGACGGCAGCCTGATCGTCGAAACGGTTGCCGCGCAGCGGCACTTCGAGTTCCCACGCTTGCCCTTCATAGCGCGCCTCGACAAAATACCGGCGCTCTATACCCAAGACGCCGCGCTTTTCGAGATCCTTGGCAACGGCGTCCATCTGGCGATCAAGATCGGCCAGCACATCGTTGGCGCGGTCGAACGCGAAGTTGCGCGTATCGAGCAGCAGCGTCGCGGAATATTCCGAGATAATGTCGGAAAACTGCGCGCCGCAGGCGCTGAGGCCTCCGGCGGTGCGCGGCACCAGCACGCGCTTGGCACCCAGTTCCTTGACGACCGCAGCGATGTTCAGGCCCGCTGCGCCGCCGCCGGCAACCATGAGGCATTCGCGCGGATCGACGCCTTCATTGACGGTGATTTCCTGCACGGCCTGCACCATTGCCTCGCTGGCGATCTTGATGACGCCGGTTGCCGCCTCTTCCACGGAAAGGCCCAGCGGATCGGCGACGGTGGCGAGCGCCCGGCGCGATGCCTCGACATCCAGCTTGAGCCGGCCGCCGAGGAAGTTCGCGGGATTGAGATAACCCAGCACGGTTGCAGCGTCTGTAACGGTCGGCAATTCCCCGCCGTTGCCATAAGCCGCCGGCCCCGGCTGACTGCCAGCACTCTGCGGCCCCACGCGAAGCAGGCCGCCCGGATCGACCCAAGCGATCGAGCCGCCACCGGCACCGATGCTGCGCGCATCGACCGAGGAAAGCCCCGTGAGGTGCCCCAGGAAGCGTTCGCCCAGCCAGGTTTCACGCGTGAACACTACATCGCCGTTGCGGACCATGCTGACATCGAAGCTGGTGCCGCCGGTATCGCAGATGATCACATCGCGCGCGCCGAGTTCGGCCTGTCCATAAACCTTGCCCGCAATCGGCGCCATCGATGGGCCACTGCGCGTGGAATAGATCGGGCGCTCACCCAGCGCCTCGACGCTCATCACCCCGCCGAACGAGGTCGCCGCCAGCAGTTCACCGTTGAAACCTGCTGCCTCAAGGTCGATGGCCAGGTTCTTGAGGTGGGTCTGCATTAACGGCTTGAGAGATGCGTCGATCACGGCGGAGGATGCGCGGCGATATTCGCGGATGATCGGATTTACGGAATGCGACAGCGTAAACGGGATGCCCGGTAGCTCTTCGGCAATCAGTTCGCCGATGCGCCGTTCATGCGCACTGTTGGTTATCGACCATAGCAGCGATACGCCAACCGCTTCGATGTCTTGCGCCTTCAGCTCGCGCAGGACCTCGCGCACCTGCGTTTCGTCGAGCGGCGTGATGATGTTGCCTTCGGCATCGACGCGCTCGTCGATTTCGAAGCTGAGGCGTCGCGGAACGTAAGGCGCGGGGTATGCTACCGAGAAATCATAGGCATTGGGCCTGCCGCCTTCGCGCAGGACCAGCGTATCCTTGAAGCCGCGCGTCGTGAGGAAGGCGGTCTTCGCGGTCTTGCCCTCGATGATCGCGTTCGTCGCGCGCGTGGTGGCATAGATGAAGATAGAGGTCTGGCTGAGCAGTTCGTCAAGCGGGACGCCCAGCCCGGCGGCGGTGACGCCTAGCGCCTCGCGGATGCCGTTGAAGACGCGCGAATGATCCGTCAGCGCCTTGTTGACCGTCAAATTATGCTGGGGATCGGCGACGACCACATCGGTGAAGGTGCCCCCTGTATCGACCGCGATGCGGTAGCTCATCTTACTGACCTTTCGAATTTTTCCGAATGACGGCTGTTGCGTGCATCCACGAACCGCGAGGTGGCGGACGCAGCCCGGACGATTATTGCGCGGTGAAGCCACCATCGACGAGCAGGTCCGTGCCGGTGACGAGGCTGGATTCATCTGAAGCCAGGAACAACACGGCAGCAGCAACCTGTTCGGGACGGCCCATGCCCAGCGGCTGGGCTGCCGTGACGATCTTTTCCACTTCTTCTGGCCCGCCGAGAGCTTCGATGTATTCGTGGTTCATCGGCGTATCGATCCAGCCGGGGCACACCACGTTCGCACGTATCTTGTCTTTGGCATGTTCGAGCGCGACGGTTTTGGTGAACATTAGTACGCCGCCCTTCGATGCGCAGTAATGCGCGTGAAGCGGTTCGCCGATGAAGCTGTTGATCGAACCGATGTTGACGATCGACCCGCCGCCAGCCCGCAGCATTTCAGGCAGGGCATACTTGGTGGTGAGGAACGTGCCCTTGAGATTGACGTCGATGACGCGGTCCCATTCCTCCTCGGTCATGTCGATGACCAGGGCATCGGTAACGATGCCGGCGTTGTTGCACAGCACATCCAGCTTGCCGAAGCGCGACACTGCAAGATCGACGAGCGCCTTTGCATCGGCAGCCTTGGAAGAATCGGCCAGCAGAACGGCCACGTTTTCCGCACCGCCGGCCAACGCCTGCGTCTCCAGCAGGGCGTCCATGTTGCGGCTGGTGGAAATGACGACCTTGGCGCCCTCGCTGGCGAAAGCAATTGCCGTAGCGCGGCCAATGCCGGTCGCCGCGCCGGTGACAATCGCGACCTTGCCATCCAGACGTCCGGCTTTTCCGCTAATCGACATGGAATGCTCCTCAAGCCCTATACGAACGACCGATCGTTCATATAAGTGGTAACAAGCGCGCTGCGATGCGTCAAGCGGGTCGTGAAGGAAGAAATTCCGGCATTTCGTACGCTGCGACCGGTGTCGAGACACGGCTGCCGCCACACGATTCGCCAGATTTTTCGGCATTCCATTAACGTACGCTTGTATGCAGGACTTGACGGGCATGCTGTCATACGGGCATGCCGGACGCGAGCAATTCGCATGCCGGATATTTCCGCGCTCAGAGTGCGCGCAGTTCGGGCGAGCGCAAGCGCAAACGTTAGGACTGAAGAATGGTAGCCGTTGCCAAGAGAGCATCAAAACGAAAATCCGAAGCTACCGAAGCAAGTAAATCGCAACCTGCTGGCAAGGCCGATCATTATCTTGAACGGTTCGAACTGGCAGGTTTGCGCAACCGCGATCTGGTGGAACTCGATGTCGGCACGCGCGGCCGCTTGTTGAGCGAAGCGGTCAAGCTGTTCGGCGAAAAGGGCTACGATGCGTGCTCTGTTCGCGATCTGGCCAAGGAAGTGGGCCTTGGCCCCCCGGCAATCTACAACCACTACAGCTCGAAGCGCGAGATTCTGGTCGCGGCCGTCGACCACATCCTCAGCGATTTCTTCTATTATCTGATCAATGGCCTGTCGGGCAACAATGCGGACGAAATCCTGTTCGGCATTCTGCGCCGACACACGATCTGGGCGGCATCGCGCCAGCCGATGGCCAAGGCGTTCGACGCGCTGGTCAACCCCGCCTTCATGCTGCGTGTGATGGAAGCGGACGAGCGGACGCGGTTCACCTCCGCTATCGCCGAGTATATAGCGATTATTCGTGAACTTCTGGACGAAATCGTCGGGCCTGATTCCGAAATCGAACGCTACACCCGAGCCTATGCCGTCCATGAAATGGCCGACCGCGCAGGATGGTGGTTCGACCCGGAAGGTCCCGTCAGCCCCGAAGAACTCGCGGACCAGACCGCCATCCTGATCCGCCGAGCCATCGGCCTTTGAAAGAACTCAGGCTCCCGTTGCACCACAGGCAGAAGTTTTGTTGGCGGCGGGATAGTCGCAACTTGGCGGCTTGTGTCCTCGTGGGAACAAATCGCCGACCGAAGAGGTGTCAGTCTGATGCGAAACGGTCTCCGTGGTGGTGTCAGTCCAATGCGAACTCGTCTCCACTGGACACAGTAGCTGCCAATTTCGCGAAATGTCAGGCCATGAGAGATTGCCACTCGGCAAGGGCAGCCGAGCGTCGAAGCTTGTACGTTTGACGATCGACGAGGTAGCGGTGCGAATTGAAATGGTTGTGCATGCTGGCGTGGACTGACGTGAATTTCTGCAGTGACTTCATCTGTCGGAATCGCAACATCGCCCGCTCTCGTCGCCGGAATGGCAGGTCGCTGTTTTCCACCCGGTTGTTCAGCCATAGCCCTCGTGGCAAATATCGATTCCGCTCTCGAACAGCAGGTCGTCCACGTTCCGCAAGCTGAGCGGGTAGCGAATGTACATCATGACGACGAGGGGGATCACCTCCGGCGAGGAGTGAAAATACCTGAACGGGTTGGCTGGTTTTCGGGCGCGAGACATGCCGCCCCCTACTCTACCATCCACCTCCTCGCCACCCGGTGCAATCCGATTGACAGCACCTGCCCGAGCCCCTCAGTAAAACGCTGACCTATGATCGCGGCACGGAAATGGCGCGCCATGCCCAGCTCACCCAAAACACCGGGATCAAGGTCTACTTCGCCGATCCCTACAGCCCGTGGCAGCGCGGCAGCACCGAAGCGGCTCATTGCCCCATTGTCCGCAACCGTTGCAGGTCATAAGCACGTCCCTTAGACACGATAGGCGGGCGCGTGGCGGGATCATTGGAGACAGCAGCAAATACTAATGTGACAAGGCCTGCGCCCAAACGCTTGACCTTGAAGGGAGAGCGCACGCGCGCGGCAATTCTTGACGCCGCCGAGCGCCAATTCTCTGAACGCGGCTATGATGGCGTTTCGCTTCGCCAGATCATAGACGAAGCTGCAGTGCAGATGGGCCAGCTGCAGTACTACTTCCCGTCAAAGGACGATGTGTTCGCAGGGGTTCTCGATCGACGGCTGAACGATGTGCTGACAATGTATGCGCAATCAATCGAATGGCTGGACCAGCAAGTGGCCGCAGGACCGGTCACGCTGCGCACGATCCTGCGTACAGTCATGGCTGCTTCGCGGGCATGGCTGCGCAGTGACGATACCGGGCGGCACAGGTACCTGAGGGTATTGGGCCTTGCGACGATGAACTTCAGCCAGCCCGACTTCGTGCGGCGGCACGGCGAAGTGTTCCGCCCGCTCAACATCCGCATCATCGCCGCGATAGCTGCGCTGTTCCCCGCCGCGAGTGAAGATCGGGTGGTTGGCGCCTATTACCTGATCGAGGCCAACCTCCTGTCGCTCTATGTGAATCTCGACGCGATCCTCATCCGTTCAAACCAGCCCCGCACAAGCGAGGTGGTGGGGCGGATGTATGACGAGCTTGAAAGCTTCCTGGTCGGAGGTGTCGAACAGCTGCTCGGCACACCCAACCCAAACGCCTAGCAAATTGGGCAGCTAGTCCCTCCCTCTAGTTTAGTGCATTTGCACCAAATAACGGCGTTCAGTTGGAATGCCGCTGTTAGGTCATGGA
>DAICYJ010000111.1 GCA_027311705.1 Novosphingobium sp. | reverse complement strand
TCGGCGCGATCCGGCGCGATTACAGCGCCGACCTGCTGTATGATTATGCCTATCGCGGTCGCTATGTCGAAGGCTTCGTCGGCGCCAGTTATCGGTCGATCCGCGTTCGGCTCTACGTTTCGCCAAACTACCTCGAAGATGGGCGCAACACGTTCTACGGCGATGTGAACGCGCTGATCCTGAACACGGGGCAATGGTCGATCAACGGCCACACCGGGCTGTACGCGGTCCCGCAGGATCTGGGCACGAGCGGGCCAAAGCGGCTCTATATCGATTGGAGTCTCACTGCCAGCCGCCCGGTCGGCACTTTCACCGCCAGCGTCACAGTCGCCGGATCGAACTACCCGGTTTTCAGCGATAGCAAAGGCGCCGGCCTGTTCAGCAACAAGCCCCGCATCGCCCTTTCGATCAGCAAAGCGTTCTGATTTTCCGCAGTTTGTGACCGGGCACGCCCGGTCACTTGTGAATTATTGCGGACGCGGACCGCGCGGCGGTCCTTTGCGGTGCGGCGTGTTGGGCCTGCCCTTGCCGCCCGGCCGACCACCGGGTCCACCCGGACCGGGCTGCCGCTCGCGCGCCATTTCGCGCGGGGTTTCCGGCGAACGCTCGATGCGGATGCCGTTCTCGTCCTCACCATCGGTATCGGCCGTGCGCGCCACCGAAGCGGCGAACTTGTCGGCAATGGCGATGGGAATCTGGAAGTGGGTTTCGTTCGCGGCAATCCGGATCGCGCCGATTTCGTTGCGGGTGATGTGCCCGCGGCGGCACAGCACCGGCAGGATCCAGCGCGGATCGGCGTTCTGGCGGCGGCCGATATCCATGCGGAACCACACGATGTCCTCGAAACCGGGGCGCTTGGCCTCGGCCACCTGGCGCACCGCGTCGGCCGTGCCGGCGATCAGTTCTTCGGGCTGCGGCAAGGCGGCGCGATGCGCACGCACCAGCGCCACGGCGAGTTCCTCGGCGCTGCGCTGTTCCAGCAATTCGCGCGCGATTTCCAGATCGTCGGGTTCGGGTTCCGAACGCTGCAGCAAGGCTTCGAGCAGACGCGTGCGATCGGCGGCGCGGATGGCTTCGGGGGTGGGCGGGCCCATCCATTCGGCCTCGATCCGCGCGCCGCGCAGCATCATTTCCACCCGCTTGCGGCGCGGATAGGGCACGATGATGACGGCGGTGCCCTTCTTGCCCGCGCGCCCGGTGCGGCCCGAACGGTGCTGCAGGGTTTCGGCATCGCGCGGAATTTCCACATGGACCACCAGCGTCAGCGTAGGCAGATCGATGCCGCGCGCGGCCACGTCGGTGGCGACGCACACGCGGGCACGGCGATCGCGCAGGGCCTGCAGCGCGTTGTTGCGCTCGCTTTGGCTATGCTCGCCCGAAAGCGCGACCGCGGCGAACCCGCGTTCGAGCAGCGTGGCATGCAGCCGCCGCACATTGTCGCGCGTGGCGCAAAACAGGATGGCCGTTTCCGCTTCGTGCAGGCGCAGCAGGTTCACCACCGCATGCTCGATGTCGGCAGGCGCGACGGTGATCGCCTGATAGCTGATATCGCCGTGGCCGCGATCTTCGCCCACGGTAGAAATGCGCAGCGCGTCGCGCTGGTAACGGCGTGCCAGCGCCACGATGGGCTTGGGCATCGTCGCCGAAAACAGCATGGTGCGGCGGCCCTCGGGCGTCGCGTCGAGGATTTCCTCAAGGTCTTCGCGAAAGCCCATGTCGAGCATCTCGTCCGCTTCATCGAGGACGATGGTGCGCAGGCTCGACAGCGTGAGCGCGCCGCGTTCCAGATGGTCGCGCAAGCGCCCCGGCGTGCCGATCACAAGATGCGCGCCCTGGCTCAGCGCGCGGCGTTCCTTCTGCGGGTCCATACCGCCCACGCACGTGGTGATGCGGGCGTTGGTGCCGGCATAAAGCCAGGTCAGTTCGCGGCTCACCTGCAGGGCCAGTTCGCGCGTCGGCGCGATCACCAGTGCCAGCGGAGCGCCAGCGGGCGGCAACATGTCGCCCTCGGTCAGCAGTTCGGTCGACATTGCCATGCCGAATGCCACGGTTTTGCCCGATCCGGTCTGCGCCGAAACGACAAGGTCGCGTCCAATCGCCTCAGGCTCAAGCACGGCGGACTGGACGGGGGTGAGCGTAGTATAGCCATGGCCGCTCAGGGCATTGCCGATGGCTTCGGGGATTCCGGGAAAAGTCATAAGTCTCGCAAGGTCTGCCATGGGCACGGCGGTAAGATCAGGAAAGCCCCTTGGCAGATCCCGGGAGAGCGCAAGACCCCGCCTGCGTCTGTTGTATCCGGGAAAGCCTGTGTGGCTGATTCGGATGCCCTTACAGACTTGTGCGCGATTTTGCGCGTGCTTTCGCGGAAAAAGCGCACACGGCTATATTCGCTGCTTTGGCGAATACGCCCTAACCCTTTGAAACCAAGCGCCTTGGCTTCCCCAAAGAACGCGCAACCTCAACACAAAAAGGGCGGGCAGGCTGCTGCCCACCCGCCCTTTTTTCGTATCGCTGCGCTGCGTTCAGAGAACGAGATCGCCCGCTGTCAGCGTTTCCACGCCGGTCAGCACGATTGCCAGTTCCGGCGTCGCATTGGCATTCACGCTGGCATAAAGCGTGTGGCTGGCCGCATCGAACCACACCACGCCCGCGCCCTGGTTGGCTGCCGGGGCCGTATCCGACCAAGTGAATGCCTGGTTGCCGGGTACGCCCTTGGTCACCGCGTCGATGGCTGAAAGGTCGATCTTGTCGCCGGCAGTAAAGTCGGCAATCGTGTCGGCCTTGCCCGGCAGGCTGTCCTTGACGTCGAGGTAGATGAACGTATCGGCACCCTCGCCGCCGGCCAGCAGGTCGCTGCCCTTGCCGCCGATGATCAGATCGTTGCCAGTGCCGCCCGAAAGGCCGTTGGCATCCTTGCTGCCGGTCAGCAGGTCGTCGAAGGCAGATCCGATCACGTTTTCGATGCCGTTCAGCTTGTCGATGCCGGTGCCGCTATCGGCCTCGATCGCGCTGGCAATGCCGATGTTCAGATCGATGTTCATGGCCGCAAGTGCCGCTGAATAATCGGCCGTGTCGATATTCGCGCCACCGCCGAACGAATCGTTGCCGGCATCCTGCCCGGCAAGGAACACATCGGTGCCTTCGCCGCCCAGTTCCTTGTCATTGCCGGCTCCGCCCCGCAGGGTATCGTTGCCCTTGCCGCCATCCAGCGCATCATTATCATCGCCGCCGGTAAGATCGTCGTTGCCTTCGCCACCATACAGCTTGTCTTCGCCGATGCCGCCGTGCAGCTCGTCATTGCCGATTTCGCCGCGCAGCGTGTCGTTGCCCTCATTGCCGTTGAGCAGATCGTCGTCGGCACCGCCCAGCAGGTTGTCATTGTCCAGACCGCCCGCAAGTGTGTCGTTCCCGGCGCCGCCGATCAGCTTGTCGCCGCCTTCGTTGCCATAAAGGAAATCGTTGCCGATGCCGCCATCGAGCATGTCGTTGTTGGCCCCGCCGAACAGATCGTCGTTGCCTTCACCGCCGAACAGCTTGTCGAACCCGGCGCCGCCATCGAGAATGTCGTCACCCGTGCCGCCGTCCAGAATGTCGAGGCCGTCGCCGCCGATCAGCGCGTCGTCGCCAGCGCCGCCATCGAGCACGTCGGAGCCAAGGCCGCCCAGCAGATCGTCGTTGCCGCTGTCGCCATGCAGGATATCCCCGCCGCCCAGGCCCGACAGGTGATCGTCGCCCGCGCCGCCGTGCAGCACATTCTTGCCGGCATCGCCGCGCACCGAATCGTCGCTCGAACCATCGTGGTCTTGATCGGCCGGCACGCCGCCATCGTCTTCGTTGGCGGTCGGATCATTGATTACGTGGCCGTCGAGCGCGGTGAAGGTCACGCTCTGGCGCTCGTACCACGAAGGATCGTCGGTGGTGCTGGCGGTCAGCGCGAAAACCTTGGTCTTGACATAGCTGGCGAACGCGGTGGTCAGCGTCACCGTCTGCGCGACGGGATCGTAGCTCAGCGTCTCGTTCCGCGTAAGGGTGCTCTGTTCAAGCTCCCCGTCTTCAACACGGAACATCTGGATCGGATCGACAGTTGTGTCGAACTTGAAAATGGGCAGCATGGGTGGTCCCTCCTCGCGCAATGGCTCTCCGGATCGACCGCAGCATTTACTCAATGATGCAGCACATGACCGGCGATGCGCGAAGAGCTAACCTTGCAAACTGACAGCTTGGCGACTCTTCCGTTCATCGGGCGTACAGTTTCCGAAACGAAAATCTTCGATGGAAATCCCTTAACGGCCCATAAGGTCATGATAAACCAAGATTAGGAAGTACACTCGATCAATTACTGACCGTTGCTGCGCAGCATCGCGGTGAAGCATTAAAAACCGCATCGAACTCAATTTTTCCGCAAGTATTCCCGCGCGGCGCTCAAAGTGCCGCAGCGTCGGCCACAGCTTCCACCTCGCGGCGGCCCGGCGCGCGGGAAAATCCGTGCATCCCCATCCACCACTGGAGCGCGATGATCCCGCCCTTGGCGGGCTGGAGCAGACCCATCAGCAGCGTTAGCGCGATAATGGCCACGATGGTCATCATCGCGGCTGCCGAAAGGTCGGTTTGCAGGCCCAGCCAGATGATGATCGGGGCCATGATGTGGCCGGTCAGCAGGATCGAGACATAGGGCGGGAAATCGTCGGCTTGGTGGAGAGACCAGTCCTGACCGCAGGCGCGGCAGCGCTCCACCGGCTTCAGGAACCGCGCGAACAGGTGCGCTCCGCCGCAACGCGGGCACTTGCCACGCAGGCCCCGGCCGATCGCCGCCCACAGCGTTTGCGGCAGGCTGGTGGCAGGGATCGCGCGGGTCTGTTCGGGCATGGCGTCCCTTAGGTCTTCGGCGCGAACGGATTTTTGGGGCTGCGCAGCGTGAGCCGGATCGGCACCGCATCAAAGCCTAGCTCGCGCCGGATGCCGTTGACGAGATAGCGGCGATAGCTTTCGGGCAACTGGTCCAGCCGGGTGCCGAACAGCACGAAGCCCGGCGGCCGGGTCTTGGCCTGCGTGATATAGCGCAGCTTGATCCGGCGGCCGCCCGGGGCGGGCGGCGGATTGGCCGTCAGCGCATCATCGAACCAGCGGTTCAGTGCCGATGTCGTCACGCGCTTGCTCCACGCGTCGCGGATTTCGAAGGCGGCGGCCAGCAGCACATCGATGCCCTTGCCGGTTCGTGCGGAAACTGAAATCAGCGGCACACCGCGCACTTGCGCCAGCCCGTCCTCCAGCGCGGCGCGCACGCCGTGGAACAGGCCGCCGGGATCTTCGGCCACATCCCACTTGTTGATCGCGATGATCAGCGCGCGGCCTTCTTCGAGCACCATCGACGCGATCTTGAGGTCCTGATGTTCCAGCCCGCGCGTGGCATCGAGCAGCAACACGACCACTTCGGCGAAATCGATGGCGCGGCGCGCATCGGCGACAGACATCACTTCCAGCTTGTCGACCACCAGCGCCTTCTTGCGCATGCCGGCCGTGTCGATCAGCCGCACCGGGCGATACTCGTCCGCCGCTGGATCGAACCAGCTCCAGTCGATGGCAATCGAATCGCGCGTAATTCCCGCTTCCGGCCCGGTCAGCAGGCGATTTTCGCCCAGCATCTTGTTGATCAGCGTAGATTTGCCCGCGTTCGGACGGCCGACGATGGCCAGCTTCAGCACCGACTTGGGGTCGTACTCGTAATCTTCCTGCGCTTCGGCCTCGCCCTCGTCTTCCTCGGGCGTCTCGCTGATATAAGGCAGCAGCGCTGAAAACAGGTCGGCCAGCCCTTGTCCGTGCTCGGCCGAAAACGCCACCGGCTCGCCAAGGCCCAGCGAAAACGCCTCATACAGCCCAGGATCGCCCGCGCGGCCTTCGGCCTTGTTGGCCATCAGCACGATCGGCACCGTGCTGGTGCGCAAATGCCGGGCGATTTCCTCGTACAGCGGGGTGATGCCAGCGCGTGCGTCCACCACGAACAGCGCCACGTCCGCGCCGACCAGCGCGGCTTCGGTTTGCTGGCGCATGCGGCCGGGCAGCGTCGCCTCGTCCTCGTCTTCCCAGCCGGCGGTGTCGACGATGGTGAATTCCAGCCCCAGCAACGTTGCATCGCCCAACCGGCGATCACGCGTGACGCCGGGTTGATCGTCTACCAAGGCCAGCTTTTTGCCGACAAGACGATTGAATATCGTGGACTTGCCCACATTGGGGCGTCCGATAATGATTACCTGTGGGCGCATAGCGTTGCCGTGGCCTCTTCGCGCTCGGAAGGCAAGCGCGAGCGTTAAGGTCGCACGAATCCTAGCGAGCCGTTAACCGTTTATCCAGATGTTAACCAAGCCGCTTGGATCGGCTTTAACCGTGACCCGGCAAATTGCCACTCATGGGGATACGCAAAATCACGGTCGCGGGGCTTGCCATTCTGGTATCGGCGGTCACAACCGCTTCGCCGACGCTGGCACGGCCTTCCGCGATGGATCCCGCGCTGGCGGGCGCCGATGCCGCGTCCGACGTGCAATCCGAAGCCCTGCCCTACATCCAGTGCGTGCCCTATGCCCGCAAGGTTTCGGGCATCAACCTTCATGGTGATGCTCACACCTGGTGGGCACAGGCGCAAGGCCAGTATGCCCGCGGCGACCGGCCCCGCATCGGCGCGGTGATGAGCTTCAGACCTTATGGTGCGATGCGCCTAGGCCATGTCGCGGCGGTCAGCCGGATTGTCGATTCGCGCACCGTGCTGCTGCGCCACTCCAACTGGTCACCCATCGACGGACGGCGTGGCCAGCCCGAAGACAATGTTCGCGCCATCGACGTTTCGCCCGCCAACGACTGGAGCGAAGTGCGCGTGTGGTACGCCCCGCTGGGCAATCTCGGCACCACGCACTGGCCGGTCGACGGTTTCATCTACAACGCCAAGCCGCGCGGCGAGGATAGGCTTACCGTCCTCGCTTCGGCAGGCCGCCCTGCACGCGCGCCGCTGGTCGAAAAAGCGCCCTCGCGCATCGGTGCGGATTTCCTGAAAGGCATCGTGCCTGAACAGCCCGCTGGCCCTCGCGTCAAGCCCGCCCGCACAATCGTCGCCTTTGCCGAGCCGCTCACCCAGCGAACAAAACAATCGGCACAAACGCAAACGACCGCACCCCGTGGGGAACGGTCGCTTCGCAACGATCCGATCGGGCGAATTATCGCCGAACGGATGCGTTAAGCCCTTACAGCGTCGTAAAGATCGCGCCGAAGTCCTTGTTGCCGCCACCATCGGCGACGAACGCTTCGTAGATTGCCTTGGCGTGCTCGCCCATCGGCACCGTGGCACCGGCGGTGGCCGCGCCTTCCATGGCAAGCCGCAGATCCTTGAGCATCAGTGCCGAGGCGAAGCCGCCGGCATAGTCGTTGTCGGCCGGGCTGGCAGCGCCGATCCCTGGTGCCGGGGTATAGTCGTTGAGCGACCAGCAATACCCGGTCGACTTCGACGAGATTTCATAGAACTTCTGCGGATCGAGCCCGGCCTTCTCGGCGAGCGCCAGCGCTTCGCAAGTGCCGATCATGTGGATCGCCAGCAGCATGTTGTTGCACATCTTGGCAACCTGCCCCGCGCCAACGTCGCCCGCGTGGATCACTGCCTTGGCCATCGGCTCAAGCACGGCCTTGGCCTTTTCGAACGTCGCATCCGAAGCGCCGACCATGAACGTCAGCGTGCCGCCGTTTGCCGCCGCAATGCCGCCCGAAACCGGCGCATCGGCCATCTCGTAACCCGCTTCGACAGCCAGCGCCGCCACTTCGCGCGCGGTGGCAAGGTCAATCGTCGAGCAATCGAGGAACAGCGCGCCCTTGGGTGCCTTGCCGATAACGTCGTTGGTATAGACGGCCTTCACGATGCCGCCGTTTGGCAGCATGGTCACCACGGCGTCGACCCCGGCAACGGCCTCAGGCACAGTCGTGAAGGGGCTGCAGCCGTTCTCACCGGCCTTGGCCAGCGCCTCTGCAGAAAGGTCGAACGCGTGGACCTCATGCCCCGCCTTCGCCAAATTCGCGGCCATGCCGCCGCCCATGTTGCCAAGGCCGATAAATGCAATCTTCATGAGATACCCTCCTGAGCCCTCTCTCCTTCAGGGGAGAGGATACGAAGGCTTGGCGCGCCTGCGCCTAGCCGAAGTTGGAGAGGGGCTTGCGACGCCGCCCCCTCTCCCAACCCTCTCCCCTGAAGGGGTGAGGGCTAAAAGCTTACTTCCCCGTCCACACCCCGGCGCGCTTTTCGATAAACGCCTTCATGCCCTCGGCCTTGTCTTGCGTCGCCGTCAGGATCTGGAACGAGCGGCGCTCGAACAGCAGGCCCTGATCGAGCGTCGTTTCAAACGCGGCGTTGACCATTTCCTTGTTCACCTTGGCGGCCATCGGCGGCATCGCGGCAATCGCGGCGGCGGCCTTCAGCGCGTCTTCCAGCAGGCCGGCCAGCGGCACCACCCGGCTGACGAGGCCCGAACGCTCGGCTTCCGCCGCATCCATCATTCGCCCGGTCAGGCACATGTCCATGGCCTTGGACTTGCCCACGGCGCGCGTCAGGCGCTGCGAACCGCCCATGCCGGGGGCCACGCCCAGCTTGATTTCAGGCTGGCCGAACTTGGCATTTTCGGAAGCGATGATGAAATCGGCCATCATCGCCAGTTCGCACCCGCCGCCCAGCGCAAAGCCGTTCACGGCGGCGATCCACGGCTTGCGCGTCGCCTTCACCAGATGGCTGGTCCACGCCGAGAAAAAGTCTTCGTTGAAGAAATCGGACGATGGCTTGTCAGCCATTTCCTTGATGTCGGCCCCGGCGGCAAAGGCCTTCTCGCCCGATCCCGTGAGCACGGCGCAGCCTTGCGAGGCATCGGCCTCGAACGCGGCGAACGCGGCAATCAGCTCGGCCAGCACTTGCGAATTCAGCGCGTTGAGCGACTGCGGGCGATTGAGCGTGACGAGCGTGACCGCTCCCTTGGTTTCAACCAGGATCGTCTCATAAGTCATAGCGGGGTCCATTCCTCGTTGGCGGGCAGGGGTGCGAAAATGCTGTCGATCAGCTCGTCCGTCACGCCTTCTGCGGTGGCAGGGTTCCAGTTCGGGGCATTGTCCTTGTCGACGATCACCGCGCGCACACCCTCGGCAAAGTCTGGCCGCACCAGCACGCGGCTGGCGATGCGGTATTCCATCGCCATGTTCGCGGCGAAATCGGGCAGGTGCAGACTTTCGGCCAGCTGGCGCAACGAAACCTTGCAGGTTTGCGGGCTCTTGGTCGCCAGCGACGCCAGAGTTGCGCGGGCAAAATCGCTGTCCTCGGCGGCAAGCGCAGCAAGGATGTCCTCGTAACGGTCGGACGCGAACAGCCGTTCGATTTCCTCGGCATGCGCGGCAATCTTCGGTTCCGGCGGCACGGCCGATAATTCATGCAGCACCGTGGTGATGGCATCGGGCGTTTCGGCGATCCGCCGCTTCGCTTCCGCCAACGCAGCCGTCGGCAGGTAATGCGTGGCAAGGCCAGCCCACACGCATTCGGCCCCGTCCAGCCGCGCGCCGGTCAGCGCCAGGTACTGGCCCACCCGGCCTTTCAGCCGCGAAAGATACCAACCGCCGCCCACATCCGGAAACAAGCCGATGCCGGTCTCGGGCATGGCCAGCCGGGTCGCCTCGGTCGCCACGCGGAACGTCGCCGGCCCGGAAATGCCGACCCCGCCGCCCATCGTGATCCCGTCCATGAATGCGATCACCGGCTTGGCATACGTCATGATCAGGTGATTGAGCTGGTATTCCTCGAAGAAAAACTGCCGCCCGGTCACCCCGCCATCGCTCAGCACGGAATGGCGCAGCAGATTGATGTCGCCGCCCGAACAGAACCCGCGCGAAAGCTTGGGATCGCCATCCGGCGCGGCCGCATGGTCGATGAACACGGCCTTCACCGCATCGTCATCGCGCCATTGCAGCAGCGCGGCGGTCATCGCCTGCACCATCGGCAGTGTCAGAGCATGAATCGCCTTGGGCCGGTTCAGCGAAAGAACGCCGGCTGCACCATCGGTGTGGATCAGGACTTCTTCGGTCACATCATGCCCCTCATGCTCGCTTCCCTACCGGCCCGCCCCCAGCAGCAGACCTGACGGAATGGCTAGATTCGGAAAGGATCACGCGCGGCCCTAGCCCCGACGGCCAAAACCCTGCAAGGCTTGATCGATCATGCCGCAGCAAATCAGCCGCAGCGGGTGTATTTGCGCGGCCCGGCAGGCGCATTATCGCCATATTCGCGCAGGATGAGTGTTTTTCCGCCGTCCTGCACATCCAGCATTG
>DAICYJ010000085.1 GCA_027311705.1 Novosphingobium sp. | reverse complement strand
TGCCGCATGAGGTTGAAGGCACCGAAGTGGTCGGCGGTGCCAGCATCGGCATCGCTGCGGCAACCAGCCCCGCAACGACGCCGATGGAGCTCTTACGCAACGCCGACACCGCCATGTACGCGGCCAAGGCGCGCGGCCGTGGGCAGGCCGCGTTGTTCGACGACGCGTTACGGACGCGCGCACTCAACCGACTGCATATCGAAAATGGCCTGCGCCGGGCGCTGCAACGCGGTGAATTCCGTCTGTTCTTTCAGCCCATTGTCGACATGGAAAGCGATGCGCTTGTCGGGTTCGAAGCGCTACTGCGGTGGGAGCGCCAACGCGGCGAGATCGTGTCGCCAGCCGAGTTTATCGAGGTCGCCGAGGAGACCGGCCTGATCGTCGCGATTGGCGAATGGGCACTGAACGAGGCATGTCTCGCCGCATCGCGGTGGCACCGGCGCTTCCCCGGGCGCTCGCTGACGATGAGCGTCAATGTCTCGCCGCGGCAATTCGCCCAGCCGGGCTTTGCGAACATCGTGCGGGCCGCAATCGCGGCGAGTGGAATTGCCCCCGCAACGCTCGCGCTCGAAATCACCGAAAGCATCGCCATCGCGCAGCCCGAACGCGCGATCCGCGTGATGCGCGATCTGGCGGATATCGGGGTCAAGATCAGCCTCGATGACTTCGGAACCGGCTATTCCTCGCTCGGCAACCTTCACCGCTATCCGTTCAACACGCTCAAGCTCGACCGGTCGTTCATCGTCGGAATGAGCGCGGTAGACCGGCGTAAGGGCGTCGGCATCGTCCAGGCGGTCCTGGACCTGGCGAATACCATGGACATGACGGTCGTCGCGGAGGGCATCGAAACGGTCGGCCAGCGCAATCGGCTGCGCGACATGGGATGCACCTTTGCCCAGGGTTATCTCTATTCCCGGCCCGTCGATGCGGACTCTGCGGAACGATTGATTGCCGCCACCGCTTAGGTCTTCCCGCAGTGCGACATTTCGGCTAAGGGCGCCCGAACCGCATTTCAGCGACATCCAGGAACTCGTATGAATCTTCGCAACGTGGCGATCATCGCACACGTCGATCATGGCAAGACCACGCTCGTCGACCAGCTCTTCCGTCAATCCGGCACCTTCCGCGACAATCAGCGCGTCGAAGAGCGTGCGATGGATTCGAACGACCTGGAAAAGGAGCGTGGCATTACGATCCTGGCCAAGCCGACCTCGGTCGACTGGTCGCCGGACGGCACCGAAGAAAATTCGATCCGCATCAACATCGTCGACACGCCCGGCCACGCCGATTTCGGCGGTGAGGTGGAGCGCATCCTGTCGATGGTCGATGGCGTCGTCCTGCTGGTCGATTCGTCGGAAGGCGCGATGCCGCAGACCAAGTTCGTGACCGGCAAGGCGCTTGCGCTGGGCCTGCGTCCGATCGTCGTGGTCAACAAGGTCGACCGCCCCGACCAGCGCATTCAGGAAGTGCTGGACGAAGTGTTCGACCTGTTCGTCAGCCTGGACGCCAATGACGACCAGCTCGACTTCCCGGTGCTCTACGCATCGGGCCGCAACGGCTATGCCAGCGAAGATCCCGACCGGCGTGAGGGCACGCTCGCCCCGCTGTTCCAGAAGATCGTCGACCATGTCCCGCCGCCCGCGCTGGACGTCGATGCGCCGTTCACCTTCCTCGTTACCCTGCTCGACCGCGACAACTTCCTCGGCCGCGTGCTGACCGGTCGCGTCACCAGCGGCAAGGTGCGCGCGAACCAGGCGATCCACGCGCTCGACATGGACGGCAACATCATCGAGACCGGCCGCGCATCGAAGATCATGACCTTCCGCGGCCTTGACCGCGTGCCGACCGACGAAGCGCAGGCGGGCGACATCATCTCGCTGGCCGGCTTGGCCGTTGCGACGGTGTCGAACACCATCGCCGACACCTCGGTCAGCGTGCCGATCCAGGCACAGCCGATCGATCCGCCGACGCTGTCGATGCGCTTTGCCGTCAACGATTCGCCGATGGCGGGGCGTGAGGGCAGCAAGGTGACCAGCCGCATGATCCGCGACCGCCTGTTCCGCGAAGCCGAATCGAACGTCGCGATCAAGGTGACCGAAAGCGCCGACAAGGACAGCTTCGAAGTGGCCGGCCGCGGCGAATTGCAGCTCGGCGTGCTGATCGAAACGATGCGCCGCGAAGGCTTCGAACTCGGCATCAGCCGCCCGCGGGTGCTCTATGGTGAAGACGACCACGGCAAGCGCACCGAGCCTTACGAAACTGTCGTGATCGACGTGGACGGTGAATATTCGGGCACCGTCGTCGAGAAGATGGCGATCCGCAAGGGCGAGATGACCGACATGCGCCCATCGGGCGGCGGCAAGACCCGCATCACCTTCTCCGCCCCTTCGCGCGGCCTGATCGGCTACCACGGCGAATTCCTTTCTGACACGCGCGGCACCGGCATCATGAACCGGCTGTTCGAAAAGTACGGTCCGCACAAGGGCAAGATCGAAGGCCGCAAGAACGGCGTGCTGATCTCCAACGGCGCGGGCGAAGCCAACGCCTATGCGCTGGGCCCTCTGGAAGAACGCGGCATCCTGTTCGTCGGCGTGGGCACCCCGCTGTATGAAGGCATGATCATCGGCGAAAACGCCAAGCCCGACGATCTGGAAGTGAACCCGATGAAGTCGAAGCAGCTGACGAACTTCCGTTCGACCGGCAAGGACGATGCCATCCGCCTGACGCCGCCCAAGGTGATGACGCTGGAACAGGCCATCGCTTATATCGACGACGACGAAATGGTCGAAGTGACGCCGAAGTCGATCCGCCTGCGCAAGGCGATTTTAGATCCGAACGAGCGCAAGAAGGCCGGTCGCAAGAAGGAAGCGGCCTGAACGATCAAAAGGGCGGTCCGCAGGGGCCGCCCTTTTTCGTCGAGGGCCGTGCTTGGTGGTGAGGAGAGGACATATAGAGTCCCCTGCTCCCCGCGAAGGCGGGGGCCTCCGTCAGGCAAGCGGAACACCGCCTGAGGCCCCCGCCTACGCGAGGGAGCAGGTTCAGTGGTTCGCTGACGCCCCCCAAACGCAAAAAGGGCGGCCACCCGAAGGTAGCCGCCCCGCCCTGCACACCGGCCCTTGAGAGACGGCCGCGCGCAGAAGTGGATCAGTACTTGACGCCGACGCCGATGACGACGGCATTGGCGCTGTCCATGACCTTGCGCTCGAACAAGTGGCGATACTCCACCTTGCCATAGATCATCGGCAAGAAGGTGTGCTGCACGCCGGCACCGGCCGTCCACTGACCGTTGCAGAAATCGCAGGGCTTGGTGGTGTAGCCACCAACGGCATAGATCTTACCGAGAGTGGGGACGCTGACGCCGCCGCGGGCGTTGAAGCCGAACGACACCTTGGTGCCCGAGGTCAGGATCTTGTCGGCCGAAACTTCGGCACCGATGAAGGTGCTGGGCGCGAGGTCGAAGTCATAGCCGGCAGCAACGCCCGCAATGGCTTCGTTGTCGCCGCCGCTCCAGATCACGCCGCCCCGCGCTTCGGCACGGTATTCGTTGGCAATGGCGGGGGTGGCCGAAACGAGCACTGCAGCTGCAGCGAGAAGAACGGTACGCATGTGTAACCTCCTGATGGGAAAAGGCCCCTTCTTGGTGGGGGCGGAGGCGGCACCTAGTCGTGCTGCATTGCAGCTTCAACCGTTCAACAGCGCCGTCGACCAATCTCATTGGTGATTGTTACCTGTGCGCAACACATAGTTTCAATTGCCAGCAAGCAGTTTCCAAGAACGCGGCAGCAATTGCAATAAACGAAAAGGCGACCCCTTTCGGAGCCGCCTTCACGACGTTGCACGCTGAGTTTTAACCGCCCGACATTGCGCTTGCATGAACGATTTGTCGCAAGTGCAACATGTCCAGCCTGACGGCAGGGCCGCGCGGGAATCTGGACAATCGCCGCGCCCTCTGCCAAGCGCCGATCATGACTCAGGACACGCTGGCACCCAGCCTTAGCAACTTTGGCCCCAACAGCTTCCGCAACCAGCCCGATGATCGCGGCCACTTCGGTGCATTCGGAGGACGTTACGTCGCCGAAACGCTGATGCCGCTGATCCTCGATCTGGAGCGCGAATATCGCGCGGCCAAGCAGGACCCGGCCTTCGCCGCCGAATTCGACGACCTGCTCGAACATTACGTCGGTCGGCCCAGCCCGCTGTACTTCGCGCCCCGGCTGACCGAAAAGCTGGGCGGCGCGCAGGTGTGGTTCAAGCGCGACGAATTGAACCACACCGGCGCGCATAAAATCAACAATTGCGTGGGCCAGATCCTGCTCGCCATGCGCATGGGCAAGACGCGGATCATCGCGGAAACCGGCGCGGGCCAGCACGGCGTGGCCACCGCCACCGTCTGCGCGCGCTTCGGCCTTCCTTGCGTGATCTTCATGGGCGCGACCGACGTGGCGCGCCAGGCGCCCAACGTGTTCCGCATGAAGCTGCTCGGAGCAGAAGTGGTGCCGGTTACCGCCGGCGCCGGCACGCTGAAGGACGCGATGAACGAGGCGCTGCGCGATTGGGTGGCGAACGTGCACGACACGTTCTACATCATCGGCACCGCCGCCGGCCCGCACCCCTACCCGGAGATCGTCCGCGATTTCCAAAGCGTTATCGGCCGTGAGGCGCGCGAACAGATGTTGAGCCGCACCGGCCGCCTGCCCGATCTGCTGGTCGCGGCCATCGGCGGCGGCAGCAACGCCATCGGCCTGTTCCACCCGTTTCTCGATGATCCCAGCGTGAAGATGCTCGGCGTAGAAGCGGCGGGCCACGGGCTCGATAAGCTCCACGCCGCCAGTCTGGCGGGCGGCCGCCCCGGCGTCCTCCACGGCAACAAGACCTACCTGTTGCAGGACGACGACGGCCAGATCCTCGAAGGCCACTCGATCAGCGCCGGCCTCGATTACCCCGGCATTGGACCTGAACATTCGTGGCTGAAGGAAATTGGCCGCGTCGAATACACCTCGGTCACCGACGTTGAGGCGCTGGCCGCGTTCCAGCTGCTGTGCGGCACCGAAGGGATCATCCCCGCGCTGGAACCCGCCCACGCCATCGCCGCCGTCCAGAAGGTCGCGCCGACGATGGACAAGGACCAGATCATCCTCGCCAACCTGTGCGGACGCGGCGACAAGGACATCTTCTCGGTCGCGGAGCATCTGGGGGTTGAGTTGTGAATCAACGGTTGCTTACGAGTCTAAGGGGCTTTTTAGCAACCATTGCTATCTCTGCGTTACTGACTGCAGCCGTTTATTTGCTGGCTGATCAGATTGCACAGCCCGACGAGCAGTATACCCGCGATTTGGTAGCTGCAGTTACACGAGGCGCAATCCTCCACGTTGGCATGTATTACACATTCCTGATGGCAGGATATTGGATAACATTTTATTTTTTATCTCGACGCTTAAAAGTCCAACCCCGAACCAATTGGCGCATCTTTATTGCTACTTACTTGGCCGCCGCCCTTCCAATTTTACTT
>DAICYJ010000055.1 GCA_027311705.1 Novosphingobium sp. | reverse complement strand
AATCCATCGGGTCCATCGCCGCGATCATCGGTCCGCCGCTGTACACACAAACACTGGCGCGGTTCAGCGGGCCGAACGCGATCGTCTATCTGCCGGGAATGCCGATGTTGGTTTCTGCCGCAATTTCGCTGGTCGCGCTGGCGCTGTTTCTGAAAGGCGCGGCGCTTCTTCGGGCGGAAGCTGAATAAAGCGCCGGATCGGTTGCTGCACAACTTGCAGTTTCCGGCGTTCACTTTAGCCTGTCGCACGCGAACAAGGGGCAGTAATCATGGACATGACACCGATCCGTTCAACGGGTGCAAGCGCCGACCGCATCGACGTGGTGATCGTGGCCGAAGGCTACACTGCGGGCGAACGCGACAAGTTCCTGGCCGATGCGGCCACGTTCACAACCTATATGCTGTCTGCCGGCAATGCCGCGCTGAACGATCCGTTCGCCACCTACAGCGCGCTGTTCAATGCCAGCGCGGTATTCGTTGCGTCGAACCAATCCGGGTACAGCACCGATACGACCACGGTGGATACGGCGTTCAACGCCCATGCCTATTTAAGCGACGGGCGGCTGGTCTATGGTGACACCAACCTTGTCTATGACGCGCTTTCGCCATTGGCGGGCAATGCGCGCGATCTGGTGATCGTGCTGATCAATTCGGACAAGTATGGCGGCGCGGGCGGGGCGGTGGCGTGGGCGACGGCGGGCAATCCGTTCTCGTACGAAGTGGCGCTGCACGAGATTGGCCACAGCTTTGCCGGGCTGCAGGACGAATATGTCGACAGCAATATCGGCAGCGGGCCTTTGCCGACCAGCCTCGACAGCGTGCACGTTTCGCTTTCGTCCGATCCGGCGGACGTGCCGTGGCAGGAATGGCTGGGCTTTACCGACAGCCTTGGCACCGTGGGCGTTTTCGAAGGCGGGTTCTACCGTTCGACCGGGATCTGGCGCGCGACAGAAAACTCCAAGATGCTGTCGCTGGGCGTGGCGTTCAGCGCGCCCGAAAAGGAAGCCTTCGTCAACCAGTTCTACCTTTCGACCGACAATCTCGTCGATGTGGCACCGCAGCGCATGCTCGTGCAGGCGAATGTGACGACGCCAGACGATGGGCTGTTCGATTTTGGCTGGACCATCGATGGCGCGGCGGCGGGCGGGGATTCCTCCACGCTGGGCCTGCGCGATGCGATCGCCGCGCGCGCGGACGGCGACTTGACGCTGGCTGTGAAAGTGACCGTGACCGACGGCACCGGGTTGGTGCGCAAGGCCAGCGTGATCGCCGCGAGCACCGAGAGCGAAAGCTTCGACGTGACGGTGCGCAAGACGACGCTTTCGCCCGATAGCACCACGTTCAAGGCGAGTGCGGCGGCCAATCATTTCGTGGTGGGCACCGGCCTTGCCGACCGGATCACGCTGAAAGGTGCCAGCACCAACTTGTGCTGGGTGGAATCGGGCGGCGGCAACGACAAGATCACCGGGTCGGCATCGGGCGATGCCTGTGACGCCGGGACCGGGAACGATACGATAGCCGGCGTGGGCGGCGACGATTTTCTGTTCGCGGGCGCGGGCAATGACCGGATCGACGGCGGCATCGGCAACGATGCGCTGGATGGCGGCGACGGCAAGGATATCCTGATCGGCGGCGCGGGCAACGACACGCTGCGCGGCGGCGCGGGCATCGATACGGTGACCTACGAATCCGCCAGCGCCGCAGTATCGGTCGACCTTTCGCTGGCGCGCGGCAATGCGCGATCGGTGAAGGGCGATGCGGCGGGCATCGGTGTCGACCTCATCGAGGAAACCGAGACGGTGATCGGCAGCCGATACGGCGACCGGATCACCGGCGATGGCGAAGCCAACCGGCTGGAAGGGGCGGGCGGCAACGACCGGCTTGCCGGGGGCGGCGGCGTGGATCTGCTGATCGGTGGCGCCGGGCGCGATACCGTCGCGGGCGGCGCGGGAAACGACCGCTTCGTTTTTGCCGAGGGCGATTTTGGCGGAAGCACGATGACGACGGCCGACATCATCACCGACTGGGCCAAAGGCGACCGCATCGATCTGCGCGGCGTGGATGCGGATTTCCGCGCGGCGGCTGCGGCGGCGGGGGATCAGGCGTTTGCGTTTCTGGGCACGGCGGCGTTCAACACCGGCGATTCCGCCATCGGCGAACTGCGCTATGAAACCAGCGGCAAGACGACGTGGATCATGGGCGATCAGAACGGCGACGGACTGGCCGATTTCCTGATCCGGCTGGATGGCGCGCATACGCTGATCGCTGCGGATTTCATGCTTTAGCGGGGACGGTGCTGACGCGGTTCAGCCGTCCAGCTCGACATCCCAGTACAGCCAGTCGCGCCAGCTATCGTGGAGGTAGTTGGGCGGGAAGGCGCGGCCGCGTTCCTGCAATTGCCACGATGTGGGGCGGATCGGTTCCTCGATCAGCCGCATGTGCGCCTGTGCCGGAGTGCGGCCGCCCTTGCGCAAGTTGCACGGGGCGCAGGCGGCGGAGACGTTTTCCCACGTAGTGCGCCCGCCAAGGCGGCGCGGGATGACGTGGTCGAACGTCAGCTGATCCGGGCTGGCGCAATATTGGCACATGAACCTGTCGCGCAGGAACAGGTTGAAGCGGGTGAAGGCCGGATACTCGCTGGGTCGCACATATTGGCGCAGCGCGATGACCGAGGGGATCTTCATGTCGAGCGAAACGCTGTGCACCGCGCGATCATACGTGGCGACGATATCGACGCGTTCGAGGAACACCGCCTTGATCGCGGTCTGCCACGGCCACAGGCTGAGCGGGTAATAGCTGAGCGGGGTGTAATCGGCGTTGAGCACCAGCGCGGGGCAGTTCGAAAGATGGCGCCCGCCGGCATGGCTCACGGGGAACAGATCGCCGGCACCGCCGGAATGAGGCCTGGCCGCAGCCGCCGTCTCGATCAACGCCTTGTGAAGCATGCTCCGACCCGGCCCTTTCGCGCAAACGCGCCCTTGCCCCTGCAAACGGGGGAATGGGCGACGTGCGTGACCACTTCATGACGCATGGCAGGGAAGGAACACCCTTGCGCGGTGGGCGTCAAGGGGGATTGGCGGGCGGTTTCCACAGGTTGGGTGGTGGTGACCGTTTTGGTGAACGCTGCGATAGACAGACCATCCGCAATGCGACTATCGGCCAGGCCGGGTCAGGTCGTCTGGCTTAAAATGGGGGAATCTTTCATGAAAATCGCGTTTGCGATGGCGCTGCTTGCTGCGCCAACTGCACTGTATGCTCAAACGGTCGCTGTGCCAGTTCCGGAAGCCGTTGTGCCGGCGGCAGTACCTGCCATGCGCAAAGTTGTTCTGTCCCCCAACACCGAAGTGGTCGTGACGCCCAACGATACCCTGACCACCAAGGGCAAGGCCTTGAAGACAGGCTCCAAGTTCAAGATGGCAACTGTTCTGGACGTGATGCAGGACGGCTATGTCATGATTCCCAAGGGCACCGTTGGCGAAGGCACCGTGACCTGGATGACCAACAAGGGTTCCTTCGGCAAGTCTGGCAAGATGGAAGTCTCGTTCGACTGGCTGGACCTGTCAGGTCGACGTATTCCGTTGACCGGCAATTTCCGTCAGGAAGGCGAAGGCAACACCGGCGCAACCGTTGGCGCGGTCGTTGCCGTCGGCGTGTTCTCTGCCTTCGTGACCGGCAGGTCCGCCACGATCGCCAATGGCCTGCAACTGCGCGCGCGCACGGTTGAGCCGCTCACGTTCGAAGTACCGGAATCCTCGGCCCGCGTGATTACGGGTACGTTGATGTCGGCTCCCGTGGCCGCTCAGGTGGTTTCGGCACCGGTGGCAGCTGCGGTTTCCACACCGGCTGCCGTTTCGGGCACGCACTGACACGTGCGCCAATGGAGAGGGCGGAGCGCTGGCTCCCCCTCTCTCGGCGGCTGGCCTACCGCGTGTAGGCCTTCACCAGATCGTAGAGGTAGGCGCGCTGTGACATCAGGGCGGCGACTTCCTTGCGTTCGTTGAGGCCGTGGATGCCGTCGCCATCGGGGTTGGCCCAGCCGCCGGCCACGCCGTAGGTCGGGATGCCCACCGCCGCGAGGAAGATGCCGTCGGTGGCGCCGGTGGACATCATCGGCACGAACGGTACGCCAGGGTAATACTGCGCCGCCAGCTTCTCCATCGGGCCGATCACGCGCGCATCGAGCGGCGGTGATTTGGCGACCGGGCGCAGTGGCGGCGTTTCCGTCACCGTCACGCCGGGATCGCCGATGGCGGCGGCGATCTGCTGGCGGATCTCATCGGGAGAATGGCCGGGGAAGATGCGGCAGTTGACGTTGGTGCCGGCGCGCTGGGGCAGGGCGTTGTTGGCGTGGCCGCCATCGAGCAGCGTGGCGACGCAGGTGGTGCGCAGCATCGAATGGAACGTGCGGTCGGTGTTCAGCACCGCCTCCGCCGATTTGGCAGCAGGACTGCCGGGCGGACTGGCCACGATGGCCTGCATCGCCGCACCCATTTCGCCGCCGCGTGCCGGGCCGGACTTGCTGAAGAAGGCGCGGGTGGTGTCGCTCAGTTCCAGCGGGAATTCGTGATCGCGCAGTTTCGCCAGCGCATCGGCCAGTTCGTAGATCGCATTGTCGCGCACGGGCATCGAGCTGTGGCCGCCGGGGTTGCGGGTTTCGAGGCGGTAGTTCTGCACCGCCTTTTCGCCGACCTGCACCGTTTGCGCTACCACCTTGCCGCCTTCGACCACGCCCTTGCCATCGGTGCGGCCGGCGCCGCCTTCGTTCAGCGCGAATTCGGCGTCGATCAGGTCGCGCTTGTTCTTCGCCAGCCATTCCGCGCCGTTAAAGGCATAAGTCGTTTCCTCGCCGCAGGTGAGCGCGAGCTTGATCGTGCGCTTGGGTTTGAAGCCTTCCTGCTTGTAGCGGACCAGCGTATCGACCCAGATCGAGGCCATCGCCTTGTCGTCATAGGCGCCGCGGGCGTAGAAATAGCCACCTTCCTCGATCAGGGTGAACGGGTCGCGGACCCAGTCCTCGCGCTTGGCCTCAACCACATCGACGTGCGCAAGCAGGAGGATGGGCTTTTCGGCCTTCGACGTGCCGGACAGGATGGCGACGAGGCCGCCTTCCTTCGGGTGTTCCGGTGTGGCGAACAGGGTGATGTCGCTGTCTGCAAAGCCAGCTTTTTTCAGCCGCGCGGCCATGCGTTCGGCGGCGAGGGTGCAACTGCCGGACGACAGCGTGGTGTTGGTTTCGACCAGTTCCTTGTAGGTTTCGCGGAACAGGGGCTCGCCTGCCGTGGAGGCAGCGGGAGCAGCGGCGAGCGCGGGGGACGACAGCATGGTGGCGCAAAGCGCGCCTGACAGGATGCGACGGATCACGGATTCCCCCCAACGAAACGGTTGCGCTGGCAACCATTGCAGCACCATTCGCCGCGCGTGGAAAGGGGCTTGCCGGCGTGTGGACGGAAATGGCCGGGAAACGGGTCCGTTTTCAGCCCGATGCTGTGTAAAACAAGGCGGTTTAGCTTGGGTTTCGCGCGCGGAATGCCTATGTCGCCATGATGGCGAGCACCAACGAAAACATTCCCAACGCAAATTCCTATGGCGCGGATTCGATCAAGGTCCTGAAGGGCCTCGACGCGGTGCGAAAGCGCCCCGGCATGTACATCGGCGATACCGACGACGGTTCGGGCCTGCACCACATGGTGTTCGAGGTTTCGGACAACGCGATCGACGAGGCGCTGGCCGGACACTGCGATCTGGTGCTGATCGAACTGAACCCCGATGGCTCGGTCTCGGTCGAGGATAACGGGCGCGGTATCCCTACCGGCATCCATGCCGAGGAAGGCGTTTCGGCGGCCGAGGTCATCATGACCCAGCTGCACGCTGGCGGTAAGTTCGAGAACACCAGCGACGACAATGCCTACAAGGTTTCGGGCGGGTTGCATGGCGTGGGCGTGTCGGTGGTCAACGCGCTGTCTGAATGGCTGGAGCTGACGATCTGGCGCGACGGTGAAGAGCACTGGATGAAGTTTGCGCATGGCGACGCGGTCAGCCCGCTGATCGTGCGCGGGCCGGCGCCGGACAACGGCAAGGGCGGCCCCAAGAAGGGCACCCGCGTGACCTTCCAGGCGAGCCACGACACGTTCAAGAACGTGCTCGAATTCGATTTCGACAAGCTGGAGCACCGCTACCGCGAGCTGGCCTTCCTCAATTCCGGCGTGCGCATTCTGCTGCGCGACAAGCGCCATGAGGAAGTGAAGGAGCACGACCTTTATTACGTGGGCGGCATTGCGGCTTTCGTGAAATATCTCGACCGTAACAAGCAGCCGCTGATGCCCGATCCGGTGGCGATCTCAGCCGAGCGCGATGGCGTGGGCATCGAGGTTTCGCTGGAATGGAACGACAGCTATTACGAAAATGTTCTGTGCTTTACCAATAACATACCGCAGCGTGATGGCGGCACCCACCTTGCAGCATTTCGCGCAGCATTGACCCGCACGCTGAACAACTATGCCGAACGTTCGGGCATGTTGAAGAAGGAAAAGGTCAGCCTGACCGGCGACGATATGCGCGAGGGGCTGACCGCGATTGTTTCGGTGAAACTGCCCGATCCGAAATTCTCCTCGCAGACCAAGGACAAGCTGGTTTCATCCGAAGTGCGCCAGCCGCTGGAAAGCCTGATGGCCGACAAGATGAGCGAATGGCTGGAGGAAAACCCCGCCATCGCGCGCATGGTGATCCAGAAGGTGATCGATGCCGCCGCCGCGCGCGAAGCGGCCAAGCGCGCCCGCGAGCTGACCCGGCGCAAGGGCGTGATGGATATTGCCAGCCTGCCGGGCAAGCTGGCCGATTGCCAGGAACGCGATCCCAGCAAGTGCGAACTGTTCCTGGTCGAAGGCGATTCGGCCGGTGGTTCGGCCAAGCAGGGACGCGATCGGCATTATCAGGCGATCCTGCCGCTGAAGGGCAAGATCCTGAACGTGGAGCGCGCGCGGTTCGACCGGATCATCGGTTCGAAGGAAGTGGGCACGCTGATCCAGGCGATGGGCACCGGCATCCGCGATGAATTCAACATCGAGAAGCTGCGCTATCACAAGATCGTGATCATGACCGACGCCGACGTCGACGGTGCGCATATCCGCACGCTGCTGCTCACGTTCTTCCACCGCCAGCTGCCCGAAATCATCAAGCAGGGGCACCTCTTCATCGCGCAGCCGCCGCTGTACAAGGTGGGCAAGGGCCGCAGCGAAGTGTACCTGAAGGACAACGCCGCGCTCGATCGCTATCTGGTGCAGGCGGGGCTGGCGGGCCGCGTGCTGGAAACCAGCGGCGGGGCGCGCAGCGGGGCCGATCTGGCCGAACTGGTCGAACATGCGCTGCGGTTCAAGAACCTGATGGCCTTCGTGCCGCGCCGGTATAACACCGACATCATCGAGGCGCTGGCGCTGGCGGGCGCGCTCGATCCCGAGCAGAGCGCCACAGCGCGCGAGGCGGCGCTGGCTGGCGCGGCACAGTGGCTTGATCGCGGCGATCCCGAAGCGCGGTGGACCGCGGCGATGAGCGAGGAAGGCGGCTTCCACATCCAGCGCTGGTGGCGCGGGGTAACCGACCATCACGTGATCGAACCGGGCTTTCTGACCAGCGCCGAAGCACGCAAGCTGGCGCGGCTGGCGGCGGAAAATGCCGATGTCTACTCGGGCAACGCGCGGCTGGTGCGCGCGGGCGCGGCGGTTGCCGTGGCCGAGGATGCAGCAGACGATGCCGAGCAATCGGGCGAGGGCGAGGTCGAAGAGGCTTCGCTGTCGGCTCCGCGCCCCGAGGCGAAGGAAGGCGACATCACGCGGCCTTCGCAGCTGGTGGAAACGGTGTTTGCCGGGGGCCGCAAGGGTCTTTCGATCCAGCGCTACAAGGGTCTGGGCGAAATGAACGCGATCCAGCTGTGGGAAACTACGCTCGATCCCAACAATCGCTCGCTGTTGCAGGTGAAGATTGAGGATGCCGACGTGACCGACGAGATCCTGACGCGCCTGATGGGCGACGTGGTGGAGCCGCGCCGGGAATTCATTCAGGAAAACGCGCTCAACGTGGCGAATCTGGACGTCTGAGCCATGAGTACCGCGACGATTCCGTGGGACCAGCCGGCGACGATGATCGATCTGGAAGGCCGCGCGCCGCTGATCGGCACGGTGCGCGACTGCGCCATGCACTTCGCGCTGTATAAACCCCACGCCCGCGAACAGGCGCGCGTGCTGCTGACGGTGCCGGTGCACCGCGTAGGCCGCCAGACGCGGACATGGGTGCTGGAGCCATTTGAGATTGCGGAACTGGCCGAAAGGCTGAAGCGCGAGGGGTTTTGAGGGGCCGTCCCTTTAACCTGCCCGCCTCAGCATGAGCGGGTTTTTGGTCAGCAGTTGCGCTCCAGTTTCGGAAGTGGGCGCTCGGCACTTGTAGCAAGTCCGATTCAAGAGTATTTTTTGATACACTTTCAGTTGAACTGAAGAGGGTTGTCTATGCGCCGTCCACTTCCTCAGCTAGATCATCTCTTCCTCACCGATGCCGGTCTTGAAACAGACATTATTTTCAACCGAGGCATTGATTTGCCGTGTTTCGCATCGATCACCCTAATCGGTAGTGAAGCGGGCCGGAAGGCGCTCGATGAATATTATCGCGGTTTTCTCAAGCTAGCCGAACGTATGACAACGGGGATAATTCTCGAGAGTGCGACTTGGCGCTCAAGTTCGGATTGGGCAGAACCGCTCGGCATTGCGCCAGACGAACTGACCGCACTGAACAGGCGAGCGATCGGCATGCTTTTAAAACTCAAAGGCGAGTACGAAACAACTATTCCGGGAATCGTTATCAGTGGTTGTATTGGTCCTCGCGGTGATGGGTACGATCCGGGACGCATCATGGAACCATCGGAGGCGCACGCATATCACCTGCCCCAAGGACAAACCCTGCACGCGGCCGGCGCTGAAATGCTGAGCGCAATAACGATGACAAATATTCCCGAAGCCATTGGGATCACCCTGATGGCGCGAGAGATTGGTGCAGATCTGGCAATTAGTTTTACCGTTGAAGTCGACGGAAGGCTGCCAACAGGGGATTCGCTGCGCACTGCGATTGAAACCGTCGATGCGGCAACGGACGCCTACCCAGCTTATTATATGGTGAACTGCGCTCACCCTACGCACTTCACGCCAGTTCTTGAAGAAAACGCGGATTGGTCTAGCCGTATTTGCGGTGTTCGAGCGAATGCATCGCGTTGTAGTCACGCTGAATTGGATGTTATGTTGGACCTCGATAGGGGCGACGTAATCGAATTCGCCGAGTTTCACCGCGAACTTCGAGCCCGTTTTCCTCACATCAATGTACTTGGTGGATGCTGCGGCACGGACCTAGAACATGTAACTGCGATCGTAGAGGCCTGCCTGATTGAATAAAGCAGGCAGTATGCATCGCTAATTCGAACGCACGCCGCCTCGCTGATTCAGCGGCACGCGGACCACGCTGTGCCTACAATGCTACCGCCCATTGCGCTTCTTCGCTTTCGGCTTTGCCTTGACCTTGGGCTTCTCCTTCACTGTCTCCTGCAAATCCGGCCAAGCTTCCACTACCGCCGCTTTCACAAGCATCCTCGCAGGCTGTTCCCGGCTG
>DAICYJ010000049.1 GCA_027311705.1 Novosphingobium sp. | reverse complement strand
AACGACGCCATGCGTCTGTCGCTGGCGGGGTCGAGCACCGGTCTGACCTTCTCGATCGCGGACATCGTTTCGGGCGAAGGGACTTTCCACGGGGCGACGATACGCGGGATCGAAGTGCTCACCGGCCTGACCGGCACGCGTTTCGCCGACAGGATTACGGTGGCCGGCTCGATCCTGCCGCCCATCGTCGACGCCGGTGCCGGGGCGGATACCTTCGTTGCCGCTGGCGAAGCCGTGCAATTGCTGGGCGGCGACGGCAACGACCGGTTGATCGCCACGAAGGCGGGCGGGTTCTTCGATGGCGGCGCGGGCGTGGATACCGCGCAGTTCGCCAAGGCGCGCGCCGGGGTGACCGTTTCGATGGTCGACAGCTTTGGCGGCGGTTTCATCGGCGACGTGGCGCTGCTCGCCAATGTCGAGAACGTGACCGGATCGAAGTATGCCGACCAGATCACCGGCGACGCCTTCAACAACACGCTGAACGGCGGGGCCGGGGCCGACCGGCTGGAAGGCGGGGCGGGCGACGATACCTATATCCTGACCGATTTGCTCGACACGATCGTTGAACTGAACGGCGGCGGCACCGACACCGTGCGGTCCGGCTTGAGCAACACGCTGGCCGGCCGCGTCGAGAACCTGACCCTCACCGGCAAGGACGACGTGGACGGGACCGGCAATGCGCAGGGCAACGTGATACTGGGCAATGCCGGGGCCAATGTGCTGACCGGGCTGGGTGGCGACGACGTGCTGTGGGGCGGTGCCGGGCTGGATTCGCTCGATGGCGGAGATGGGGCCGACATCTACCTGCTGAAAAGCGCTGCTGAGCAGACGGCGGCGGAAATCCATGACAGCGGGACGAGCGGGATCGACGAACTGCGCTTTGGCGGGTCGGCGGCAACGATTTACGTCCCGCTGGCAGGCAATACGGGCATCGAGGCGATCACTATCGGCGCCGGCACTGGTGCCGAGGCGGATACGCGTGGCAAGGCCGATATCGGCATCGATGCCTCGGCCGTTGCGAACGCCCTGATCCTGACCGGCAATGCCGGCGACAACGCGCTGACCGGCACCGCCTTTGGCGACACGATCCACGGGGGCCGAGGCAAGGACACGATCCTTGGCCTCGACGGGGCGGACCTGATCGACGGCGGTGACAGCGCGGATGTGATCGACGGTGGCGCGGGCATCGATACCATCGACGGTGGAGCCGGCAACGACCGGATAGCGGGCGGATTTGAGGCCGACGTGCTGGCTGGCGGTTCGGGCATCGACACCATCGATGGCGGGACCGGCGACGATGCGATCGACGGTGGATCGGATGGTGACAAACTGTCGGGAGGTGACGGAGCCGACCACATCGACGGCGGCGACGGCAACGACATGATCGACGGCGGTATCGATATCGACACCATTGCTGGGGGCGACGGCGATGACACCATCGACGGCGGTTTTGGTGCCGACATTCTTGATGGAGGAATCGGCAAGGACACCATTCTGGGCGGAGCAGACAGCGACACTCTGCACGGCGGCGACGGGGTAGACCGCGTCGATGGCGGCCAGGGCGACGACACGCTGGATGGCGGCAGTGGTGCCGATGCACTTTTCGGTGGAGCGGGCGCGGACACTTATTATGTTGACGACGCCGGGGACCGCACGACCGAACTGGCCGATCAGGGCATCGACACGGTCATCACCAGCATTGACTGGACGATCGCCGACAACATCGAAAATCTGGTGCTGGGCGATGGAGCCAGTGCCGGCACCGGCAACGCGCTCGCCAACCAGATCGAGGGCAATGCGCAGGCCAATAACCTCGACGGCGGGGCTGGCAACGACACACTGCTGGGCGGCGACGGCAACGATGTGCTCAAAGGCGGCACCGGCAGCGACCGCATGGAAGGCGGCGCAGGGGACGATACCTACCTGATCGAGGGCAGCGGCGATACGCTGGTGGAAGGGGCCAACGCAGGCTTCGACCGAGCGTTCGGTGGCGACAGCATCACCGTGGGCAGCAATGTCGAAGTGGGATCGCTGATTGGGATGGCAGGCGTTTCACTGACCGGATCGGTGGACGACAACCTGCTGGGCGGAAACAGCGGCGACAACGCCATCAGCGGCGGCGGCGGGGCCGACAGCCTGTTCGGCCATGCCGGAGCGGACACGCTGAACGGCGGGGAAGGCAACGACTTCCTTTATGGCGGGCTGGGCGTGGATACACTCACCGGCGGCGCGGGGATCGACCAGTTCGTGATTGCAACGGCGGCAAGCCAAGGCGTCGACAAGATCACGGACTTTGTCTCGGGCACGGACAAGCTGCTCGTGGTCAACGATTTCGTATCGGGATACCTGCTTGCCGGCGGCTTCGTGAACGGGACGAGCGCCCACGACGAGGACGATATCGCAATCTACGACAAGGCGAGTGGCAACCTCTATGTAGATTACGATGCCAATGGCCCGCAGGCCAAGGTGTTGCTGGCCAGCTTCACGCCGGGCACGACTTTGGCCGCAAGCGACATCGTGCTGGTGCTGGCTGATTCGTTCGCCGGGCAGGTCTATGGGGCGGAAGCGCTGCTGCTGCTGTAGGGACCGTGTCGGTCCCCTCACCCACCCCTCTCCCCATGGGGAGAGGGCCTTGCGGGCTTACTTCTTGGTGCGCAGCTTGCGGTGGGCGCCGAGATCCAGAACTTCGCTAGGGCCGCCGTCGGGTTCGAGCAGGCCGAGGCGACGGGCGACTTCCTGGTAGGCTTCCTCTTCGCCGCCGAGGTCGCGGCGGAAGCGGTCCTTGTCGAGCTTTTCGCCGGTGGTCATGTCCCACAGGCGGCAGCCGTCGGGGCTGATTTCGTCCGCCAGGATCACGCGCGCATAGTCGCCATCCCAGATGCGGCCGAATTCCAGCTTGAAATCGACAAGGCGGATGTTGATCGCGGCGAACAGGCCGACGAGGAAATCGTTGACGCGGATAGCCATGCTGGAGATGTCCTGCATCTCCTCGTTGGTGGCCCAGCCGAAGCAGGCGATGTGTTCTTCCGCCACCAGCGGATCGCCCAACGCATCGTCCTTGTAGTAGTATTCGATCAGGGTGTGCGGCAGCGGCTCACCCTCTTCGATGCCTAACCGCTTGCTGATCGAGCCGGCGGCGACATTGCGCACGACCACTTCAATCGGGATGATTTCCACCTGCCGGACCAGCTGCTCGCGCATGTTCAGGCGGCGGATGAAGTGGGTGGGGATGCCGATGTGTGCCAGCCGCGTGAACACATACTCGCTGATGCGGTTGTTGATCACGCCCTTGCCGTTGATGGTGCCGCGCTTCTGCGCATTGAACGCGGTCGCATCATCCTTGAAGTACTGGATGAGTGTGCCCGGCTCGGGACCTTCATAGAGGATCTTGGCCTTGCCTTCGTAAATCTGGCGGCGACGCGACATGGGCGACTCTTCTTCCTGTGGTGCCGACGGAAATAGGAACTCCGCGGCAAATCAAAAACCCCGGCGGGACGAGGAAGTCGCGGGCAGGCGACAGCTTCGGTTAGCCAGGGCGTGGCATCGCCCATAGGGGAAAACGCCCGGCGGCGCAATTGTGACCGACCGTTCGGCTTTTTCGAACAAGACGTCGCATTTTATCCGGCTGAACCGAAATGCGGGAACGGGGCATAGCGTCGTCCGTAACCAGTTTTCATTCGAAAGGCCGATCCCATGAGCAAAGTCCTCGTCCTCTATTACTCCAGCTATGGTCACATCGAAACCATGGCCCATGCCATTGCCGAAGGCGCGCGCGCGGCCGGTGCCGAGGTGGACGTGAAGCGCGTTCCCGAAACCGCCCCGCTCGAAGTGGCGCAAAACGCGCATTTCAAGCTCGACCAGTCCGCCCCGGTGGCGACGATTGCCGATCTGGAACACTACGACGCGATCGTGGTGGGCACCGGCACCCGTTTTGGCCGGATCAGCAGCCAGATGGCGGCATTCCTCGATCAGGCGGGCGGGCTGTGGGCGCGCGGCGCGCTGAACGGCAAGGTGGGCGCGGCCTTTACCAGCACCGCCAGTCAGCATGGCGGGCAGGAAACCACACTTTTCTCGATCATCACCAACCTGCTCCATTTCGGCATGACCGTGGTCGGCCTCGATTATGGCTTTGCGGGCCAGATGGGGCATGACGTGGTCGTGGGCGGCGCGCCTTATGGGGCGACCACGATCGCGGGAGGCGACGGTAGCCGCCAGCCGAGCGAAACCGAACTGGAAGGCGCGCGCTATCTGGGTGCGCGGGTGGCGAATACCGCGACCAAGCTGTTCGGATAAGGCGGCTCTTGCGGTTTTGGCATGGGGCCGAAACCGCCGTTCCTCTAGCGAAGCGCAACCCGCTTCGCTAGAGACGGCGCTTGCCCCAAGGAGCCGCGATGAACCCTGACCAGACCCCGCGCGAAGCCGCGCTTGCCCTGCTGACCCGCTACTACGCCGCGTTCAATGCGGGTGATTGGGCGGGCATGCTCGATTGCCTGGCAGACGATGTGGCGCATGATGTGAACCAGGGCGCGCGGCAGGTGGGCAAGCCCGCCTTTGCTGCGTTCATGGGGCATATGGAGCGGTGTTATCGGGAGCGGCTGGAGGACATGGTGCTGATGGCCAGCGACGACGGAACGCGCGGCGCGGCGGAATTCGTGGTGCATGGCCAGTACCTTGCCACCGATGAAGGCCTGCCCGAAGCGACCGGGCAGACCTATGTGCTGCCTGCAGGCGCGTTTATCGGGCTGGCTGATGGCCGGATTTCACGGCTGACGATGTATTACAACCTTGCCGACTGGGAAGCGCAGGTCATCGGCTGATGGTGCCCGAGCGGTTGCAGGTTCGGGCGCTGACCGGCGGCGAAATTTCCACCGCGTTGGACGACTTGGCAGAACTGCGCATTCGGGTGTTTGCCGATTTTCCGTATCTGTACGATGGCGACGCGGCCTACGAAGCCGAGTATTTGCGCGAATATTCGGCGGCGGCCGATGCCGTGCTGGTCGCAGCGTTCGATGGCACGCGCATCGTCGGTGCGGCGACGGCGGCGCCGATGATGCACCAGAAAGCGGAGTTCCGCGCGCCCTTCGAAGCGCGCGGGCTGGATACGGCGCGACTGTTCTATTTCGGCGAAAGCGTGCTGCTGGCGGCCTATCGCGGGCAGGGCGTGGGCCATGCTTTTTTTGACTTGCGCGAAGACCGGGCGCGGCAATGTGGCGCAACTGCAGCTTGCTTTGCAGCGGTGGTGCGCGGGGCGGACCATCCCTTGCGGCCTGCCGGCTATACGCCGCTGGACGGATTCTGGGCCGGGCGCGGCTATGCGCTGGTGCCGGGGCTGGTGACCGACCTGGCGTGGAAGGAACATAGCGAGGTTAAGGAAAGCGCGAAGACGATGCAGTATTGGCTGAAGCTGCTGTGACGCGCTTCACCGTCGCGGCGGCGCAGTATCCCGTCGATCTGCTCGATGGGTGGGACGCCTACGAATCCAAGATTTCGAGCTGGATTGAGCTTGCTGCCCAAGGCGGGGCGGCGCTGGCGGTGTTTCCCGAATATGGGGCGATGGAACTGGCCTCGCTCGATCCAGCAACGATGGGCGATCTGGCGCTGTCCATCGAGACGGTTTCGGCGCTGCTGCCGCGTGTGGATGCGCTTCATGCTGCGCTGGCCGCCCGGCACAATCTTCACATTCTGGCCGCCAGCGCGCCGCGCAGGGACGCGGACGGGCGGTTCCGCAATGCCGCACGGCTGTTCGCGCCCTCCGGAAAATCGGGTGTGCAGGACAAGCTGGTGATGACGCGGTTCGAGCGCGAGGAATGGGACATTGCGCCCGGCAAGGCGCTAAACCTGTTCGATACCGCGCTGGGCAAGCTGGCGGTGGTGATCTGTTACGACAGCGAGTTCCCGTTGCTGGCGCGCGCGGCAGTGGAGGCGGGGGCCGAGGTTTTGCTCGTGCCCAGTTGCACCGACACGATGCATGGATACTGGCGCGTGCGCATCGGTGCGCAGGCGCGTGCGCTGGAGGGGCAGTGCTTTGCCGTGCAATCGCCGACGGTGGGCGAGGCCGCATGGTCGCCTGCGGTCGATGTGAACCGGGGCGCGGCGGGCGTCTATGGCC
Source organism: Novosphingobium sp. (assembly GCA_027311705.1). Lineage (GTDB taxonomy): Bacteria > Pseudomonadota > Alphaproteobacteria > Sphingomonadales > Sphingomonadaceae > Novosphingobium. The sequence continues at coordinate 9,823 of DAICYJ010000049.1, read as the reverse complement.
CGCCGGATCGCGGCATGCCTGAAGATGGCGTGCTGGCGCTGGGCAGCGAAGGTGTGCCCGGCTGGACCTTTGCCGAAATCGACACGGTCGGCATTGCAGACTTGCGCGTGGATGGCGGCGTGCTCAATGCGCTGCACTGGGCCGAACAACCCGGCGCGGTGCCGCTGCCACCGGTAACGGTCATCGATTTGAGGTAGGACGCGCGTGGGCAAGATCGATCCGTTTACCCTGATCATGCTGGCCACCGTGGCGCTGGCAAGCGTGCTACCGGCATCCGGGCAGGGTGCGGTAGTTGTCGAGCTGGTCACGACAGCGGCGATTGCGCTGCTGTTCTTCCTCCACGGCGTGCGGCTGAAGCGCGAGGCGCTGGTCACGGCGGCGGCGGACTGGAAGATCCACCTGCTGATCCTGAGCCTGACGTTCGTGATGTTCCCGCTGATCGGCGTGGCGCTGCATGCGGCGATGCCGGGCGCGCTGCCCGCGCCGTTGTGGACCGGGATGCTGTTCCTGTGCGCGCTGCCTTCCACGGTGCAATCGTCGATCGCGTTTACCTCGATCGCGCGCGGTAACGTGGCGGTGGCACTGTGCGCTGCGGCGTTCTCAAATCTGCTGGGTGTGATGATCACGCCATTCCTCGCCAGCGCGCTGCTGGGCACGCAAGGCGGAGTTTCGGCGGCGCAAGTGGGCAAGATCGCCAGCGAGCTGTTGTTGCCGTTCGTGGTGGGCCACCTCCTGCGCCCGGTGCTGGGCGGCTGGGCAGAGCGAAACAAGGCGCTGCTGAGCTTTACCGACCGGGGCACGATCGTGCTGGCGGTCTATGCCTCGTTCTCCGCCGCCATCGTCGAGGGGCTGTGGCATAAGGTCGCGCCGGTGCAACTGGCTGTCCTGCTGGCGCTGTGCCTGGGCGTGCTGGCGCTGGTGCTGGGGCTCACGACCGTGTTGGCGCGGGTGCTGGGCTATTCCAAGGCCGAGGAAATCGCCATCGTGTTCGTGGGATCGAAGAAATCGCTGGCGAGCGGGGTGCCAATGGCGAAGATCATCTTTCCGCCGGCGATTGCAGGTGCAGTAATCCTGCCGATCATGATATTCCACCAGGCGCAGTTGATGGCCTGCGCCGCCATCGCCCGGCGCTATGCGGCGCGGGCTGACGACGCGGCATGACGGGGAATACGATGCGCATTTCAAGGCGGACGATGATGGCGGGAACGACGGCGCTGGGCGTGTCGCTGATGGGCGGCGGTGCTTCGCGCGCGGCGGTGAGGCCGGTAAAGCCGCTGGTGCTGGGGCATCGCGGCTGCCCGGCGCGGCGGCCCGAGCACACATTGGCGTCGTATGCCAAGGCGATTGTCGATGGCGCGGACTTCATCGAGCCGGACCTTGTGCCGACAAAGGACGGCGTGCTGGTCGCCCGGCACGAGCCCAACATCGCCGAAACCACCGACGTGGCCGCGCACAAGGAATTCGCCGCCCGGCAAACCACCAAGACCGTGGATGGCGAGGAGCAGACCGGCTGGTTCACGCAGGATTTCACGCTGGCGGAGCTGAAAACGCTGCGTGCCAAGGAGCGGCTGGGTGCGATGCGGCCCGAAAGCATGGGCTATGACGGCCAGTTCCAGATCGTGACGCTGGAGGAAATCGCCGATTTCGTGGCGGCAGAGGCGGCGGCGCGCGGGCGTGAGATCGGACTGATCCCCGAAATCAAGCATTCGACGTTCTTTTCTGCCGCTGGCTTCAACATGGAAAAGCTGTTCGCCGCGCGGGTGGCCGCCAGCACATACCTGCGCCGTGCGCCGATGATCGTGCAGTCGTTCGAAACGGCAAATCTGAAGCTGCTGCGGGGGATGTTGGGCGACATTCCCAGCGTGCAATTCATGCAGCTGATCGACGAAGATCCGAAGATTCCGGCCGACGTGGTCAAGGCGGGTGGCACGACGTCCTATGCCGAGATGATGAAGCCGGAAGGACTGGAAAAGATCGCCGCCTATGCCGACTGGATCGCGCCCTGGACGCGCCAGATCATCCCGGTGGGCGAAGATGGCAAGATCGGATCGGCAGGCGAATTCGTGGCCGATGCGCACCGCGCCGGCCTGCTGGTGGGATGCTATACTTTCCGCCCGGAAAACCACTTCCTCGCCGCGGATTACCGCAACGAAGCTGGCGACGGCGCGCGCAATCCGGATGGGTGCGTGGCGGAAATCCGGCGCTATCTGGCTGAGGGGATCGACGGATTCTTCACCGATGACCCGGCGCTGGGGCGCAAGGCGGTAGATGTTTGACCGCAAGTGTAGCGCGGCCTGTTTCCTTGCGCTAGGACCGGAACATGATCGCATGTGAAACCGGATCGCGCTGAATGGACGCCGCAGAGCAAGTCCACCAGCAGTTCATCACGTCACTGGAAGGCGGGGGGCTGGAAAGCGGGAGCCTGCGCCGCCGCTCCAACCTTGGCCTGAAGGATGTGGGTCTGGCGCCCGAACGTGCCGCCGCGCTGCTGCACAGCCAGATGACCAGCCGCCAACTGGACCGGCTGAGCCGCAAGCTGCAGGCGCGGGGCGAGGGGTTCTACACCATCGGTTCATCGGGCCACGAGGGCAACGCGGTGCTGGCCGAGGCACTGCGCACCGACGACATCGCCTTCCTGCATTATCGCGATGCCGCGTTCCAGATCCACCGCGCGGGCCGCGTGCCGGGTGAAACCCCGGCGTGGGATATGCTTCTGTCATTCACCGCCAGCGCGGATGACCCAATCTCTGGCGGGCGGCACAAGGTGCTGGGTTCGCGGCGGCTGATGATCCCACCGCAGACCAGCACGATCGCCAGCCACGTGCCCAAGGCCGTTGGCGCGGCGTTCAGCATCGGCATTGCCCGGCGCATGGGCTGGACCGATACGGTGCTGGCGCGCGATGGCGTGGTGCTGTGCAGCTTTGGCGATGCGAGTGCCAATCATTCGACCGCGTTGGGGGCTATCAACACGGCGGCTTGGGCGGCTTTCCAGGGCACGCCGATGCCCATCGTTTTCCTGTGCGAAGACAACGGCATCGGCATTTCCACCCGCACGCCGCAGGGCTGGATCGAGGCTAATTTCTCTGGTCGCGCGGGGCTGCACTATATCGCCTGTGACGGCTGCGATATGGTCGATGCTTGGCGGGCTGCTTCGGAAGCCGTCACCATCGCCCGCCGCCAGCGCAAGCCGGTGTTCCTGCACATGAAGACCGTGCGGCTTTATGGCCACGCGGGCAACGACGTCCAACTGGTGTACCTCAGCAAGGACCAGATCCGGCAGGACAACGAACGCGATCCCCTGCTCGCCAGCGCAGCGCTGCTGGTGGAAGAAGGGGCGATGACCGCCGCCGAAGTGCGCGCGGAATACGACGCCATCGAGGCGACGTTGCTGCGACAGGTGGAACTGGCGATCAAGCGGCCCAAGCTGGCCGATGCGGAGGCGGTGATGGCAAGTATCGTGCCGCCCAAGCGTGAAGGCGTCTCTCGCCCAATGGCGCCGGCAGAGGCCCGCGCGGCGCTGTTTGTCGACGACGCGACCGCGATGGACAAGCCGCAGCATATGGCGCGGCTGATCTCGTGGGCGCTGGCCGACCTGCTGCTGCAATATCCAAACGCGATCGTGTGCGGCGAGGACGTGGGGCCGAAGGGCGGGGTGTATAATTGCACGGCGAAGCTGCACCAGCGGTTCGGATCGGCAAGGGTGATTAATACCTTGCTCGATGAACAGGCGATTCTGGGGCTGGCCATCGGGGCGGCGCACAACGGTTTGCTGCCGATCCCGGAAGTGCAGTTCCTGGCCTATGTCCACAATGCCGAGGACCAGATCCGGGGTGAGGCGGCGACTTTGCCGTACTTCTCGAACGGCCAGTTCACCAATCCGATGGTGCTGCGGATTGCCGGGCTGCCTTACCAGAAGGGCTTTGGCGGGCACTTCCACAACGACAATTCGCTCGCCGTCTTTCGTGACATTCCGGGCATCGTGATCGCGGTGCCTTCCAGCGGGCGCGATGCAGTGGCGATGCTGCGCGAATGCGTGCGGCTGGCGCACGAGGAGCAGCGCGTCGTGGTGTTCGTCGAACCCATTGCGCTTTACATGACTCGCGACCTTCATGGTGAAGGCGACGGATTGTGGACCTCGACTTACGAAGCGCCCGGTGCCGGCGACATCCAGATGGGTGAGATCGGGGTGCATGGCGAAGGCACGGGCCTTGCCATCGTCACGTATGGCAACGGGCTGTACCTTTCGTTGCAGGCGCAAAAGATGCTGGCAGAACAGGGCGTTGCGGCGCGGGTGATCGACTTGCGCTGGATTGCGCCGCTGGCCGAAGAGGCGCTGCTTTCGGCGGTCGCGGATTGCGGCTCGGTGTTGGTGGTCGACGAATGCCGTATCACCGGATCGCAGAGCGAGGCGCTGCTGGCGCTGTTTGCAGAACGCGCGCCGGCCAAGTGGGTGGCGCGGCTGGCGGCGGAGGACAGCTTTATCCCGCTGGCGCGCGCGGCGACGATGACGCTGCCGAGCCGCGACGGGATCGTGGCCAAGGCGCTGGAGATGGTGCGTGGCTAAGGAATCCGTGGTCGTCGTCTGTCCGGGGCGGGGGACATACAATGCGCCGGAGCTTGGCTATCTTGCGCGGCATCATGGTGGCAGTGACGTGCTTTCCGCGTTCGATGCGATGCGCGCGGGCAAGCCAACGCTTTCCGAACTGGATGGTGCGGCGAAGTTCGACCCCGCACTGCACACGCGCGGCGATGTGGCGGCACCGCTGATCTATGCGGCCAGCTACCTCGATTTCCTGAGCGTCGACACTGACCGGTTCGACGTGGTCGCGGTCACCGGCAATTCGATGGGCTGGTACACCGCGCTCGCCTGCGCCGGGGCGGTATCGGGCGGGCATGGGTTCGCCATTGCCGATGCCATGGGCGTCAATTCGCAGAAGCATGGCGAAGGCGGGCAGGCGGTGCTGGTGCTGGCAGGCGAGGACTGGACCGTCGATCCGGCGGTGGAGCATGCTGTGCTGGCCTCGATGGCGCTGCATGGCGTTCTGCTGTCGATTCGGCTGGGTGGGATGCTGGTAGTAGCGGGTGCGCCAACTGCGCTCGACGCGCTGGCAGGCGATCTGCCGCAATTGGCCCGCCCACCGTTGCGGCTGGCGGGGCACGGGCCGTTTCACACCCCTTTGATGCAGGCGAGCGCGGACGCGGCGCGTGCGCAACTGCCGGCATCGTCGTTCGGGCGTCCCGAAATCCCGCTGATCGACGGACGCGGCAAGATCTGGCGGCGGTTCGAGACCAATCCGCAGGAGCTGTGGGACTATACCTTCGGGCACCAGATCCTGCAGCCATACGATTTCACCGCTGCCATGAAGGTGGCCGTCCGCGAGTTCGCGCCGGACCGCGTCGTGCTGCTCGGGCCGGGCGAAACGCTGGGCGGCGCCATCGGGCAGGTACTGGTTTCGCTCAAATGGCTGGACATTTCGTCGCGTAACGGTTTTGCTGCGCGACAGGGAGAGGATCCGTTTCTGATCGGCATGGGAAGACCAGGCCAGCGAGGTTTCGTGATCCGATGAACAAGCAACGGGAATGCAGCATTCGGCAGCGGAGGGCGTGATCCAGCGCTCCGTGCTGTTCGTCTGCCTCGGCAACATCTGCCGTTCGCCGCTGGCCGAGGCTGCGCTGCGTGCGCAAGCCGTGGCGGCGGGTCTGGCGCTGACCATCGATTCGGCGGGCACCGGATCATGGCATGCCGGCAATCCGCCCGATCCACGCGCGCAGGCGGAGGCGCTTAAGCACGGGATCGATATTTCGAGCTATCGTGCACGGCAGGTGAAAGAGGACGACTTCCGCACCTTTGGCCACATCTTCGCGCTCGACCAGCAGAACCTGCGCGATCTTGGCCGGTTTGCCCCGCGCCGTCCGCTGGCAAAAGTAGGCCTGCTGATGGACCTTGTGCCCGGCCGCGAAGGCACCGCCGTGGTCGATCCCTATTACGGGTCGGACGAGGATTTCACGCAGGCGTGGGACGATGTGAACGCGGCGGCGGTGCGGCTGGTGGCGCGACTTTCGAAATAGTGCCTGACGAAATGGGCAGGCCGGGGCCGGGTTGCGCTCTGCGTCTACGGACGCCAAAGCTGTCGCCGAAACCAATCGCCGGGAACGCCAGACATGAGTGAAGCCGAAGTCCTTGTCGAGCGCAGCGGCGCTGTCGCGCGTATCGTGCTCAACCGTCCCGAACAGGGCAACGCGATCAACTATACGCTGACCGAGGTCCTGTATGCGGCGGCCATCGACGTGGCGGGCGATCCGTCGGTCCGCTGCGTGGTGCTGACCGGGGTGGGGCGCATGTTCTGCGTGGGCGGCGACATCAACGAGATGGCGGCGGCCGGAGACGCCATTCGCCCGCAGCTGAAGGCACTGGCCAGCCGGTTGCACGATGCGGTGACAGTGCTGGCCGATATGGCCAAGCCGCTGGTCGTTCTGGTCAACGGCCCCGCTGCCGGGGCGGGCTTCGGCCTGGCCATTTTGGGCGACATCGTTCTCGCGGCCGAATCCGCGCATTTCACCGCTGCCTATACCGCGATCGGCCTCACGCCGGACGGTGGTCTGTCGTGGACCCTGCCGCGTCTGGCCGGGATGCGCACCGCACAGGAAATGATCCTGACCAACCGGCGCGTGCTCGCCGCCGATGCGGTGGCACTGGGGCTGGTGACGCGCTCAGTGGCCGACGATGCACTTTCGGCAGAAGGCATGGCGCTCGCCGCTAAACTGGCAGCCGGACCGGTGCGTTCCTATGGCAATGTGCGCCGCCTGCTTCAGGCCGGGCAAACCCGCAGTTTCGAAGCGCAGCTGGCGGACGAGGCGGAAACCATTGCTGCATCGATCGATGCGGAAGGCAAGGAAGGCGTCGCCGCGTTTCTTGCCAAGCGCAAGCCGGATTTCACCGCCGATTGAGTTCAGCTCGATCCGCGCTCGACCAGAGTGGGCGCGGACTGGACGGATGCGATGTCGTTGCCGTTCATGCTGCGGAACAGCAGGTCGACCAGCGTATGCGCACCGCCTTCGATATCCTGGCGGATGGTGGTGAGCGGCGGAGTGGCCAGCCGGGCCAGCAGGATATCGTCGAAGCCGACCAGCGAAAGCTGTTCGGGCACGGCGATCCCCGCTTCGGCCGCCGCGGTCAGCACGCTCATTGCCACGATGTCCGATGCGGCGAAAATGCCGTCGGGCCGGTGGCCATCGGCGAAAAAGCTGCGCGCGGCCTGATAGCTGGCTTCGGGCGTCAGGCCGATGGGGACCAGCACGGCACTTTCGCGAATGTCGTCGGGCAGGGCGGACACGAACCCGGCGTGGCGCACGGCAAATTCCGCCGCCGCCACATTGCCGAAGAACGCCAGCTTGCGCCGCCCGCGCGCCAGCAAATGGCGCGCGGCCATGGCGCCTCCCGCGAGGTTGTCGGTGCCCACGGTGATGTAATTGCCGCCTGGATCGCGCGCGCCCCACACCACCATCGGCAGGACGCCTTCTTCGCCGGCCCGATCGAGCACATGGTGCTGATCGGACTGGCCGATCACGATCACGCCATCGGCGCGGCCCGACCGCATGAACCGGTCGAGCCAGTCATCGGATTCGGGCCGCACGCGCGACAGCAGCAGGTCATACTCCCGCTCGCTCAGCGCTTCGGCAAGATGGCCCAGCATGGCGGTGAAAAAGGGATCGGAAAGCTGCTGGCCGCGATCATGGCCCAACGGCAGCACCACGGCGATGGCCCCGGTACGGCCAAGCCGCAGGTTCTGCGCCGCGACATTCAAGGTGAAATCGTGTTCGGCCGCCAGTGCGCGTATGCGTTCGCGGGTTGCTGGGTTGAGCGTGCCCTTGCCGGTCAGCGCGCGCGATACGGTGGAGACCGAAACTCCCGCCAGCTCCGCGAGTTCCGCGATGCTCCTGATCCCCTGCCTGTTGCGCGACATTGGTGCCACCGCTTTCGTCTCCCGTTCGGTTTCGCGGAGCCACTAGCACGATTTTCATGATCGATGCCAATGCCTTGAAAACGTCACCGAAAGAGGACGACGGCTATTCCGGATGGCCGTGAAGTTAGCGCTCCCAGGTATCAGCAAACAGCTTCGCGCACGTGTTCGGCGGCGCTTGCGGCGAGCAAGCCCGCACCCATCGCCTTGCCGATCAGCAACAGAGCGGGGCCGTCGCCCAGCGCGGTGCGGGCCGCCAGCGGCAACAGGTCGAGCCGGGTGCGGAATTGGCGTTCGTTGGGCAAGCTGGCGTTTTCGACCAGCGCGACGGGTGTATCGGCGGACAGCCCTGCTGCAATCAGTTGCGCCGAAACCTCATTTGCTGCGGCCTTGCCCATGTAGACTGCGAGCGTGGCGGTCGGATCGGCCAGCGCCTGCCAATCCAGATCGAGCGCCTCGCCAGCGCGGGCATGGGCGGTGACGAAGGTGAGCTTGCGGGCCATTCCGCGCAGCGTGAGCGAAAGGCCAAGGCTGGCGGCAGCAGCGCTGGCGGCAGTAACGCCGGGGCAGATGCGCACGGCGACGCCGGCGGCGCGGCAGGCGTCGATCTCCTCGGTCGCGCGGCCGAAAATGGCGGGGTCGCCGCCCTTCAGCCGCACCACGCGTTCGCCCTCGAGCGCGGCTGCAACGATCAGCTTGTCGATGCTCGCCTGATCTTTCGAATGGCGGCCAGATCGCTTGCCGACATGGACCAGCCGTGTGCCCGGCGTGGCCAGATCGAGCACCTCCGGCCCCACCAGCGCATCGTGGAACACCACGCTGGCGGCGCGGATCAGCCGTTCGGCCTTGCGCGTCAGCAGTTCGGGATCGCCTGGGCCGGCACCCACCAGCCACACGCTGCCTGGGGGAAAATCGGGGCCTGCGGGAAAGTCACTCATTCCGCTGGTTCCTTGATCTGGCTGGATAGGGTGTCGAGCATCCGCGCGATGGCAGGGCGGCACGAACCGCAATTGGTGCCGGCGCAGGTTGCCGCGCCGATGGACTCGACGGTGTCCGCGCCTGTGTTGGCGGCCGCGAGAATCGCGGTGGTGCCTATGCCGTGGCATACACAGACGATCGGGCCGCGATCGGGGAGCGGCGTGCCGGGGCGCCCGGCGAGCAGTTCCGCCGGGGCGGCTTCACCCAGGCCAACCTGCTCCGCGATCCAGTCGCGCGGCGGAAGTGTGCCGTTGCGGGTGATGTAGAGCGCGGCGCGCACGGTGCCGTCCTCGTCCAGCACGACGATGCGGCGCATGTGGCGGGCGTGGTCGGCCACTTCCATCCACGCACCTTGCGGCAGCAGCGCCTCGACATCGGGCGCGTCGTTACCCGCTAGCTCGTGCAGCCAACCCGCGCCGATGCGCGAGCGCGTCCACCAAACCAACCCATCGGGAGTAACGGCATCGGTGCTGGCGAGAAAGGCGCGCCATTCGGGCCGCACCGGTTCCAGCCGGGCCGCCGTGTTCTTGAAGGCGGGTTGGCCTGAAAACGGATCGACGACCTGGCCGGGAAGACGGTTGGCGCGACCTTCTCCCGCCATCGTATCGGACCAGTGCATCGGCACGAACACATCGCCCATGCGCTGGTTGTCGGTGACGCAAACGCGGAATGTGGCCGCGCCGTGCCGTGTCACCACCCGCGCCAGCCCGGCTTCGGTCAAACCCGCCGCCAAGGCATCCAGCGGGTGTACTTCCAGCAAAGGCTCGCGCCGGTGCTGCGACAGCGTCTTGCTGAGGCCAGTGCGGGTCATCGTGTGCCACTGGTCGCGATAACGGCCGGTGTTCAGGCGCACAGGGAATTCCGGATCGACTGTCTGGACGGGC
>DAICYJ010000025.1 GCA_027311705.1 Novosphingobium sp. | reverse complement strand
CGGCGCGGCACCTGCATGATCGGCTGGCGGATATCGGGCTGGCGAGCTTTGCCATGCTTTCCGGCGGCAAGGGGGTGCATGTGGTGGTGCCGCTGACTGCGGGGCATTCGTGGGAGGTGCACAAGGATTTCGCGCGCCGGTTTTCCGAGGCACTGGTGCTGGCCGAACCCGAGCGTTTCATCGCGACGATGAGCAAGGCCAAGCGCAAGGGCAAGATCTTCATCGACTGGCTGCGCAACCAGCGCGGCGCGACGGCGGTGCTGCCCTTTTCCGCCCGCGCCCGCGAAGGCGCGCCGGTGGCGGTGCCGATTGCGTGGGGCGAACTGGCGGGTTTCGACAATGCGCACCCGTTCTCGATTCGCGATGCCGACAAGGTGCTGCGCCGGGCGAAGGGCAAGGCGCTGGCGGGCTGGGGCTTTGCCGAACAGGTGCTGCCGGATCTGTAGGGCCGCGCCGGCCATGAAAAGAGGCCCGGCACTCCAGGGGAATGCCGGGCCGTAAGTAAAAGGGCTCAAAAGAGAATCGAGCCCTTCGGGTCGCACCTCCCGAATACCAAGTTTTTTGGAATGCCGCGTGACGGAAATCACTATCCGGAGGCGCTGGCCAAATAAATGCCGAAATGGGACAGAAGTTCGGCAATCGTTATCTGGAGTACCGGAAGTTAGTATTGGTCGTTACTACAAGGTTGCCGCCCGTGCCTGTGTCAGCGCAGCGGGCGATGGCAATGCAGATCGATTCGGGTGGGTAAGCCGCCGTCGATCGCTGGCCAAGGGACTGGTTCTGCGGCCGATTTCGAGCTGATCTGACCGCCAATTCAAAAAGGCCCGCAGCGCCGGTGAGCGCTGCGGGCCTCGCTTTCCTCCCCAGGAAAGTGCCTTGCGGTATTCAGCGCCCGATGGCGCTGCCGAGCCGGTGGTACAGGTGCGAGAACTTCACCGATTCGGGCTGGTCCTCGATCACCTTCAGATAATGCAGCACGGCTTCGCGGATCAGCTTGAAGTCCTCGGTCGAGAGGACCGCGCGGGCACGGGTCGGTTCAGACATCGTCTCTCTCCTTAGTTATACGTTCAGGTAGCGAAATTGGTTCGCCCGCTGACGGTCAGGCAGCAAACTGATTCATAGTATTGTGAGCGCCGCCGGCCTTCAGCGCGGCTTCTCCGGCGAAGTATTCCTTGTGATCGTCACCGATGTCGGACCCCGACATATTCTGGTGCTTCACGCAGGCGATACCCTGGCGGATTTCCTGACGCTGCACGCCCTTGACGTAGCCGAGCATGCCCTGCACGCCGAAGTATTCCTTGGCGAGGTTGTCGGTGCTCAGCGCCGCGGTGTGATAGGTCGGCAGCGTGATCAGGTGGTGGAAGATGCCAGCCTGCGCCGCCGAATCGCGCTGGAAAGTGCGGATGCGCTCGTCGGCGTCGGCGCCCAGTTCGCTGGCGTCATAATCCACGCTCATCAGGCGCGCGCGGTCATAGGCGCTCACGTCCTTGCCGGCTTCGACATAGGCGTCGTAAACCTGCTGGCGGAAGTTCAGCGTCCAGTTGAACGATGGCGAGTTGTTGTAGACCAGCTTGGCGGTCGGGAACACTTCGCGGATGCGGTTCACCATGCCGCCGATCTGGCCGATGTGCGGCTTTTCGGTTTCGATCCACAGCAGGTCGGCACCGTTTTCCAGCGCGTGGATGCAATCGAGCACGCAGCGGTCTTCACCGGTGCCAGCGCGGAACTGGAACAGGTTCGAAGGCAGGCGCTTCGGGCGCATCAGCTTGCCGTCGCGGGCAATCAGAACGTCGCCGTGGCCCAGCTCGCCCGCTGCAACTTCGTCGCAATCGAGGAAGCTGTTGTACTGGTCGGCAATGTCGCCGGCTTCGCGGGTGAAGGCGATCTGCTTGGTCAGGCCGGCACCCAGCGAATCGGTGCGCGCAACGATCACGCCGTCATCGACGCCCATTTCCATGAAGGCATAGCGGACAGCCCGGATCTTCGCGATGAAGTCCTCGTGCGGAACGGTAACCTTGCCGTCCTGGTGGCCGCACTGCTTTTCGTCCGACACCTGGTTCTCGATCTGGATGCAGCAAGCGCCCGCCTCGATGAACTTCTTGGCCAGCAGATAGGTCGCCTCGGCATTGCCGAAGCCGGCGTCGATATCGGCGACGATAGGCACGACATGCGTTTCATAGTGGTCGATGGCGTGCTGGATCTTGGCCGCCTTCACCTGATCGCCGGCATCGCGCGCCGCATCCATATCGCGGAACATCATGCCCAGTTCGCGGGCGTCGGCCTGCTTCAGGAACGTGTAGAGTTCGGCGATCAGCGCGGGAACGCTGGTCTTTTCGTGCATCGACTGGTCGGGCAGCGGGCCGAATTCGCTGCGCAGCGCAGCAACCATCCAGCCCGACAGGTACAGGTAACGGCCCTTGGTGGTGCCGAAGTGCTTCTTGATCGAGATCAGCTTCTGCTGCCCGATGAAGCCGTGCCAGCAGCCCAGCGACTGGGTGTAGTTCGCAGGGTCCGCGTCATAGGCGGCCATATCGGCCCGCATGATCTTCGCGGTGTACTTGGCGATGTCCAGCCCGGTGTGGAACCGGTTTTGCAGGCGCATGCGCGCAACCGATTCGGCTTCGATGCCACCCCAGGTCTTGTGGAAAGGAGCAATGGCCTCGCCGGCCTCGATGATGGACTGCTGGTAGGTCATGACTTCACGATTCCCTTGAACAACGCCTTGTGTGAACACCCTTTGCACGTTCGAAAGCGGCGGCGGAACCGTCTGCAAAGTCACATTGTCAAACTTTACAAGTTTTGCTTGTAAAGTTGTGCAGGCCTGACAAGTATCGCTGTCATGGCATCCAGACCGCTCTATCTCGGCCCCCGGCTCAAGCGCTTGCGGCGCGAACTCGGGCTGACGCAACAGGCGATGGCCGAAGAACTGGCGATCTCGCCCAGCTACATCGCCCTGCTCGAACGCAACCAGCGCCCGCTCACCGCCGATCTGCTGCTGCGCCTCGCCCGCGCCTACAAGCTGGATATGTCCGATCTCGCGGCGGACGACCGCGACGATTACGCCCGCCGCCTGTCCGATGTGCTGCGCGATCCGATCTTCGCCGAAATCGATCTGCCCCCACTCGAAGTGGCCGATGTCGCCACCAGCTTCCCCGGCATTACCGAAGCGATGCTGCGCCTCCACGCCGCCTATGCCCGCGAACAGCAGGCGCTGGCCGGATTGCGCGCAGGCGAGGGTGCAGACAGCGCGTCCGATCCGGTGGGCGAGGCACGCCGCTTCGTCGCCCAGCGCCGCAACTATTTCCCCACGCTCGACAGCAAGGCCGAAGTCTTGGCTGACGAAGTCGAAAAGGCCGGCGGCGGCGCGGAATGGCTGCGCAAGCAGGGCGTCCGCGTCCGCTCGCTGCCGGCAGACGTGATGATGGGCGCCGTCCGGCGGTTCGATCGGCACAATGAGCAACTGCTGCTTGACGATACGCTGCCGCCGTCCGGCCGCGCGTGGCAGGTTGCGCTCCACATCGCCTACACCGCGCTGCGCCCCGAAATCGCGGCGCTGATCCGGGGCGAAAGCTTCGCCAGCCAGACTGCCGCCAACCTCGTGCGCCGGGCGCTGGGTGCCTATGGCGCGGCGGCCCTCGTCCTGCCTTATGACCGCTTCGCCCGCGCGGTGGAGGCTCGGCGCTATGATATCGAAGCGTTGTCAGGCCAGTTCGGCGTCAGCTTCGAACAGGTCGCCCACCGGTTGACCACGCTGAACCGACCGGGACAGGAACGTGTGCCCTTCTTCTTCATCCGCGTCGATGCGGCTGGCAACGTCTCCAAACGCCTCGACGGCGCGGGCTTCCCCTTTGCCGCGCACGGCGGCGGGTGTCCGCTGTGGAACCTCCACTCCACGTTCCACGCGCCGGGCGACGTGCTGACCCAGTGGCTGGAATTGCCCGACGGCCAGCGCTTCTTCTCCATCGCCCGCACGGTGGTTTCGGGCGGCGGGGGGCATGATCGGCCGCGCACCACGCGCGCCATCGCGCTCGCCTGCGCTGCCGAACACGCAAACCGGCTGGTCTATGCCCAAGGCCCGGAACAGGCACCCACGCCCATCGGCGTCACCTGCCGGCTGTGCAACCGCGTGCAGTGCACGGCGCGCGCAGAACCGCCGCTCGGCCGCGAAGTGCTGGCCGACGACTACCGCCGCGGGGCCGAACCCTTCGCCTTCTCGGAAAGCTAGGGCGCCATGCGCGGCTCTTCGGCCCGTGCCAGCACCACCGAAAACAGTCCGTCCGCGTCCATCCATTCGGCCAGCGGCGTCCAGCCGCCGGCCAGCAGCATCAATGTGCCACTGCGCGGGCCATACTTGTGGCTGTTCTCGGTATGGATCGTCTCGCCGGCCCGCATCGCAAAACGCTGTCCGGCAATCGCAAACATCACGTCGCGCTGCGCCTCAAGGTGCATCTCGATCCGCGACAGCATGTCGTTCCACACCACCTTGTGCCGGAACGCGTCCACCGGCACGTCGCCATCCAGTTCGCGGTTGATCCGGTGCAGCAGGTTCAGGTTGAACTGGGCCGTCACTCCCGCCGCATCGTCATAGGCGCGCAGCAAGACCCCGGTGTCTTTGACCCGGTCCAGCCCGATCAGCAATTGCGCGCCGGTGCCCAGCGTCTTGCGCATCGACCGCAGCAGGTCGACCGCGCTGGCGGGGATCAGGTTGCCGATGGTCGATCCGGGAAAGAACCCCAGCATCGGCAGACCCCGCACTTCGTCCGGCAGCGCAACCGGGCGGGTGAAATCGGCCTCGACCGGGATCACCGGCAACCCCGGATGCCGCTCCGCCAGCGCGGCAGACGATGCGCGCAGGAAGTCGCCCGAAATGTCTATGGGCACATAGGCGGCGGGCGCAATCGCGCCCAGCAAATGCGGAGTCTTGGCGCTGCTGCCCGATCCGAATTCCACCACCGCGCGGCCCGGCCCGGTCAGCGCGGCGAATTCCGCCCCGCGCGCCGCCAGGATCGAGGTTTCCGCCCGCGTCGGGTAATATTCGGCAAGGTCGGTGATGTCCTCGAACAGCTCCGATCCCCGCGCATCGTAAAACCAGCGCGCCGGCACGGCCTTTTGCGGTTGGGCCAGCCCGGCCAGCACATCGTGCAGAAAGGCCGGATCGGCATTTACCGTCGTCATCGCATCCATGGTCAGATATCCTTGGCGAGGCGCAGCCCGCTGAATTGCCAGCGCTTTTCAGGCTGGAAGAAGTTGCGGTAGCTGGCCCGCATGTGCCCGCGCGGCGTGGCGCAGCTGCCGCCGCGCAACACGCACTGGCCGCTCATGAACTTGCCGTTGTATTCCCCCACGGCACCTTCCGCAGCGCGAAATCCGGGATAGGGGACATAGGCCGAACGGGTCCACTGCCAGCAATTGCCGAACAACGAAGGCGCGCCTTCGGCCACCGGATCGACCGGTCCCGCCACATCGAGTTGCCGCCCGCTGTTAGCATCACCGCTGGCCGCCAGCGCTTCCCACTCCTGCTCGGTCGGCAATCGCGCCCCGGCCCATGCGGCAAACGCCTCCGCCTCGAAAAACGAAATGTGGCTCACCGGCGCGTCGGCATCGACAGGCTGCCACCCGCCCAGCGTAAACCGCTCCCAGCCGCCATCGCGCTCGCGCCAATACATCGGCGCGCCCCAACCGTCGGAACGCACCCGGTCCCACCCGTCCGACAGCCACAGCGCTGCCCTAGAATATCCACCATCCGCCATGAACGCCAGCCACTCGCCGTTGGTGACCAGCGCTTGCGCCAGCGCGAATGGCCGCAGCAGCACCTCGTGGGCCGGCTCCTCGCAATCGAACGCAAACCCCGGCCGGTCATGCCCCACGCCGACGATCCCGCCGGGATGCTGCCACCAGCCTGTCGATGGCAAGTCCACTGGTGCGCGCCCTTCGGACAGCCACATCGCTGGCCCCAGCGGATTGCGCCACAGCGCGTGCTTGATATCGGTCAGCAACAGCTCCTGGTGCTGCTCCTCGTGCGCCAGCCCCAGCGCGATCAGCGCGTCGGTTTCGGCATCGCGGCCGATCAGCCCGGCCATCGCCTCGTCCACCTGCGCCCGCCACGCCAGCACATCCACCAGCGCCGGGCGCGACAGCAGCCCGCGCGCAAACCGCGCGATCCGGGGGCCTTCAGCCTCGTAATAGGAGTTGAACAGGAACGCCCATTCCTCGTTCCGGCCCCGATAACCGACCGCACGATCGCGCAGCAGGAACGTCTCGAAGAACCATGTGGTATGCGCAAGATGCCATTTGGCGGGCGACGCATCGGGCATCGACTGGATGGTCGAATCGGCGTCAGACAGCGGCGCGGCCAGCGCCAGAGTCAGCCCCCGCACCCGCGCATAACGGTCGCAAAGTGGCTCAACTTCGGCATTGTCGTTCGATTTCAAGACGGTCGCGATGACGGGTCCCCTCTTGCCAGCCGCCTTAACGCACCTGTTGCGCCACAGTTCCATGCCCTTGCGGGCAAGGGTGCCGGGCGCTATCGGCGCAGTCCCCGATCTTACCGAAGGCGTCGCCCGTTGGCCACCATCATCCCCCTTGCCGATGTCGATCCCGCGATGATCGACGACCTGCTCGATGCCGCGTTCGAGCCGGAGCGGCGCGGGCGCACCGCCTACAAGGTGCGCGAGGGCACCACCTGGCTCGAAGGGCTGTCGTTCGCCGCACTCGATGAAAACGAGCTGCTGGCCGGCACCATCCAGTGCTGGCCGGTCGCGCTGACCGATCCCGATGGCCGCGATCATCCGATGATCATGGTCGGCCCGGTCGCGGTCCTGCCCGGCCTTCAAAGCAAGGGCTTCGGGCAAGCGCTGATGACCGCCGCGCTCACTGCCATCGATCCTCGCGCGCCGCTGCCGCAGGTGATGATCGGCGATCCCGAATATTACGGCCGCTTCTTCAATTTCACCGCCGACCACACCGGCGGCTGGGCTTTGCCCGGTCCGTTCGATCCGCGCCGGCTGCTGTGCCGCACCGCCAATCCCGCCGTGCTCCCCCGCGATGGCACTCTGGGCCCTTGGCGGCGCTGACCTGATCTGGCATCGCGCGGGGCATGCCCTATGAACCGCCCCCGGAACTAGCAGCGCTGTCGCTGGGCGAACTTGCCGAAGCAGCCGCCGCGCGCAAGCTGCCCCCGCTCGATCAGTGGACTCCCGCCGAAACCGGCGACAGCGAGATGCGCATCGCCGCCGACGGGCGCTGGTTCCATCAAGGCGGGATCATCAGCCGCCCCGCCATGGTCCGCGCGTTCTCCAGCCTGCTGACGCGCGATGCCGATGGCGCGCACTGGCTGGTCACCCCGTTCCAGCGCCTGTCCATCGCCGTCGACGATGCCGCCTTCCTCGCCACCGACATGGAACTGCGCCACGATGAAGCGGACCAGCCGGTCCTCGCGTTCCGGCTGAATACCGACGATGTGGTGCTGGCCGGCCCCGACCACCCGCTGCGCATCGCCGGCACGCCAGACCTGCCCGCCTTTTACCTCGCCGTGCGTTATGGCACCGAGGCGCGGCTCAACCGCAGCACCTATGGCCAGCTGATCGACCACGCGCTGGAAATTTCGCCGGACTCCCAAGCGCTGGTGGTGGAAAGCATGGGCGCGCATTTCGCGCTGGTGCCCCCGGCATGACCTCACCGCTGCTCGCGCGGTTGAGCGCGCTGTTCGAACACGGGCACCGCGATACGCCGACCGCCACCTTGCATGAAGACTGGCGCGTGGCACCCGAAACTCCCCTGCGGGCCGCCGCCGTGCTGATGGCGGTGACCGACCGCGCCGATCATCCCGAAGGGCCGGGCGTGCTGTTCATCCACCGCCCGTCGCACATGCGCGCGCATCCGGGGCAGGCCGCGTTCCCCGGCGGGAAGATCGATCCCGGCGAAACCGCCATCGAGGCGGCCCTGCGCGAAGCGCACGAGGAACTCGGCATCCAGCCCGCCGATGTCCGCGTGATCGGAGAGACCGACCGTTTCCGCACCGGCACCGGCTATGACATTACGCCCGTGCTCGCGATGATCCCCGCGGACCTGCCGCTGCAGCCGAACCCTGCCGAAGTCGCCGGCTGGTTCGAGCCGCCACTCGGTTTCGTGCTCGATCCTGCCAACCATGCGCGCAAGGAAGGCAGCTTCAACGGGCGCACCGGCAACTATATCGAGATTATGTGGCGCGAACACCGCATCTGGGGCGTCACCGCCGCCATTGTCGCCAATCTTGCGCGCCGCATGACGTGGGATGCCGGTCATGACTGAAACGCTGCCCGCCACGGCGTGGACCGCCCGTGCTGATCTGGCAGCCCTCGTCGCCGCGCTCGATCCGCACGCGATGGGCAACTGCCGCTATGTCGGCGGCGCGGTGCGCGATACCTTGCTGGGCGTGCCGGTGAAGGACATCGACATGGCGACGCAACTCGTTCCCGACGAGGTCGTGGCTCGGCTTGCGGCAGCGGACATCAAGTCCGTCCCCACCGGCATTGCGCACGGCACCGTCACCGCCGTGCTCGCCGGCGGCCCGGTGGAAATCACCACCCTGCGGCGCGACGTGTCGACCGATGGCCGCCATGCCACCGTCGCCTTCTCCACCGCATGGCAGGATGATGCCGCTCGCCGCGATTTCACCATCAACGCGCTTTACGCCGATCCGCGCAGTCTTGCCTTGTCCGACTACTTCGGCGGATGCGACGATCTGGCCGCGCGGCACGTGCGCTTCATCGGCGATGCGGAACAGCGCATCCGCGAGGATTACCTGCGCATCCTGCGCTATTTCCGCTTCCAGGCGCGGTTCGGATCGCTCCCCGCCGATGCCGAGGCGGAAGCCGCCTGCGCCGCACTAGCCCCCGGAATGAAGGGCCTTTCGCGCGAGCGGATCGGCTGGGAATTGCTCAACCTGCTCGGCCTGCCCGATCCTGCCGCCACCGTGGCGCGCATGGCGGAGTTGGGCGTTCTGGCGCAAGTCCTGCCCGAAGCCGATGCCGCTGGCCTGCCCGCGCTCATCGAAACCGAAGCGCGCGAGGGCGTACCCCCAGACGCCCTGCGCCGCCTCGCTGCATTGCTCCCCGCAGACCCGGTGCTGGCCATACAGGTCGCCGCCCGCCTGCGCCTGTCGATTGCCCAGCGCAAACGACTGGCCAGCATAGCGGCGCGGAGCGACAAAGACGCCGAACCCCGCCCGCTTGCCTATCGCCTCGGCCGGGAAGAAGCGGTCGACCGACTTTTACTGTCAGGCCGGACCATCGTCGCGCTGACAGACTGGACCATTCCACGCTTCCCCCTCAAGGGCGGCGAGATCGTCGCGCGCGGCATTGCCGCCGGCCCCGAAGTGGCGCGCGTGCTGCGGGCTGTGGAAGCAGGCTGGATCGCGGCGGATTTCGACGACGCCCGTGTTCCGGCGCTGCTGGACAGGGAACTGCGCACAACCGCCTGATCCGCCCGCCCCGTTGGTTCGACACGTCGGCTCCCCTCAAACAACTCTGCGTGCACTGCGCTCTCCGTGCGGAACCCTCCTTCTTCCCCCCTCCCGCCTGCGGGAGGGGTTGGGGGTGGGCATTGGCGCAAAGCGCCAAAATCACACAAACCTTGACAAAATGAACCGTATAGGTTATATGCCCCCGCAGATCGGGAGCAAGGCACTGGCCGGCCTCGCCTCGCTCTCATGGCGAAAGCCACGCGACCGGTCGCGGAAGCTGCGGTTATAGGAAGGGGCGTTCAAGAAAACCCCCAAGCCCTGGACCCAGGCATCCAGCGCCTTGCAGCGGAAGATGGATATGGCGTGCCATCAGGCACCGTCTTTGGGCCGTTCGCGAGCCGCCGCCCAAATCCTCGCCGTCTTCTATGAGAATACTAGGCTGTGCCGGATCAGGGGTGCTGTCCCATCCGGCCACTCGCCCAGATGCAGCACAACGCCTCCCCCGCAGCGCCAGCAGGCGCCGCAACCGGTCGCGCGATCTATCGACTGCAAACGGCGTTATCGTCCGGGCTCGCCGCCGG
>DAICYJ010000006.1 GCA_027311705.1 Novosphingobium sp. | reverse complement strand
GGTGCGCTGCTGAACGAGGAAGACAGCTTCGGCGAATTCCGCAAGCGCTGGGAAAAGCCGCTGATGCACGCGGTGTTCACCGCGCACCCCACGTTTCTGCTCAGCCCTGCAGAATCGGATTCCGTTGCCGAGGCCGCCCTGCATGCCGATCCGCTGGCCGCCACAGTCTGTTCGGTGCCCGGTGCCGGGCCGAAGATCACGCTGGAATTCGAACACGGCGAAGTGTGCAACGCCATCGAGCGCGCGGCTGCCGCGCGGGACCGGATCAATGCCACGCTGCTGGCCCATGCGCAAAAGCGCTGGCCGCAGCGCTGGCTCGATTTCCGGCCGCTGCCGTTCCGCTTTGCCAGTTGGGTCGGTTACGACATGGACGGCCGCACCGACATCGGCTGGACCACGTCATTCGCGTTCCGCCTGCGTGAAAAGGCGCGGCGGCTGGCGAGCTATGCCGCCACGTTGCGTGCCATCGATGCCGATCATCCGGCGCTCGCGGTGCTCGATGCCGGGCGCGCCCATGCGGCGGATATGGCGCAGGCGTTTTCGGCGGATCTCTCCGATCCTGACGCCCTGACCGCCGTCGCCAACCGCATGACCGACGACGATCCGGCCAAATTGCTGTCACTGACCCCGGTGATCGCTGCGCTGGAAGAAAGCGCGCGCGCCGCCGAAGGCGCGCCCGCCATCGCGCTGGCCACGCTGGCGGCGGCGATGCGGGCCGACGGGCTGGGCATGGGGTGGATTCACTTCCGGGTGAATTCGTCGCAACTGCACAACGCCTTGCGCCGCCGGATCGACCCCGACGGCACGCTGGATCTTGGCAGCAAGGGCGCGCTTTCGCGGCTGCGCGAAGTGCTGGCCGAGGCCGAGCCACTGCGCGTGAATTTCGGCGCGCTCGCGATCGAGACATCGACCGCGATGCGCCAGTTTCTGGTGATGGCGCAGATCTTGCGCCACATCGATGCCGACGCGCCGATCCGCATGCTGATCGCCGAATGCGAGCAGCCGCAGACGGTGCTGGCGGCTCTCTATTTCGCGAAACTGTTCGGCATCGAAGGCAAGGTGGACGTCTCGCCGCTGTTCGAAACCGAAACCGCGCTGGAACACGGCGGGCGCTTCCTCGACGCCTTGCTGGCCGAGGAATCGTACCGTGCCTATGCCCGGGTGCGGGGCCGGGTCTCCGTGCAGACCGGCTTTTCCGACGCCGGGCGATTCCTGGGCCAGATCCCCGCAGCGCTGGCGATCGAGCGCCTGCAGGGCCGGCTGGCCGATGCGATGCGCAACAACGGGCTGACCGATGTCGCCGCGCTGATCTTCGATACCCACGGCGAAAGCATGGGGCGCGGCGCGCATCCATCGGGCTTCGAGGACCGGCTGACCTGGCCGCTCAGCCGCTGGGCGCGCGGTCGCTTTGCCAGGGCGGGCGTGACGCTGGAACCCGAGGCCAGCTTTCAGGGCGGCGACGGCTATCTGTTCTTCCGCAACGACGACCTTGCGCTCGCCACGCTGACCCGCATTGCCGAGGCGGAGGCCGCGCTGGCTGCGGAGTACCAGGCCGATCCGTTCTATGATCGCACCGACCTGAGCCTCGACTTCTACCGCTCGATCCGCCGCGTTCAGCGCGAGCATCTGGAAAGCGGCACCTACTCGCGCGCGGTCACCGCGTTCGGGCTGGGCATGCTGAAGGTAACCGGCAGCCGCGTATCTCGCCGCCAGTCCGATGTCGGCGCCGACCGCACGATGAGCCTGCGCCAAATCCGCGCGATCCCGCACAACGCCATCCTGCAGCAGATCGGCTATGCTGTGAACGTGATTGCGGGGGTGGGCACGGCAGCGGGCGAGGAAATGGAAGCCATCGCCGATCTGCTGGGCCGGTCCGAACGCGGCCGCCAGCTGGTGCGGCTGTTGCGCGCGGCGAATGGCCTCGCCTCGATCAAGACGGTGGCGGCGTTTGGCGAACTGTTCAATTCGGCCTACTGGGCCAGCCGCCCCTATCGCGGCACCGAAACCAGCCTTGAGGAAGGTTGCCTCGGCCTTGCCGAGTACCTCACCAAGGACGATCGCGCGGGCGTGTTCCGCCGCCTTGCCTCACGGCTGCGGGTGGACTGGATGAAGCTCCACCGATTGCTGGGCATGGTGCCGGGCCAGCCGGTGGAACGTGATGCGGCCACCGACGAGCAGCGGCGCAACATCGGTCTGCTGCAGGCGGTGCGCCTCAGCCTGCTGATGCACATGTTCCTGCGCGCGGTGCAGGTGCCGCCGTTCAGCCGGTCGAACGACGTCAGCCGCGACGACGTGCTGGAAATGGTGCTGTCGCTGCGGGTGGACGATGCGCTGGCGCAATTGCGCCGCGCCTATCCGGTGGTGGAACCGCGCATCGGCGATTTCGTGCTCGATGAAGCGACCGACTACCCGGACAATCGCGGCGAGGATTACGGCGTCATCCGCGCGCGGTTCATCGATCCGATCGAACGCGCCCATGCGCTGAACATCCGCATTGCCGTGGCGATTTCGAACTACTTCGGCGCGCATGGATAGGGCGTTGCGGGCCGTCGTGGTTAACGTAGTATTGCGGAGCGGACCGGAGGGGCGATAGCCAGAACTTCGGACGTAGGAGAGGCTCCTGTCAGGCGCGAAGCGCGGCCATCCGGCCCGCGCGCCGGCGTGTGGGGGCACCGTGGAGCACTACGATCTGGTCGTTATCGGCAGCGGGCCTGCGGGCCGCCGTGCCGCCGTGCAGGGGGCCAAGCTGGGCAAGGCGGTTCTGGTGGTCGAGGGCCGCCGCCGCGTGGGCGGGGTTTCGGTCCACACCGGCACCATTCCTTCCAAAACCCTGCGCGAAACCGCGCTGAACCTTTCCGGGTGGCGCGAGCGCGGGTTCTACGGCACGTCCTATCGCGTGAAGCAGGAGATCAGCGGCGACGATCTGGGCGTGCGGCTGGGCAAGACGCTGGAGCACGAGATCAACGTGCTGGAGCACCAGTTCCACCGCAACAAGATCCGCACCGTATCGGGCACCGCGCGCTTCACCGGCCCGCACGAAGTCGCGGTGCGCCGTGCCGATGGCAGCGACCTGATGGTGCGCGGCGAGCGCGTGCTGATCACCGTGGGCACCGTGCCGCACCGGCCGGCGGACATTCCGTTCGACGATCTGCACGTGGTGGATAGCGACGCGATCGTCGAAGTGCCGCGCGTGCCGCGCAGCCTGACGGTGATCGGCGCGGGCGTGATCGGCATCGAATATGCCACGATCTTCAGCGCGATGGATGTGCCCGTCACCCTGATCGAGCCGCGCGACAGCTTCCTCGATTTCATCGATCGCGAGATCATCGACGAATTCGTCCACGAACTGCGCGACAGGGGCATGATCATCCGCATGGGCGTGCCGGTGGCGAAAGTGGAAAAGGGAGCGGACAACTGGGTGACCACGACGCTCGCCGATGGCCGCACCGTGCGCACCGAAATGCTGCTCTACGCCGCCGGGCGCACCGGGGCGACCGGGCCGCTGGATCTGGAAAAGTGCGGCCTTGCCACCGATCATCGCGGGCGGATCGAGGTCGATCCCAAGACCTTCCAGACCTCCGTACCGCACATTTATGCGGCGGGCGACGTGATCGGCTTTCCCAGCCTGGCCTCCACATCGATGGAACAGGGCCGGATCGCCGCCTGCCACGCCTTCGGCCTGCCGTTGCCGCCCGCGCCGCAGTTCTTTCCCTATGGCATCTATGCCGTGCCCGAAATCTCCACGGTCGGCATGAACGAACAGGACGTGAAGGCGCGCGGCATCCCCTATGAAGTGGGCATCGCGCGGTTCCGGGAGACTTCACGCGGGCACATCATGGGGCTGAATTCCGGCATGATGAAGATGCTGTTCTCGCTGAAAACGCGGCGGCTGCTGGGCGTGCATATCTCGGGCGAGGGCGCGACCGAGCTGATCCACATCGGGCAGGCGGTGCTGAACCTGAAGGGCACGCTCGATTATTTCATCGAGAACACGTTCAATTATCCGACTTTGGCGGAAGCGTACAAGATTGCGGCGCTGGATGCCTGGAACCGGATGCCGAAGTAGGTGGGATGGTTGATAGGCTTACTTGCAAATAGTCACTTTCCGAACACGACAGATTTGCAGATCCTCAATCAGATTGCGCAGATTCCCACCAACCTTCCTCGCCATTATGAGCAAGATATCGTTGCTTGATTTGCCAAGTTTGATCGACACTGAGCTTTCGCACCCCACAGTGGACCAGACTGCAGCTGCGAGGGTGCGAGCCGTCTATGAGTGAAATTCCCCAAATGTAGTCGTCGGCCTCGTTTACGCCGACGCATAAACAAGGGTGGTAGGCACAATCCTCGTAAAGGTCGCCAGGCGCAATTTGCGGTGTCATATTGTCACTCTTTCTATTTAGGCTCTCATTATGTTCGATCTCCTTCCGCACGAAACACTAATTATCGGCAAGTGGTTTGAAGTGGATGGAAGGGTGGTTGGTGACCAAGTTTGTGAGCGCATCTATCATCTGACGAATGGCGTACTTGATATTGTTCAAGATCACCCAAGGGATGGCGGGTGGACACGACTTTACCGGGACAAAGCCGATGGACGGTATTGGGAGCGGACTTTTGCCGACAGCGGTTTTCACGGAGGTGGCCCGCCCACGCTGCGCTGCATTGCCGAGAATGAATTGAAGCAAGAGTATGGTGCTGAGATCGATTGACCATAACACCGGTGGTAATGTCGGTGCAGGCATTCCCATAGCAGCGGGCCGAAAACCACGACATGTAGGTTAGTCGACGAGCCATTGCAGGGATTGGATGGTGCACATCCCGCGGGCAAGCGCATCTTCGGGCATGACTCGGCGGCCCTCTCTCGTCACCCCGGGCTTGACCCGGGGTCCCGCTTCTTGTGTTGGCGCGGATGCGCTGCGCTGTCGGAGGGGTGGACAGGCAGCGGGACCCCGGGTCAAGCCCGGGGTGACGGCAGTAGGAGCCGTCGGGGTAGTCGCAAGTGCGGGGCGAACCGATCTGCGAGTTAGCCCACAAACGCCCGCCCATGCCGCACTGGCTTGGCCGGCGTCGTGAAGATCGCGCCCGCTGAAAGCCTGCTGCCGCGCACCACCAGCATGATCGTGTCGCCGGGTTCGATCTTCACATCCTCACCGGGGTGTTCGATCGACTGGCCGCCGGCGCGGTCGATCTGGACGATGAAGAAGGCGCCGTTGCCGCGCCGTTCGGCCTCGCCCACGGTCTCGCCGGTCAGCGCGCCCTTGGGCACGGCGGTGACGACTTCGAGATCCAGCCCGAAATCGTGGAGTTTGCGCTTCACGTCGCTCATCTGGCTCACCTCTGCCATCACGCGGTCGGTGGCGGGGTAGAGGATCAGTTCGGTGATCCGCTCCGCGCCGATATGCGTGGGCAGAACCACCTTGTCGGCCCCGGCGTGAAACAACTTGCTTTCGGTGGTCGGCGCTTCGCCGCGCGCGATGATCTGCAACTTGGCGTTCAGGCTGCGCGCCGAAAGCGTGATGAACACGTTGGCGGCATCATCAGGCAGCACGGTGGCAAGCACGCGGGCGCGGGCGATGCCGGCCTCTTTCAGCGTTTCTTCCAGCGTGGCTTCGCCGACCAGCACCAGGCAACCGTGGGCGCGGGCTTCCTCGGCCTTGGCGGGGCTGCGTTCCAGAATCAGGAACGGGTGGTGCGCCTCGGTCAGCGCCTTGGCCAGTTGCACCCCGATGCGGCCATAGCCGCACACGATGGCATGGTCCTTCAGCTTTTCGATTTCGGTCTGCATGCGGTCCAGTCCCAGAAGGCGGCGGAACTGGAACAGGGTGAACACCTGCACAAGCGCGCCCGTGAGCACGATCATGCCGGTGCAGCCCAGCACGATGGTGCCGGTCGTCCAGAACCGCAGGAAGGTGGTGTCGATCGGGCGCACTTCGCCATAACCGACCGAAAAGATGGTGAGCAGCACCATGTAGGAGGCATCGCCCACCGGCCATCCGGCGCTGACATAGCCGATGGTCGAAACGCAGAACACGGCGGCGACGAACAGCAGAGTGCCCGACAGCAACCGCACCGGCGAGCCGAGCACGCTGTGCGCGCCTTGCGAAAAGGCGGAAATATCGTCGTCGGCAGCCATGGGATGGGTGTGGCGCAGGGGGCGGGGCGTGTCCAGTTGGGGTGTGCCGCTTTGTTGGGGGTGGCGCGCGGTGCCCACCCCGCTGCGGCTAACTTCACTTCTTCCGTAAGCCTCGCTCCCCACCCGCAAGCAGGAGTGGGTACTTGCACTGACTTCCCCTCTCCCGCTTGCGGGAGGGGTTGGGGGTGGGCACTTTCTAATGCGCCAGATCGAGCCCCAGCGACCGGGCCACCAGCGCCGCCTGCGTGCGGTTCTGCACATCCAGCTTGCGCATGATCGCGGTCATGTGCGCCTTCACCGTCGCCTCGCTGATGCCCAGTTCGTGGGCGATCTGCTTGTTGAGCTTGCCGTCGAGCACGGCCAGCAGCACGCGCAATTGCGTGGGCGTGAGGCCGGCGACTTCGCGGCGGACCGGATCGAGAGGTTCGGCCTTGCGCTGCGAGACAGGCGTGCCCGCCAGTGCTGCCCGGATGGCGTCTTCGATGCGGGCAAGGTCTGCATCCTTGCGCAGGAACCCGACCGCCCCGAACGCCCGCGCTTCTTCCGCCGCATTGCCGCCCTCGGCGCTGGAGACGACGAGGATCGGCACGTCGGGCTTTTCGGCATGGAGCAGGGCGATGCCCGAATATCCGATGGCTCCGGGCATTTTGAGATCGAGCGTTATCAGCCGCAGATCCGGCGCTTCGGCAGCGGCCTTGGCGGCGGCGGCGAGGGTGCCTGCCTCAATCACCCGCGCTCGCGGTGCCACCGCTGCCACGGCGAGCGCCAGCGCCTGCCGGAACAGCGGGTGATCGTCTGCGATCAGGATCGAGCCGGGCACGCCTTTGCCGGTCAGGCGGTGGCGAGGTGCGGGCGGTTGGCCAGCAGGTTATCGACCACCGAGGGATCGGCGAGGGTGGATGTATCGCCGAGGTTCGAGACGTCGTTCTCCGCAATCTTGCGCAGGATGCGGCGCATGATCTTGCCCGAACGCGTCTTGGGCAGGCCGGGCGCAAACTGGATCACATCGGGCGTGGCGATGGGGCCGATTTCGTGGCGGACCCATTTGACCAGTTCCGCGCGCAGGGCCTCGTCCGGCTCGACTTCGGAATTGGTCGTCACATAGGCGTAGATGCCCTGACCCTTGATCTCGTGCGGCATGCCGACGACCGCCGCTTCGGCAACCTTGGGATGGGCGACGAGTGCGCTTTCGATTTCGGCGGTGCCCATGCGGTGGCCCGAAACGTTGATCACATCGTCGATGCGGCCGGTGATCCAGTAGTAATCATCGGCATCGCGGCGGCAACCGTCGCCGGTAAAGTACATGCCCTTGAACGTGGTGAAATAGGTCTGGAAAAAGCGTTCGTGATCGCCCCACACGGTGCGCATCTGGCCGGGCCAGCTGTCGGCGATGACGAGGCAGCCGTCGGTCGCGCCGTCCAGAACGGTGCCGTCGTTATCGAGCAGCATCGGCTTCACCCCGAAGAACGGCTTGCTGGCCGATCCGGGCTTCAGCGCGGTGGCGCCGGGCAGCGGGGTGATCATCGCGCCGCCGGTTTCGGTCTGCCACCAGGTATCGACGATGGGGCAGCGGGCGTCACCCACCACCTTGTGATACCATTCCCACGCTTCGGGATTGATCGGTTCGCCCACGCTGCCCAGCAGGCGCAGCGATTTGCGGCTGGTCTTCTTCACCCAGTCATCGCCTTCGCGCATCAGCGCGCGCAGGGCGGTGGGCGCGCCGTAGAAGATCTCGACGCCGAACTTGTCGACCACCTGCCAGAACCGGCTGGGATCGGGGAAGTTGGGCACGCCTTCGAACATCACCGTGGTCGCGCCGTTCATCAGCGGACCATAGACGACATAGGAATGGCCGGTGACCCAGCCGATATCCGCCGCGCACCAATAGATTTGGCCGGGGCGGTAATCGAACACATATTCGTGGGTGATCGAGGCCCAGACCGAATAGCCGCCGGTGGTGTGCAGCACGCCCTTGGGCTTGCCGGTGGAACCGGAGGTGTAGAGGATGAACAGCGGGTCTTCGGCGTTCATTTCCTCAGGCGGGCAATCGGCGGGTAGGGCTGCCACGGCGCTTGCCCAATCGACATCGCGGCCTTCCACAAAGCCGACGTTTCCGCCGGTGTGGCGCAGCATGATGACGGTGTCGACGCACTGGCACTGCTTCAGCGCTTCATCGACATTGGCCTTCAGCGGCACCTTCTTTCCGCCGCGCAGGCCTTCGTCGCAGGTGAGCACGATGCGGCTGTCGCAATCGATAATGCGGCCGGCGAGGGCATCGGGCGAGAAGCCGGCGAACACGATCGAATGGATCGCGCCGACCCGGGCGCACGCGAGCATGGCGACGGCGGCTTCGGGCACCATCGGCAGGTAGAGCGTGACGCGTTCGCCCTTTTGCACGCCCTTGGCCTTGAGCAGGTTGGCGAGGCGGCAGACCTGTTCGTGAAGCTCGCGATAGGTGATGCGGCGCGCTGCGTCGGTGGGGCTGTCCGGCTCCCACAGGATCGCAATGTCATCGCCACGTGCCGTTAGGTGTCGGTCGAGGCAGTTTGCAGAGAGGTTGAGCGTACCATCCTCGAACCAGCGGATGCCAAAATCGGCCTCGTCAAAGCTGGTGTTCTTCACCCTGGTGAACGGCTTGATCCAGTCGATACGCTGCGCTTCCTTGCGCCAGAAGCCGTCCGGGTCTTCCACCGACTGGCGATACATGGCCTGATAGCGCGCGTCGTCGATCAGCGCATTCGCTGCCCATTCCGCAGGAACCGGATACATCGCCTCGGCCATTTGGGCCTCTCCTCATCCAACTTGTTTTGGCAAAACTTTTCGGCAGCGTAGCGCAGCATTGGCGATGCCGCGCCTAGACCATAGTCTTAGATATACGACCAATCGCGGGCTGGTTGCAAAGCCTGAGACCGCCGAACGTCACGAACCGAAAGAGCGCCTCTGTAGATGGGCGCCGGGAGAGGGTTGTGACGATGAAGGGGATACCACGAAAGCGGGCATGGCTGATGGCGGCGACGGCGCTGGCGGCACCGGTTTGCGCGCAGGCCAAGCCGACCGCGCATGAGGCGGCGCTGGAGGCGCGGCTGGAAAAGCTGGAGGCCGAAATGGCGCAATTGCGCGGCGATCTGGTCGCGGCGCGCCAGCAGCAGGCCCGCAGCGATACTGTGGCGAGCGCCGCCGTTGCCCGCAGCGACGAGGCCGTGGCCAAAACCGAACAGGTGGCCACCAAGGTCGCCGCGCTGGAGAGCAAGCCTTCCGCGCCTGCAGAAGGATTCCGGAATGGCAACACGACGCTCAAGCTGGGCGGTTTCCTGAAGCTGGTGGCCAACAGCAGCCGGTTCAGCGACGGGGAAGTGGCCAACAACACCTTCGGCCGCGATTTCTGGCTGCCGCAGACCATTCCGACGGGGGGATTGCCCGCCACCCGCGAAACCGATTTCAGCGCGCGCCAATCCCGCCTGTGGCTGAACCTGACCAGCGACGTCGCCGGCCATACGGTGAAGGGCTATCTCGAAACCGATTTCGAGACGACCGCCAGTACGGCCGCGAATGTGGCCGGCGGCGGCACACAGCGCACCACCAACGGCTATACGCTGGCCTTGCGCCGCGCGACGATCCAGGTGGATAAATGGACGTTCGGGCAGGACTGGACCACGTTCCAGTACACCGGGGCGCTGCCCGAAAGCACCGACTATGTCGGCACGACCGAAGGCACTGTCTTCGTCCGCCAGCCGCTGGTCCGCTATTCCGCGCCGCTTTCCAAGGATATCACGCTGCACGTCGCGGCGGAAAATGCGGAGACGGCATCGGCTAACACAGGGGCACCGGCGCTTGTTGAAAACGGCGATGACCGCATCCCCGATTTCGCCGCGCGGCTGGCCTATGCCGGCAAGGCGGGCGAGCTTTCGCTGGCGGGCCTTGCGCGCGAACTGCGGGTGCAGAACGGCCTCGTGAAGGATACGCGCCTCGGCTGGGGAGTTAGCGGCGCGGGCAAGCTGTGGCTCGACGACAGCAAATCCAGCGACCTGCGCTTCATGGTCACCTACGGGCAGGGCGCGAGCCGCTATGTCGGCGTGAACTTTGCGCCCGATACGGTGGTCGACCCGGTCACGGGCAAGCTGAACTGGGTTTCGGTTCTGGCCGCGATGGTTGCCCTGCGTGTCGGTGTGGCCAAGGGGCTGCGCGCCAACCTGATGGGCAGCTATCAACGCGTTTCGTATGACGATGCTCTTGCCGCCGCCACGATCGGCGGCTTCAACAAGCAGGCGTGGAGTGTGGCGGGCAACCTGTTCTGGTCGCCGGTCAAGAACGTCGATCTGGGCGTGGAAGTGCGGCACGGTGAACGCAAACTGGTGAATGGTGCCAGCGGTATGCTCGACCGGGTCGAATTTGCCGCGAAGTACGGTTTCTAAAAAATGACGGGGCAACGCACCAAAAAGTGCCTGCTTCCCCGCGAAGGCGGGGACCTCAGTCCGGCAAGTGCAACACCGCCTGAGGCCCCCGCCTCTGCGGGGGAGCATGGCAAGGCATTCGATTTGTACGGTTTCCAATAAAGCATAACGGGAGTGGACCGATGATATTAGACGAGACGGCGGACGATTTCTCCGCCTTGCCAGTGCACCACCAGGCGACCCACAGCGAAAAACTGATCATCACGGCATCGTCGCTGGGCACCGTGTTCGAATGGTACGATTTCTACCTCTACGGCTTGCTGACCGCAGTCATTGCCGCCAAGTTCCTGACCGGGCTGAACCCAACGACTTCGTTCATCATGGCGCTGTTGATCTTCGCGGCGGGCTTCATCGTCCGGCCGTTCGGCGCGCTGGTGTTCGGCAAGATCGGCGACACCTTCGGTCGCCGCTATACGTTCATCATCACGCTTGCCGTGATGGGGATTTCGACATTCCTCGTCGGTTGCCTGCCCACGTATGAAACGGTCGGCGTCGCCGCGCCGATCATGCTGGTGGTGCTGCGCATGTTCCAGGGCCTTGCGCTGGGCGGCGAATATGGCGGGGCGACGACCTATGTCGCCGAGCATGCGCCCCACAACAAGCGTGGG
>DAICYJ010000236.1 GCA_027311705.1 Novosphingobium sp. | reverse complement strand
AACAGGAAGCGCCACCAGTTCGGCGTGTTGAAGCGCGCGTTGATGTGCTGGTAGATGCTAACCGTCAGCCCGAAGGTTCCGGCCAGCAGGAAGGCACGCGGCAGGAAATCGAAAAAGCCGCCGATGCCGAGGCCGATCAGGAACAGCTCGACCGGATTGCCGACCGCGCCTTTGTGGACGTTGAGCTGGGTGATGTAGTGATGCACCGAATGCGGCAGCCACAGCGGGTACCAGTTGTGCATCCCGCGATGCATCCAGTATTGCCCGAAATCGAAAATGAACGCGATCAGGAAGGCTTGCAGCAACAGCGGCATGCTCGTGAACCAAGCGAACTTTTCCCAGTGAAAGGAATCCTGCACGACCTTCACGATCACTTCGTCACCGATGTAGCTGTCGACCATGCGGAGAATGGTATAGCCCAGACCGACATAGAACAGGTCAGTGACCAGTTCCTTCCACGTCAGCTGCCAGCTGGCAAAGCGCGGGTTGACCCATTCGAGACCCAGCAGCAGCACCTTGAAACCTATGCCGATGCCGATCGCGGTCGATGTCTGGGCAATGGAATTGGGTGCGTAGTACCAGAACGCGAGCAGCGCGAAGAGCACCACCGGCTGGAACCAGGTGAACACGAACTGCTTCACCGGGCCGCCTTCGACCTTGGGAATGTTTTCCCAGCCGATGGTGACCGGCGCCTGCGTGCCGATCATCCTGTTGCCTACGCGAACTCCGTTCATTCCGTCACCGCCATGCTGAGCACCCGCTCCAGCTTGGCCGATAACCGGCGCTGGCGTCATACGTCATCAGACGTATGGCCATCGACTGGAAACAGGAAATGGCGTGGAACAAACGGCTGTCCTACATCGGCGGAATTTGACACGTTCCGCCGAACTGCTCTTTGAACCCGTGAAAATCACTGCGTTTCCGGTGTCTTGCACATGGCGCGCGCCCTCCGGAAGTTTTGCCTCTGGACCGTGTCAACTGTGTCAACTTAGGTTGGTCAAGCTCAGGGGGCACTGCTCGCCGCAAAGCCTTCCATCGCTTTGGCCATGGCCACATCGCGCTGTGAAATGCCGCCGGCGTCGTGTGTCGTCAGCGTCACCTCCACCCGGTTGTAAACGTTGAACCATTCGGGGTGGTGGTCGGCCTTTTCGGCTTCCAGCGCCACGCGCGACATGAAGGCGAAGGCCTCGCTGAAGTCCGCAAAACGATAGGTCTTGCAAATGGCGAGGCCATCTTCGCGCAACTTCCAGCCCGGCAAGGCGGGAAGGACCACTTCGATATAGCTGTCGGTCAGGCGGGGAATGGCCATATTGCGTGGTCTCCTTGGCAGGGCCAACGGTTTCCCCTATCGACCGGGGCGATGCAACCCTGCCGTCTCGCCGCCTACGACATCGCCTGCCGGCGCGGCGACCGCATCCTGTTTCGCGGGCTGGCATTCGAACTCGCGCCCGGCGATGTGCTCCACTTGTCCGGCCCCAACGGCATCGGCAAGTCCAGCCTCATCCGCATCCTGTGCGGCCTGCTTCGTCCCTTCTATGGCCATGTCGAACAGGCGGGCCGGATCGCCCTGTGCGACGAACGCCTGCCGATCGATGGCCACCAGCCGCTGGCGCAGGCGCTCGATTTCTGGCGGCGTATCGATGCCGGAATAGGCGGTGCGGGCGAGGCGCGGGCCGACTTCGGGCTGGAAGACCTGCTCGATGTGCCGGTGCGCTACCTTTCCACCGGCCAGCGCAAACGTGCCGCGCTGGCGCAACTGGCGGCCAGCGGCGCAAAAGTGTGGTTGCTCGACGAACCGCTCAACGGGCTGGATTCGCACTGGGGCGCGGCGGCGCAGGCGGCGGTAGAGGCACACCGCGCGATGGGCGGCATCGCCGTGATCGCATCGCACCAGCCGCTGAACATCTCGCGCCTCACCTCGATGTCGCTGCTGGACTACCTGCCGTGAGGGCTGCACTCTGGGCGATCTTCCGGCGCGATCTGGCGCTGCTGCTGCGCGGTGCTGTGGGACGCGGCGGGGCGCTGTTGCCGCTGCTGTTCTTCCTCGCCGTCGCCATGTTGTTCCCCTTCGCCATCGGGCCGGACGCGCAGCTGCTGTCGCGCACCGGGGCGGGCGTGATCTGGGTCGCCGCGCTCCTCGCCGCGATCCTGCCGCTCGACCGGTTGGTGGAACCGGACCTCGAAGCCGGGTTCTTCGATCAGTGGGCCTTGCGCGGTCTGGCCGAAGAAGCTCTGATCCTCGTGCGGATCGTGGCTCACTGGCTCAGTTTCGGGGTGCCGCTAATGCTGGCCGCGCCGATTTCGGCGGGGCTGCTGTCGCTTGATGCCCGGCAGCTCCGGCTGGTGGAGATCGGCCTCTTGCTCGGCACGCCGGGATTGGCAGCTATCGGCGTCACGATCGCCGCGCTGACGGCGGGCCTGCGCGCCGGGTCGGCGCTGGGCGGAATGCTGGCGATCCCGCTGGCGGTGCCGCTGCTGATCTTCGGCGCCGGATCGTTGCAGCCGGGCGGCGACGGCGGCCTGCTGCTGCTCGCAGCCTCGAGCATGGCCGCACTCGCTATCGCGCCATTTGCAGCGGCAGGCGCTATTCGAGCTGGTCGCGAGTAACCCTTGCCGTGGCCCAAGCGCAAATTCGTTGCCGAATGCCGCGCCGCACCTTACCTCCCGCACCATGACCGCGCCCGCATTGCTCCCCGACACGCTCGCCCTTATCGGCAACACCCCGCTCGTGCTGCTGAAAGGGCCGAGCGAGGCAGCAGATTGCGAAATCTACGGTAAGTGCGAGTTCGCCAATCCCGGTGCCTCGGTAAAAGACCGCGCGGCCCTGTGGATCGTGCGCGATGCCGAAGAACGCGGCATCCTGAAGCCCGGCGGCACCATCGTGGAAGGCACGGCGGGCAACACCGGCATCGGGCTGGCGCTGGTCGCCAATGCGCTCGGCTACAAGACCGTGATCGTCATGCCCGAAACGCAATCGCGCGAAAAGATGGACACCTTGCGTGCCCTCAGGGCCGAACTGGTGCTGGTGCCCGCCGCGCCCTTTTCGAACCCCGGCCACTTCGTCCACACCTCGCGCCGCATTGCCGAGGAAACCGAGGGTGCGATCTGGGCCAACCAGTTCGACAACATCGCCAACCGTCGCGCCCATATCGAAAGCACCGCGCCCGAAATCTGGGAGCAGATGGAGCACCGCATCGACGGCTTCACTTGCGCTGCCGGCACCGGCGGCACCATCGCCGGCACTGGGCTTGGCCTCAAGTCGTTCGACGAGAACGTGACCATCGCGCTGACCGACCCGCACGGCGCGGCGCTCTACAGCTACTACGCCACCGGCGAGCTGAAGTCCGAAGGATCGTCGGTCGCCGAAGGGATCGGGCAGGGCCGCATCACCGCCAACCTTGATGGCGCGCCGATCGACACGCAGTTCCGCATCTCCGACGAGGAAGGCCTAGAGTGGGTCACCCGTCTGCTGGCCGAAGAAGGCCTGTGCCTTGGCCTTTCGAGCGGGATCAACGTGGCGGGCGCCGTCGCGCTGGGCAGGCAACTGGGCAAGGGCAGCCGCGTCGCCACGATCCTGTGCGATACCGGCTTCCGCTACCTCTCTTCGCTCTACAATGCGGAGTGGCTGGCGGCGAAGGGACTGCCGGTCTTCCCTTGGCTGAAACAATAGTCTAAACTGGCTGGAATGGAGTTTTTCGGCAGGAAACCTGACAGGACTTTTGCGGGCAACGCGGCAGCCATGCCTGCCGACGGTCTGCCGCTAGTTCCCGTCCACCACATGCCCACCCCGGCGCGCGATCTGCGTGCTCAGGCCGTGCACCGCCTGCAGGTCGGGCTGTTCGGGCTCGCCGGCATGCTGCTGCTCGTCAGCCTTGCCAATGTGATCATGGACCGCGCGCAACTGGGTGATGCCAGTGCCGGCATCAGTGCGCCGGGTGCGAGCGCCAGCGCTTCGGCGGCCAACGATCCGCTGGTCGATATGGGCGTGGCGCCCGAATTGCCCGTGGGTGGCGATAGTGTAGCGGCGAAGAAATCGCCCGCTGCGGCGGAGCCTGCGAACTGATCCTTTCGCGTCGCGCAGCGGTGGTGGCGGTGCTCGTCACGCTTGCGGCGCTGGGCGGATTTTGGTTGCGCAGGCCTGCCGAACGCCCCGCGCTGGGCCTGTTCACCAGCTTGCCGATCCTGTGGAACGAAGCGCCGGACATGGGAGGGATGATCGACGACAAGGCCCCGCCGCACTGGTCGAAGGCCGCGCTGGCCGCCGATTACCGCGTCGTGCCGCTCGATACCCTGCTGACGCCCGGAACGCTGCGCCTGTTGCTGATGGCCCAACCGCGCCCGCTTTCGCCGCAGGAAAACGTCGCGCTCGATGGCTGGGTGCGCGGCGGCGGCCGCTTGCTGCTGTTTGCCGATCCGATGGCAACGCGCGACAGCGTTTTCGCGCCTGGTGATCGACGGCGGCCGCAGGATGTGGCGCTGCTCTCGCCGATTCTCGCGCGCTGGGGGCTCGACCTCACATTCGACGACTCGCAGCCAGCCGGGCTGCGGGAAAGCGCGCGAAGCGCGATTCCGGTGAATCTGCCGGGTGCGCTCGTGCTGCGTGCCGGGAATTCTACCTGTGAGGTTAAACGGGCCGGACTGGTGGCAGAATGCCCGATTGGCGCGGGTTTTGCGCTGATCGTGGCGGATTCCGCGGTGTTCGATTCGTCTGTCGCCGATGCCGATCAAGATCGGGTCTTGCGCGCATTGGCCCGCCGCGCCTTTATGGATTGAAACGAGGCTGACGACGGGAAACTGCGGGGCGGTATCTCGGCACGCGCCGAACTTCCCTCCAAATCCCGCGCATTTTGGGAGTTTATCCGCAATCGACAGCGTGTACCGTGCAGGAACACCTGCTGCGCAGGACAGCCGAATTGTGACGCAATATCGACGGTTTGCTTGGTTGGCCCGTATTTTCCCGTTGTAGCCCGCGCCCGCCCGCGTTAAGACGGAAGCCTAGGACGAACTTCATGTCG
>DAICYJ010000227.1 GCA_027311705.1 Novosphingobium sp. | reverse complement strand
CCACGTATCCTTCGGCTGGAGGTCGGATAACAGTCTTTTTTGAAAAGGCCGATTTAAGTAATTCCGTTTCCTTCGACGTAAGTAATCGACCACGAGCATCCCTTAACCCGTCAATGCCACCTTCGTCGAATGTCTCCGATTGGACAAAGAGGCGAACCGAAGTCGCATTCGGGAAAGGACTATAATTTTCGAATTTGGCAATCTCTTCTTTACTATTGCCTTGACTTCCGTCGCTGCTATTCGTGGATGGCCCCGAGCAAGATAGGGTGAACAGGACGAAGCCGATGGCGAAAGTCTTAAGATTGACGGACTTCATTTGCGCTAGTTATCACAGCCCGTGAATGTCTGCTACGATATCGTTTCCGGAAGGCCCGGTTCAAGTACAATCGGCAGATACCTGACGTTCCGGCCACACCATAATTTGCGCATGCACTCCGCAGTCTGTTCAGCCTAATCCTCCGCATCTGGCCAACTCGCCATGCGGGGGGTGGCGCGGTTGAGGAACAGGGCGGGGAGTTTGACCAGCATCAGCGATTTGTGGATCCAGAAATCGGCCCAGCGTTCGCGCCAGCGCGCGGTGACGCGGCCGTTGGCTTTCAGCCAGCTTTCATAGGGCATCCAGTGATCGGGTTCGTCCTTTTCGACGATCCGGAAGATCCGCGTCATCACCTTGTCTGAAAGGATGTGCGGGTTTTTCAGGAGGATTTCGACCTGCCGCATCCCGCGTTGCTCGGTGAGCATGATCACGCGGCACAGTTGCTCGAATTCGTCGGCGCTGGCGATCACGCCCTGGGTATCGAGCTCGTCGATCGAGCATCCGAAGACCTTGAAGATGAAGCGGTCGATGTGGCCGCAGGTGCTGTCTACCGCGAGCGGCATCTTGCCTTGCGTTTCGAACCAGCGCTTGAACATCACGTAGTGCTTGCGTTCGTCGGCGCGGTGCTTGGCGATGGCGGCGATGAACGCGGCATCATCGGGGCACCGCGCCCGGACCGCTTCGAGAACGCGATCGAGTGCGGTGTAGCCGCGATGTTCGTTGTAGAGATAAATCGAGGCCAGAACATCGAGGAAGCGGGCGCGGAATGCAGCCAGCGGGCCGGATGGGGCGCGCTTGCCCATCCGCTGGCCCGCCGGGGTGCCGGCATTACGCAGGCTTGGAAAGCTCCGCTTCGATGGTGGCGACGAGGTCAGCATCGTCGGGCGCCGTGGTGGGCGAAAAGCGTGCCGCGACGCTGCCGTCGCGACCGATCAGGAACTTTTCGAAATTCCACAGAACCTCCGGATCCGGATTCGGCACCATGCCGTATCCGCGCAGTTTTTCGCGGAAACCTTCGGCATCGCCCCGTTTTTCGGGCAACGCGCCGGTCAACGCGGCATAGAGCGGCTGCTTCGCTTCGCCCACGACGCTCGCCTTGGCAAACAGCGGGAAGCTGACGTTGAAACCGGTCTCGCAAAACGTGCGGATTTCATCATCGGTTCCCGGCTCTTGCGCGCCGAAATCGTTCGCGGGGAAGCCTAGCACTTCCAGACCCTGACCGGCATACTTTTCCTGCAGCGCCTGAAGCCCCGCATACTGGGGGGTAAGGCCGCATTGCGAGGCGACGTTGACCACGAGCAGCACTTTGCCGCGATGCGCGGCGAGGCTGTCGGGCGTGCCATCGCCACGAGTGAGCGTAATGTCGGGAAGCGGCTGGGACATGGGAATCATCCTTCAGGCTGGGATTGTCTCGCGGCGACTATGGCGAGGCGCGGCAGCGTGGA
Source organism: Novosphingobium sp. (assembly GCA_027311705.1). Taxonomy (GTDB): domain Bacteria; phylum Pseudomonadota; class Alphaproteobacteria; order Sphingomonadales; family Sphingomonadaceae; genus Novosphingobium. Next base: position 8,583 of record DAICYJ010000227.1, on the reverse strand, counting down.
CAACGAAATCCGCCTTGGGCGTTGCGAGGGGCAGGTTGCTTGCTCCGGTGGCACGGTGCGCCTATCTGCGGCGGCGAAAGCGAGGAAGTTGCCCATGGGCCTGCTGAACAACGAAAAATTCCGCTGGATCCTGCGATCCGGCTGGAACGGCACCTGCCCGCGTTGCGGCAAAGGCCACATGTTCAACGGCTGGCTGAAGCTGGCGGACAAGTGCGAGGTGTGCGGTCTGGACTACAGCTATGCCAACACCGACGATGGGCCGGCGTTCTTCGCGCTGTGCATCACGGCGTTTCCGCTGACGTTCCTGGTCGTGTGGATGCAGGTGAAGTTCGATCCGCCGTGGTGGGTCCACGTGATCACCTCGGTGCCGATTCTGGTGCTGGGGTGCGGTGCGTCGCTACGCCCGTTCAAGGGCTGGCTGGCCGCGTCGCAATATGTGAACAAGGCCGTGGAAGCCGGCACCGAAGGCCTGTGGGCGCAGATGAATGCGCGCGAAAAGGATGGTCGCGAAAAGGATGGGCGCGAAGGCTGATCCTTCGGCTGGCCGGATGCGCCGGCGTGATTATCAGGCGGCGCGGCGCGATCCGGCGCGCAGCCATTCGCGGGCACGGCGCTGTGCCTCGGCGATTTCGCGGGCGGTCATGTCGTCGGCCATTTCGGCGCGGCACTGGGCGGCGTCTTCGTGCCCGGCCACTGCGGCGAGATTGAACCACTTGTGAGCTTCGACGAGATCGCATTCGCAGCCGTTGCTGCCGGTGGAGCAGGCGACGCCAAGATCGAACAGCGCATCATGATTGCCATTTGCCGCAGCGGCGAGGCAGGCGGCCATGACGGCGTCTGTCGGGTTAACATTTGTGGTCGCGCTGTCGTCGGCGACCAGCTTCATCTGTGGTTGTGCCATGCCCTTGTCCCCTGTTCGCCGCATCCCTTGCTGGGCGTCCGGCATGCGACAAAGTCACCAAGTTTGGTCAACAAGTGGTTAACGCATCTCGATACAGTTGCGATTGCGACCGGATCGGATGAAATTTGTTCGTTCTGCTGTGCTTCATCTGCCTGCTGTAATGGGTGCGAGGAAGTGCTTGTGCCGGGTGGAGGCCGCCCCTATAGGCCCGGCAAACCGAGAGCTTACGGCCTTCTCCACGAGGGAAGCCGGAGCGCCTGGTGGTCGCAAGCGGATAGCGCGGAGGGCCGGATGGCTGGGGTTTTGAGTGACGAAATCGACGTACTGGCGAAAGCACGGCGGGCAATGCCCGTCGATTATGTTCCGGGTGACGACGAGCCTTACATGAACGAGGCGCAGCAGGACTATTTCCGGCGCCTGCTGCTCGAATGGAAAAAATCGATCCTGTCGGCATCGGCCGGCACGCTATCGGCGTTGCAGGACGGGCCGATCCAGGCACCGGACCTGAACGATCGCGCTTCGAGCGAGACCGACTGGGGCATCGAGCTGCGCACGCGCGATCGCCAGCGCAAGCTGATCGCCAAGATCGATTCGGCCATGCGCCGGATCGACGAAGGTGATTATGGTTACTGCGAGGTGACCGGTGAACCTATCGGGTTGGGCCGGCTAATCGCTCGCCCGATTGCAACGATGACCGTGGAAGCGCAGGAAGCGCACGAGCGGCGCGAGAAGATTTCCCGCGATATGTAAGGTTTTCGTGCTGGGGCGGTCACGACCTGTCCCGGTGCGGCACAACCTGCTGGTTTCTGGTTAACTCTGCGGCGAATTAAGACTTTATTTGCCGTTTCGAGTTAGGAAATCGGTAGAAAGTTTTGCGACTTTCCACGGATGGGGTCCACCGGATGGTCCGGCACCCTGTCTGGAGCGGTTTCTCGGGGATGAAACGGAACAACGTGGCAGAACTCGATCATCGGCAACTGGGGCGAGACAGCCTGTTCCTGATGGCGGACGTGCGCCTGTCCGGAATCGACGGCGAAACCCGCGTCAAGGTGCGCAACCTTTCCGCCGGCGGCATGATGGCCGAAGGCGGTATGAGAGTGACCCGTGGCCTGCAAATTCAAGTCAACCTGCGAAACATCGGCTGGGTCGATGGCGTGGTGGCGTGGATCCAGGACAACCGTTTCGGCATCGCCTTTGCCGAAGATATCGACCCCAAACTGGCGCGCGCGCCGGTGGTCGCTTCGGGCGACAGCGAGACTCCTCGTTTTGTGCGCACGCCGATCCAGCATGTCGACCCGAATCGCCTGCGCAAGATCTGACCGGGATTTTTGGTGCTGACCGCAAGGCGGCACTGACCGGAGCAAAACGATCTGCTAGCACCGCCGGGATGTCCCGATTTTTCCGCCTTGCACTGCCACTTGCCGCATTCCTGCTGGCGAACGGTTGCGGGCGTGGTGCGCAGGATACCTTGCCGATCGCGCTGGTGGGCGATGCATCGGCTTTCCAGACCGCTGGAACGCGGCTTTCCCCGGCGGCTCAAGTACTGCGCGATGCGACAGTCGAGGGGCTGGTCGGTTTCGATTCGCAGGGGCGCGTGGTGCCGGCGCTCGCCGACAGGTGGATCATCACCGATGACGGACAGAGCTATATCTTCCGCCTGCGGGACGGGGTGTGGCCCGATGGATCGCCGGTCACCGCCGAAACTGCCGCTGCGGCGTTGAAGAAAGCGCTGGCCGCGCTGAAGGGCACAGCGCTGGGCCTCGATCTCGCCCCGATCGGGCAGGTGCGGGTGATGGCAGCGCGGGTGATCGAGGTCGATCTCGTCGCGCCGATGCCCGATCTGCTGACCCTGCTGGCGCAACCCGAACTGGGCATGCCGCATGACAAGCGCGGGTCCGGGCCGATGGCGCTGCGGCGCGATGGCGACGCGGGAACCAAGGCCGTCCTCACGCTGATCCCGCCCGAAAGGCGCGGGCTGCCGGCACAGGAAGGCTGGGCGCGCCGCAGTCGCAGCCTGGCGGTGGAGCTTGCCACCGTGGGCGGAGCCGTGGCGCGGTTCAACGATGGTTTCGTCGACGTAGTGCTTGGCGGCAGAATCGATTCGCTGCCGCTGGCGGGGGTGACCACACTTTCGCGCGGGAACGTGCAACTCGATCCGGTAATCGGAATGTTCGGCGTAATGATCGACAGCGAGGATGGCTTCCTCGCCGACGCACCCAATCGCGAGGCACTGGCGCTGGCCATCGATCGCGACGCGATCATCTCCGCGTTCAACGTGGGCGGCTGGAAGCCGACGACGCGGGTCGTCTCGCCCGATGTGGAGGGCGATCTTGGCACCGTGGGCGAGCGCTGGGTGGGCATGGCGATGGAGCAGCGGCGTGCGCTGGCGGCGGAGCGCGTCAACCGGTGGCGGCAGACGTCCGGCACCGGGCCCTTGCTGCGCATCGCGATGCCCGACGGGCCGGGATCGCGGTTGGTGCTCCAGCGATTGCAGGCCGATTTTGCGGCGGTGGGCGTCACGTTGCGCCGCGTGGCGGAAAACAAACCCGCCGAACTGCGCCTGATCGACAGCGTCGCGCGCTATGGCCGGGCGACCTGGTTCCTCAACCAGCTGGCATGTTCGGTACGCAAGGCGGGGTGCAATGCGGTGGGCGATGCGCGGCTGGCGGATGCGCGGCTGGCGCGCGATCCCCGCCAAAGGGCCGCATTGCTGGGCGAGGCAGAAGCCGAAATCACTGCCGCCAACGGCTATATCCCCATCGCCCGGCCGCTGCGCTGGTCGATGGTGCGCAGCGGGGTGACCGGGTTCGATCCCAATCCGTGGGGATGGCATCCCTTGCCGCCGATGGCGATGCTCCCCAGATAAGGGGCATGGACCAGACGACCGCCCGCACCGCCCGCCCCATCCGCATGAAGCCGGACCTTCCCGGCCTTGGCAGCGATCCCGCATCGGTGCGCGGCCGAGTGGAAATGATGGAGCGGGTTCTGGAGCGCAGCATCACGGTGCCGGGGCTGGGCCGCAAGATCGGGCTGGACGCCGTGGTCGGGCTGGTGCCCGTGGCGGGTGACGTGATCACCGCCGCGATGGGCGCATGGCTGGTGTGGGAAGCCCGCAATCTGGGCATGTCGAAGTGGAAGCTGGCGCGCATGAGCGCCAACGTGGTGTTCGATACGGCGGTCGGCGCGGTGCCGTTTGTGGGCGACGCGTTCGACTTTCTGTTTCGATCGAACAGTCGCAACCTGAAGATGATCCGCAAGCACCTGGATCGGCACCATCCGGCGACGGGTGTGATCGAGGGTTAGAAATCGATCGCGATGCCGTTTTTTTCCCAATCGCCGAAGCGGGTGGGGTCGAGGCCGTCCGGATCGTCGCCGCGTTCGATGGCGCGCGGGGCGGGGGCGGGGTCGTTGGTCCAGTGCGAGGGCGGCGTGAAGGCTGCCGGGCGCTTGGTGGCGCGGGGGGTGGGCTTGTCCATAGCGAACGAGATGGGCGCTTCGTGGGCGCAGTGCAATTGCCAAGACGGGCATAAACGCCGATAGGCGGCCGAATGCCCAAATCCCATGCTTCCGACGAACTTCCCGGCGTGCCTGCGCGCCGCGCCGCCCTGCGCCTTCTCGATGCGGTTCTGCGCCGGGGCGAGCAGCTCGATCAGGCCGCGCCCGGCACCCTGCGCGGCATTGAACGCGGCGACGACCGCGCGCTGGCATTGGCCATCGCGCAGGAGGCGCTGCGCTGGATGCCCGATCTCGATGCGCTGATCGACGGGTCTATGAAGCAGCGGCTGGGCGACGATGCGAAGGTGCGCAGCGTGTTGCGGCTGATGCTGGCGCAGGCGCTGCGGCTGTCCCTACCGCCGCATGCGGTGATCGCCACCTGCCTGCCACTGCTGATGGGCGGACCGCGCCGGCTGGCGCATGGTGTGTTTTCCGCCATTCTCAAGTCGGGCCAAGCGCTGCCCGCCGCGCCGACTTTGCCCGAATCGGCGCAGTTGCGCTGGCAGGCTGCATGGCCGGACCGGGTGGACGCCATCGCCGCCGGACTGGTCGAGCCGCCGCCGCTCGACATCACGCTGCGCAACGCGGCGGACACGGCCGAATGGATCGAGAAGCTGGGCGGACACTCTCTGTTGCCCGGCCATATCCGCCTGCCGCGCGGCGGATCGATCGAGGCGCTGCCTGGGTATGACGAAGGCGCATGGTGGGTGCAGGATCTGGCCGCCAGCATCCCTGCGCGACTGCTGGGTCTGGGTGAAGGCCGCCGCGTGCTGGACCTGTGCTCCGCGCCGGGGGGCAAGACGATGCAGCTCGCCGCCGCTGGCTGGCGCGTGACGGCGCTCGACCGGTCTGCCCGCCGGCTGGAGCGGCTGCGTGAAAATTTGGCGCGCACCGGGCTGGAAGCCGAAGTCATCGCCGCCGATGCCATGCAATGGCGTCCGGCCGAAATCTATGACGCGGTGCTGGTCGATGCGCCGTGCAGCGCCACTGGCACCTGCCGCCGCCACCCCGACGTGTTGCACCGCCTGATCCGCTTCGACGAACTGGAAGACCTGCAGCGCGGGCTGATGGAACGCGCCGCCAGCGCGCTCAAGCCCGGCGGGCGGCTGGTCTATGCCGTGTGCTCGCTGGAACCGGGCGAGGGCGAAATGCAGGCCGATTGGGTGAAGGCGCTGTGGCCGGTTCCGGTTGACGCAATCTGCCTGCCGGCTGGCATCGCGCCGACCGAGCGCGGCTGGTTCCGCAGCGATCCCGGCATGCTTGCGGACGTGGGCGGGATCGACGGGTTCTTTGCCGCGATGTGGGAAAAGAAGTAGGGACGTCAGCTACCCCTCACCCAACCCTCTTCCTGAAGGGAGAGGGCGAAGAGGTCAGCTTTTGACGCGGTTGGCGAAGCTTTTGCGCAGCTTGGCAAGCTTGGGCGGGATCACCGCGAGGCAATAGGGATTGCGCTGGCCTTCGCCGTCCCAGTATTCCTGGTGATAGTCTTCGGCCGGAAACCATTCGGACGGGCCACTGGTGGTCGCGCCTTCGATCGTGGTGACGATCGGCTGCGACCGTTCGGCCTGCGCGCGCACGATGGCGGCGCGGGCTTCTTCCGCCTGAGCGGCATCGAGCGGAAACAGGGCTGAGCGGTATTGCGTGCCCACGTCATTGCCCTGGCGGTTCAGCTGCGTGGGATCATGCGTGGCGAAGAACATGTCGAGGATATCGCCGTACGAAACCACATCGGCATCGAAGGTTACGCGAATCGCCTCGGCATGCCCGGTGGTGCCGGAGCACACCGCCTTGTACGTCGGATTGGCACCCGGACCGCCGATATATCCGCTTTCCACCTCGGTAACGCCGACGACATCGCGGAACACCGCCTCGGTGCACCAGAAGCATCCGCCCGCCATGATGGCCTGTTGGGTTGTCGGTGTCGTCATCGTCGGCCCTCTGCTGTTCATGCGACGCTAAATAGGATCTACGCGCCGGATTGTCATGGTCTCCGCTTAGGGTAACATGAAGACCGTTTTGGTTCGGTCCGCCGTTCATCCCGCAGGAAAAACCGTATGCGCAAGAAGCTCCTCCTGTCCATCGTTTCGCTTGCCATCGCCGGCATCGCACCGCTGGCACTGCCCGGTGTTGCCGTGGCCGCTCCCACTGCCGCCGCGCCACATGCCGCTCCGGCGCTGGCGGCCGTGCTGGCCGATCCACGCCGCGACAAGGACCGGGCGCGCGACGCCTTTCGCCATCCTGCCGAAACGCTGGCCTTTGCCCGCATAGCGCCGGGCATGACCGTGGTTGATTACCTGCCGGGCGATGGCTGGTACACCCGCGCCGTCGTGCCGTTTCTGGGCGAAAAGGGGCGTTACATCGCGCTGTTCCGCGCGCCACGGCCCGATCAAGTGGACCCGGTGACGACGTTCCCGGCCAAGGCGACCGGCTGGACCGGCGCCCCTGCGGATCGCATCGCCGCCTATGGCACCGCAGTGATTCCCGATGCGGCCAACGGCACAGTCGATCGCGTGCTGCTGATGCGCGAGATGCACAACATGCTCACGTACGGCTGGCTCTATGGCGACCTGAAGGCGATTCGCGCGCTGTTGAAGCCCGATGGCTTGCTGGTGATCGAGCAGCACCGCGCGCCCGCCGGTGCCTCTGCCGACTATACCGACGGCAGCAAGGGCTATCTGCGCGAAAAGGACGTGGTCGCGCTGGTGGAGGCGATGGGTTTCGAACTGGTCGACAAGAGCGAGGTCAACGCCAACCCCAAGGATACTGCCAACTGGCCCGACGGCGTGTGGACGCTGCCGCCCGCCTATACTTTGAAGGACAAGGACCGCGACCGTTACGCCGCCATCGGCGAAAGCGACCGGATGACACTGCTGTTCCGCAAGCGGCCCTGATGACCGTTGCCTGATCGCAGGCGTTGAAAGCCGGCGGCGGGAGGAATAAGGGCGGGCCATGACCAGCATCACCGTCGCCGCCCTGCAACTCGCGCTCAACGCGGACGAGCAGACCAATATCGCCGCCGTTTCCGCGCTGGTGGAGCATGCGGCCGACGGCGGGGCGCAGGTTATCCTGCCGCCCGAACTGTTCGCGAGTCCCTATTTCTGCAAGCACGAGGACGAGGCGCTGTTCGCGCTCGCCCGGCCGCTGGACGAAGACCCGTCGGTGCGCGAAATGCAGCGGCTGGCGAAAGGGCTGGGCGTTGCCATCCCGACCAGCTTTTTCGAGCGCGACGGCCACCATTACTACAACACGCTGGCGATGATCGGCCCTGACGGCGCGATCATGGGCATCTACCGCAAAAGCCACATTCCCGATGGTCCGGGGTATGAGGAAAAGTATTATTTCCGGCCCGGCAACACGGGGTTCAAGGTGTGGGACGTTTTCGGGGCACGGATCGGCGTGGGCGTGTGCTGGGACCAGTGGTATCCCGAATGCGCGCGGGCGATGGCGCTGATGGGGGCGGAACTGCTGTTCTATCCCACCGCGATCGGATCCGAACCCTATGACGCGGAATTCGACACCAGCCGCATCTGGCGGCGCGCCATGCTGGGCCATGCAGCATCGAACTGCATGCCGGTGATCGCGGCCAACCGCATCGGCATGGAAGAAAATGACCAGCGTTTTTATGGTCACACCTTCATCGCCAACCAGTGGGGCGATTTCCTGGCCGAATACGGGGCCGATGAAACCGGCGTGCTGACCGCGACGATCGACCTTGCCGAAGCGGCAAGGCACCGCGCGGGCATGGGCTTTTTCCGTGACCGTCGACCGGAACTTTACGGGCGGCTGGCGCAGGCTACGTGAGCGCGCCGGCCGCGAGCCGCTACCTCATCGCGCTGGGATCGAATGTGCGCCACGTGCGGCTGGGGCCGCCACATGCCGTGCTGCGCGCCGCGCTTGCGGCCATGGCGGCGCGGGGGTTGGCTCTGGAGCGGGTTTCGCCGATCATGGCCAGCGCACCCCTGGGTCCGTCACGCCGCCGCTATGCGAATGCCGCCGCCGTGGTGCGTAGCGAACTAGAGCCGCCCGCGCTGCTCGACGTGCTGCACGAGATCGAGAACGCCTTTGGTCGGGTGCGCCGTGGCGCGCGCTGGGGAGCCAGGACGCTCGACCTCGATATCGTGCTGTGGAGTGGCGGCTGCTGGCACGATGACCGGTTGATCGTGCCGCACCGCGAATACCGCCGCCGT
>DAICYJ010000218.1 GCA_027311705.1 Novosphingobium sp. | reverse complement strand
CTGCGCCAGATCGCCCGGCTCCTTGGGCATCCTGTGCTCGGCGAGATAGCCCTGCGTGGCATAGAGCCGAAGCGCATAATCCGAAAGCTTGCGCGCGATCACCGGCCCGGCGCGCGGCCGCGACAGCATCACCGCAATATCCACCTCTCGCTTTGACAGCGACAGAAAGCCGCTGCTGGCGACAAGGTCGAGCGATATGCCGGGATAGGCGGTCACGAATTCCGGCACATGCTTGGCCAGAAACCAGCTACCGAAACCTTCGGACACGCTGATGCGCAACGTGCCGGAAATGACCGCATGGCCCTGCCCTTTTTCATCGCCGATGCCGGCGGCCGCCTGCGCCATCGATTCCACCCGCGCCAGCAGGCTTTCGCCCGCCTCGGTCAGCACTTGCCCCTCGCGCGTCTGTTCGAACAGGCGCGCGCCCAGCTGCGCCTCCAGCCGCCGCAATCGCCGGCCCATCGTCGTCGCATCGGCCCCCATGGCCGTGCCCGCGCGCGTCAATTGCCCAGCCCGTGCGATAGCGAGGAAGGTCTGCAGGTCTTGCCAGTCAGTCGTCTGCATAATTGCAGGTCGTCATTGCATAGTCAGATATTGCCTGCAACCAATGGCGGGTTCATAGGCGGCGGAATCGAGGTCAATCGGGTGACGGAGTCGGTCAAGGCCGCGTCCACGCCTGCCTTCAAGGGATAGAGGACTGTCATGGCAACTGCACTGAAAATCGATGATTCCGCCGATGCCGTCGAAATCGCCGGTCTCGTCGCCCGCTCGCGCGTGGCGCAGGCGCAGATCGAGCACTACACGCAGGAACAGGTCGATCGCCTGATCCGCGCGATGGTGTGGGCGGTTGCCCGCGAAGACGTGGCCGAAATGATCGCCAAGCACACCGTCGAAGAGACGCAGCTGGGCAATTATGACGGCAAGTACCTCAAGATCTTCCGCAAGACCCGCGCCACGCTGATGGACATCATCAACGACAAGTCGGTCGGCATCATCGAGGAAGATCCCGTCCGCAACATCGTGAAGATCGCCAAGCCAGTGGGCGTGATCGGCGCACTTTCGCCCTCGACCAACCCCGAAGCGACCCCGGTGATCAAGGCGATTTCGGCCGTAAAGGGCCGCAACTCGATCATCGTAGCCCCGCACCCGCGCGCAAAGCTGACCAACAAGCTGATCTGTGATCTGATGCGCGCCGCGCTGGTCAAGATGGGCGCCCCGGCCGATCTCGTCATCGCCATCGAAGTGCCTTCGGTGCCCAAGACCAACGAACTGATGAAGCAGTGCGACCGCGTGCTCGCCACCGGCGGCTCGGCGATGGTCACCGCCGCGTATTCAAGCGGCACCCCGGCATTGGGTGTTGGCGTCGGCAATGCCGTCATCACCGTCGACGAAACCGCCGACCTTGACGATGCGGCCGAAAAGATCCGCATTTCCAAGACGCTGGACCTCGCTGCTTCCTGCTCGTCCGACAATGCGGTCGTGCTGGTCGATGCCATCTATGACGAAATGCTGGCCAAGCTGGTCCACCAGGGCGGCTACATCGTTTCGGAAGAAGAAAAGGCACTGCTCCAGAACGTCATCTGGGTCGATGGCCACATCAATGCCAAGGTCGTGGCGCAGCCCGCAGAAATGATCGCCGGCGTCGCCGGGTTCGGCCTGCCCGAAGGCAAGCGCTTCTTCATTGTGCCCGAAACCGGCGTCGGCCCGGAACATCCGTTCTCCGGCGAAAAGATGACCGTCACGATGGCGCTGTATCGCGTGAAGGACCTCGACGAGGCGATTGCGTTGACCAACCGTATCCAGGCTTACCAAGGTCAGGGCCACAGCTGCGGCATCTATTCGCAGTCCGACGAAAACATCCTGAAGCTGGCGATGGGCACCAAGACCAGCCGCGTGATGGTGAATCAGCCGCAGTCCGCTTCCAACAGCGGCAACCTGTGGAACGGCATGCGCCAGACCTTCTCGCTCGGCTGCGGCAGCTGGGGCGGCAATGGCACCAACAACAACATCACTTGGCGCGACCTGATCAACGAAACCTGGGTTTCGAAGCCGCTGGCGCAGACCAAGGTGATCCCCAGCGACGAAGAACTGTTCGGCAAGGACGTGATCGACGCGATGGCTTCCTGATCGGAAGGCAACGCGTGATGTGATCTGCCCCGGTGACAGGCTTGTCGCCGGGGCAGTTTCGTGTCTAGGACCAGATATACGCTCATTCCGCCAGGACGGCCGCACCGCATGACAAACCAGTTCGAACTGACCGAAGACCAGCTCGCGATCCAGGACATGGCGCGCAAGTTTACCGCCGATGCGATCACGCCATTCGCGTCGCAATGGGACGAGGACCATCACTTCCCGGTCGATGTGTGGAAGGCGGCCGGCGAACTCGGCTTCGGCTCGATCTATGTGTCCGAGGAATCGGGCGGCATCGGCCTTGGGCGGCTGGAATCGGCGCTTATCATGGAAGCGATGGCCTATGGCTGCCCCGCGACCAGCGCGTTCATCTCGATCCACAACATGGGCGCCTGGATGATCGACGCCTATGGCTCGGCAGACGTGAAGGCCCGCTTCCTGCCCTCGCTCGTCAGCATGGAAAAGATCGCCAGCTATTGCCTGACCGAGCCCGGCTCCGGATCGGACGCGGCAGCACTGAAAACCACCGCACGGCTCGATGGCGATCATTATGTGCTGAACGGCGCGAAGCAGTTCATTTCCGGCGCGGGCGTGAACGACATCTACGTGGTCATGGTCCGCACCAGCGACAACGGCGCCAAGGGCGTATCGTGCATTGTCGTTGAAAAGGGCACGCCGGGCTTCTCCTTCGGCGCACAGGAACGCAAGCTGGGCTGGAATGCCTCGCCCACCGCACAAGTGGTGTTCGAGGACTGCCGCGTGCCCGTTGCCAACCGCGTCGGCGACGAGGGCGAAGGCTTCCGCATCGCCATGGCCGGCCTCGACGGCGGCCGTCTGAACATCGGCGCCTGCTCGCTGGGCGGTGCGCAGCGCTGCCTCGACGAGGCCGTGCAGTACACCAAGGACCGCAAGCAGTTCGGCCAGGCGATCGCTGATTTCCAGAACACGCAGTTTATGCTGGCCGACATGGCGACCGACCTCGAAGCCGCCCGCGCCTTGCTCTATCTCGCCGCCGGCAAGGTTTCGGCCAACGCCCCCGACAAGTCGCGCTTTTCCGCGATGGCCAAGCGGCTGGCGACCGACAGCGGATCGAAGATCGTCAACGACGCGCTTCAGTTGTTTGGCGGCTACGGTTACCTCAAGGACTATCCGATCGAACGCTTCTGGCGCGACTTGCGCGTCCATTCGATCCTCGAAGGCACCAACCAGGTGATGCGCATGATCGTAGGCCGCGACCTGCTGCGGCAGTAAAAACAACGACTTGCACGGGATCAGCCAACCACGTGCAGATAGTCGGAAAATGCCATTGCGTTCCCGGCCGGCCATGGCTAAACGGCCGGCCTGCCTTAAGGGCATGCCGCTTTAGCTCAGTCGGTAGAGCACATCATTCGTAATGATGGGGTCAGAGGTTCGAATCCTCTAAGCGGCACCATTTTCTAGATATTTCAGGAATTTGCGCCGTTCTGCCCGTAAACGGGTTGTTACGCCGTGGTCAGGTAAATCTCGGCTTCGATCACCTACTCTGCGCCATTGCTCCGCCACTTGGCGGTATATAGACCGGATGCGCGGGCTTTGCGCGTCGAGGGGTCCATTCCTTGCCATCGCCCGTGCTCCAGTGCGATCGGCTCGACGGATGAGGCCACGATTTCCGATGGGGTGCGAATGTAAACCGTTGGCTCTTTCGCCGCAAATTCGCGTTTCCATGCAATCAGTTGCGCCTTGCGGCCGGCGATGATCGCACTGTCCGAGCCGGTGATGAGAATCGCATTCGACGCGAGAATCGGACCGATGGCGGCCAAATCTGAATCCCGCAGCGCGCGGTTGAACTCGGCGCGGCGCAGGCGAATGGCAAGATCGGGTGCAGCATTCATCGCAATTCCAAGGTGATGGCGCCTGCGCCGGTGGCAAGGTGCGGCACTCCAATGCCGCGCACCTGCGGCGCGTGTCCACACTTGATCGTTCGCCCACCCTGCGCCGTTGCCAGACAGGTACCGATTGGGATGGATTGCCCGTTCGCGATCTTTCCAACGCTCGGTGCAATATGCAACAAGGCTGCCATTGGCCGCACCCTTGCGTGTCGGCACCATCCGTTTTGGAAAGAAGTTCAATGGCCGACATGGTTCGATTCGATTGGGAAGATGCGCTGGCGCTCGACACGGTGCTGAACGAGGATGAGCGGATGATCGGCGCTTCGGCTCGCGCGTTTGCGCAGGATCGTCTGCAGCCGCGCGTGGCGGATGCTTTTGCGCGTGAATATACCGACCCTGCGATTTTCCGCGAAATGGGCGATCAGGGCCTGCTGGGGCTGACCCTGCCCGAAGCCTATGGCGGTGCGGGTGCAACCTACGTCGCCTATGGTCTGGTCGCGCGGGAGATCGAGCGGGTGGATTCGGGCTACCGCTCTATGATGTCGGTGCAATCCAGCCTCGTTATGTATCCGATCTATGCTTATGGGTCGGAAGAACAGCGTATGCGTTATCTGCCGTCGCTGGCGCGCGGAGAAACCATCGGTTGCTTCGGATTGACCGAACCCGACGCCGGCTCCGATCCCGGCGGGATGCGGACCCGCGCTGTGAAGGTCGATGGCGGCTATCGGATTACTGGCAACAAGACCTGGATCAGCAACGCGCCGATCGCCGATGTGTTCGTGATCTGGGCCAAGTCCGATGCGCATGGCGGTGGCATCCGGGGCTTCATCCTCGAAAAGGGCATGGAAGGCCTTTCCGCGCCGAAGATCGAGGGCAAGATTTCGCTGCGGGCGTCGATTACAGGCATGATCGACATGGACGATGTGTTCGTGCCCGATGATGCGCTGCTGCCGAACGTTCAGGGCTTGAAGGGGCCGTTCGGCTGCCTGAATCGCGCGCGATACGGTATTTCGTGGGGCGTGATGGGGGCGGCGGAGTTCTGCCTTTCCGCCGCGCGCCAGTATGGGCTGGATCGCAACCAGTTCGGCCGTCCGCTGGCCGCCACGCAGCTTTACCAGAAGAAGTTGGCAGACATGCTGACCGAGATTGCGCTGGGCCTGCATGCCAGCCTGCGCGTCGGTCGGTTGATGGACGAAGGCGCGTTTGCGCCGGAAATGATCAGCCTGATCAAGCGCAACAATTGCGGCAAGGCGCTCGATATCGCCCGCGCATCCCGCGACATGCACGGCGGCAACGGCATTTCAGGCGAATATCATGTGATCCGGCACATGGTGAACCTCGAGACGGTGAACACCTACGAGGGTACGCATGACGTTCATGCGCTGATTTTGGGACGCGGGATTACCGGGATTGCCGCGTTCTGAGGGATAAATGTGATCGTGATGTTATTTTTCATATTGCAAATCACATCACGATGTGAAAAACGGACTTTATGTCCAGTGAACTCATCGATCGCATCCGCCGTCTCGTCGTAGACGGCGGAATGTCCCGCTCCGGCCTCGCCCGCGCGGCGGGGCTCCATGCCAACACCTTGCGCGATCTGACCGAACCGGGCTGGAACCCGACGGCCGATACGCTGGCCAAGCTGGAGCGGTTCCTTGCGGATAGCGACGACACCCCCGCCCTCGTGCCCATCGAGGAAATCATCGACGAGGCGCGCAATGGTCGCATGTTCATTCTGGTCGACGACGAGGACCGCGAGAACGAAGGCGATCTGGTGATCCCGGCGCAGATGGCGACGCCCGATGCGGTGAACTTCATGGCCACCCACGGCCGCGGCCTGATCTGCCTGACGCTGACGCGCACGCGTTGCGAGCAGATGGGGCTGGAACTGATGAGCCGCGCCAACGGCACGCGCCATGAAACCGCGTTCACCGTCTCGATCGAAGCGCGCGAAGGCGTTACCACGGGCATTTCGGCGGGCGACCGCGCCCGCACTGTCTCCGTGGCGATCGATGCCGCAAAGGGGCGTGACGACATCGTGACGCCGGGCCACGTGTTCCCGCTGATCGCCCGCGATGGCGGCGTGCTGGTGCGCGCTGGGCATACCGAAGCGGCGGTCGATATCTCTCGGCTGGCCGGCCTCAATCCATCGGGCGTGATCTGCGAGATCATGAAGGACGACGGGACGATGGCCCGGATGGACGACCTGATCCCCTTCGCGCGCAAGCACGGGTTGAAGATGGGTACGATCCGCGACCTGATCGAATATCGTCGCCGGCACGATCATCTGGTCACCAAGATCGCGGACATTCCGTTCACGTCGGACTATGGCGGCGACTGGCGCTTGCTGACCTATCGCAACAAGGTGGACGGCACGGAGAGCTTCGTGCTGCAAAAGGGCCAGGTGATCGACGGCACACCGACACTGGCGCGGGTACACACGATCTCGGTCCTCGACGACATTCTTGGCCAGCCCGGTTTGCGCAAGCGCACCTTGCAGCGCGCGATGGCGGAAATCGGCAAGGCCGGCGCGGGCATCATGGTGCTGCTGATCGCGCCGCCTGAAAGCGATCCGGCGCGCGGCGGCGGCGTGGCGCTCGACATGGACTTGCGCAGCTATGGCATCGGCGCGCAGATTTTGGCGGATATGGGCGTGCACGAAATGATCTTGCTGACCAATGCGCACCGCAACATCGTTGCGCTGGAAGGCTATGGCCTCAATATCGTCGGTGAACAGCCGATCCCTTCGGAGTAATTGATAACGTGGCAAAATTCCTGATCGTCGAAGCACGATTCTATGACCATCTCAACGACATGCTTGTCGCTGGTGCGCGCGCTGCGCTGAAGGATGCGGGCCACAAGGTGGAGGTGATCACCGTGCCGGGCGCGCTGGAGATTCCGGGCGCAATCTCGCTGGCGGACGAAAGCAACGACTTCGACGGCTATGTCGCCATCGGCGTTGTCATCCGGGGCGAGACTTATCACTTCGAGATCGTTGCCGGCGAATCCGCCCGTGGAATTATGGCCTTAACGATGGACGGCCTGGCCATCGGCAACGGCATCCTGACGGTCGAGAACGAGGAACAGGCCCTCGTCCGCGCCGACCCCGCGCAGAAGGACAAGGGCGGCGAAGCGGCCAAGGCGGCCATGGCGCTGCTCGCTTTGCGCGAAAAGTACACCTGAACCCGAAGCACACCTAACAGCACCTGAAGGCAGCTGGCGGCCCCGGAACCGGTGCAGCCACTGCGGGTTCTCGCTCCTGCCATCCCGGCAGGAGGAGATCCCCCGCATGAACGGTCCACTCGAATGGTTCGGCGCCATCGGTGCCATCCTCGCCGCCGCGATGATCGCCGCCGACTGGGGTCGGCGGTGGACCGGATGGGCTTTCGTGCTGTTCGTGGTGGTGTCGATCGCGTGGATCGCATCGGGGCTGTTCAACGGGACCATGCCGATCGTGGTGCAGAACGCGCTGCTGCTGGCGGTGAACGGCTGGGGCGTGTGGCAGTACCTGCTCAGCCCGAAGAAAAAGCGCGAGATCGAGAAAGCCGAGAAAATCGCCGACCAGGCGAAGGACGAGGTTGCGCGTGAGGAAAAGGTGGCGGCATGAGCCACCCTCGCCGTGCGCCGCCGTGTAGGACAGCAGGATATTCGCGCTGGAAACCCACCCGGCTGACACCATTGTGATTTGCATAATTTCGTGAGACCCTCGATTTTCTAGTAATCTGGGGGCTTCATGAGAGTACGGCTCGCAGCAGCATCGTTCGTTTTGGCCGTGTTGGCGTTGCAGCCAACTTCTGCTGCAATGGCACAAATAACCCGTGCGGGTCCCGCGGCCTCGCCAATTGCGGCAAGTGTAACCATTCCGCCCGGCGCGACCGTGGTTTACGTTAGCGGCGCGCTCGCCGCAGAATCGGTCATGACCGCGCCGGAGGGCAGCGTAGAGCGTTTTGGCGATACAGAAACCCAGACGCGCTCCGTGCTTGGCCGCCTTGCTGCGGCACTGGCGGCCCAAGGCATGGGTCCGCAAGATGTCGTGATGATGCGGGTCTATCTGGTTGCGCCTCCGGGCGCCAAACGGATGGATTTTGGCGGCATGATGAAGGCTTACAATGAAATGTTCGGCACGCCTGCACAGCCGAACAAGCCGGCACGGGTGACTGTGGAAGTGGCGGCGCTGGCCGCCCCCCAATTCCTTGTCGAGATCGAGGTCCAGGCAGCCAAGGTCATGGGCAAGTGACCTCGCGCCGCGCATTCCTTCAGGCGATGGGAAAAGCCGGCGGATATAGCGCGGCCTATTTGTCGATGCAGGCGTTGGGCCTGCTTTCGATGCCGCGGGCTTTTGCCGGGGTGCCGCAATTGCCGGCCGGATCGGGCAAGGGCAAATCGGTGGTTATTCTTGGCGCAGGCATGGCCGGATTGACGGCGGGCCATGAGCTGATCAAGGCTGGTTATGCGATTACGATCATCGAGGCCCGCGATCGGATCGGGGGCCGGGTATGGTCGATCCGCCGCGGCGACCGGGTGGTGCAGGATGGCCGCGACGACCAGATCTGCCAGTTTGACAGCGGTCTTTATATGAATGCCGGCGCGGCGCGTCTGCCGACCGAGCACCACGGCATCTTTCACTATGCGCGCGAACTGAACGTACCGCTTGAAGTGATGGTCAACGTCAATCGCTCCGCACCGGTGGATGCAGGCAGTGAAATCGTTTCGCAACGGCGCGCGGTCAACGACACGCGCGGGCATATTGCCGAACTGCTGACCAAGTCGATCGACGGTGGAGCGCTCGATCGGGAACTGACTTCAAAAGACAAGGAAATGTTGCGAGCCTACCTTTCCGATTGGGGCGCGTTGACCAAAAGCGGCAGCTACGCAGGGTCCGACCGATCAGGATATAGCCGTCCTCCCGGTGGTTATGACGAACCGGGCAAAGCATTTGATCCGCTGACGCTCGATCAACTGATGTCGCATGGCGACTGGGGCGCGCCAGCGCTGTTCGAGGAAACGTTCGATCAGCAAGCGCCGATGTTCCAACCGGTCGGCGGAATGGACCGGATCGCGCATGCCATTTATGGCACGATCAGAGATCATGTTAGGCTGGGCAGTCCGGTGGCCGGTGTGCGTTCGTCTGATCGCGGCGTAACGGTCACGCTCGTTCACGGTGCGCCGATCACTGCCGATTATTGCCTTTGCACGCTGCCCGCCAACTATGTGGCAAAACTGGATCACGATTTCAGCGCTGCCAAAACGGCGTCTCTCGCCGGTGCCACTTATGTTCCTTCGGCAAAGGTCGCTTGGGAGGCGCCGCGTTTCTGGGAAGATGAAGGCATCTACGGCGGCCTCGCCTGGACCGACGCAGCCAATACCGTGGTCTGGTATCCCAGCGGCGGCTGGAATAGCCCGAAGGGCATCCTGATGGGCGCCTATACGTATGGTGGGCGGCCAAATTCCGTGGCCTTTACGCATATGGCACCCGAAGAACGCCTGGCAATTTCTCGCGGCGTGATCGAGCGTATGCATCCGGGCAAATCAAAGTTGCTCGGCAAACCCATCACCGTGGCATGGAATGAAACACAGTACAGCGGAGGCGTGGGCTGCCTGTGGACTGACGAACAGCGCAAGACGGATTATCTCCAGCTCTGCAAGCCTGAGGGCCGGGTCTTCTTTGCCGGCGAACATCTCAGCTATATTCCATTCTGGCAGGAAGGCGCGATCGAGTCATCCTACGAAGCAATAAAGCTGATGCGCGAACGCACGGCCGCTGATCGCGTTACTGCCTGATCGCGTGTAAGCCGTATTTGGTTGAAATATCATGCGACGTAAAAAGGGCCGCCCCACCGGACGGCCCTTTTCTATTCCTGAGGGTGTCCCTCCACCATCCTTTGCCACGGGCGCGTTGCCGCCGCCCGGCTCGGCGGGCAAACTGCCCCCGGCAGCTTGCTTGGTCCGCCTGCGCTCCCCCTCCCCGTACCGGGGAGGTACTTAGACCTTAGCCCGCCAGCCTTACGAATGCGCCAACGCCGGCGTACTTCGACGACAGGCCCAATTCTTCCTCGATGCGGATAAGCTGGTTGTACTTGGCCAACCGGTCCGAACGGGCGAGCGAGCCGGTTTTGATCTGGCCGCAGTTGGTGGCGACGGCGAGGTCGGCGATGGTGGCGTCTTCGGTTTCACCCGAACGGTGGCTCATCACGGCGGTGTAGCCGTTGCGCTGGGCGATGCTGACGGCTTCGAGAGTTTCCGACAGGGTGCCGATCTGGTTGACCTTGACCAGCAACGAGTTGGCCAAGCCCTTGCCGATGCCCATTTCAAGGCGCTTGGGATTGGTGACGAACAGATCGTCGCCGACCAGCTGCACCTTCTTGCCGATCTTGGTGGTGAGCGCGGCCCAGCCTTCGAAATCGTCTTCGCCCATGCCGTCTTCGATGGAACGAATCGGATAAGCATCGCACAGCGCGGCGAGGTAGTCTGCCATCGCGACCGGCGAGAGCGAGAGGCCTTCGCCGCTGATCTCGTACTTGCCGTTCTTGAAGAATTCTGTGGCGGCGCAATCGAGCGCGAGGACGATGTCGACGCCCGGCTTGAACCCGGCCTTTTCGATGGATGCCATCACGAAATCGAGCGCATCGCGGGTGCTGGCGATGTTCGGGGCAAAGCCGCCTTCATCGCCCACGCCGGTGGCGAGGCCCTTTTCATGCAGGCCCTTTTTCAGGGTGTGGAACACTTCGGCACCCCAACGCACGGCTTCGGCGAGCGACGGCGCGCCGACCGGCATGATCATGAATTCCTGGAAATCGATGGGGTTATCGGCATGTTCGCCGCCGTTGATGATGTTCATCATCGGCACCGGCAGCACATGCGCGGAAACGCCGCCGACATAGCTGTAAAGCGGCATGCCGCGTGCATCGGCCGCGGCCTTGGCCGCAGCGAGGCTGACGCCGAGGATCGCGTTGGCGCCGAGGCGGGCCTTGTTTTCGGTGCCATCAAGCTCGATCATGGCGAGATCGAGGTCGCGCTGGTCTTCGGCATCGAAGCCGACGAGCAGTTCGGCAATCTCGCTGTTGACGGCGGTGACCGCCTTCATCACGCCCTTGCCCATATAGCGCGACGCATCGCCATCGCGCAGTTCGACGGCTTCGTGCGCGCCGGTGGAGGCGCCCGAAGGCACGGCGGCGCGGCCAAACGAGCCGTCTTCGAGCAGCACGTCGACTTCGACGGTGGGGTTGCCACGGCTGTCGAGGATCTCGCGGGCGTGGATATCGATGATCGCGGTCATGTGCGGCTCCCTGATAGGCCAGTATGGTGGCGAATAAGCTCTGGACATCGCCGTTTGGCCGCGCTCCTATCGGGTGGAACCCGTGCAGGCAAGCGGCGTTAAGGCTGCACACGGGCGGGAAGCTGCTGCGATGCGCAAATTCGTTTGTGCCATGCGGCATCGGATCGTTTATGATGGCAGCAACCGCGCAAGCGGCAGCAGAATCGCTTCAGAAGGAACAGACTCATGGCCGATACACTCAAAGACAGCAGCACCACGGCTGGCGATGGCGTGACCACGACCGAAGGCCTGGACGAAGCCAAGTCGCGCTTCGGCAAAGCCATCGAAGAAGCCAAGGCCGGCGCTGAAGCGCTTAAGGACGAGGCCGTGGGCCGCGCCACTGCCGCAACCGGCGCAGCCAAGGACAAGGTTTCCGCCGCCGCCAGCGACTGGTCCGAGCAAGCCGGTGCCTATGCCGCCACGGCCAAGGACAAGGGCCTGGAACTGGCAGTTCAGGGCAAGGCCAAGGCCAGTGACGCGCTGACCGCGCTGAGCAAGACGATTTCGGGCAGCGCGACGACCATCGACGAGAAGCTGGGCGTGCAATACGGCGATTACGCGCGTGGCGCAGCGCGCGGCATTCAGGAAACGGCCGCCAAGATCGAATCGAAGGATCTGGGCGAACTGGGAGAAGACGTGCAGGAATTCGTGCGCAAGAGCCCGGCCCTGGCCATCGGCATTGCGGCCGCGACCGGCTTCATGCTCGCCCGCCTGTTCCGTGGATCGGGCTCGTCGGACGCTTGACGGACATTGCGGCACCGACTGCGACACCCGCGATGACGAAACCTGAGAAAGACGCGCAAAAGCTGCGCGATCCATCGCTGACGGACGGCGTGCGCGCCTTGCTGGAAGACGGGCAGACGCTCGTCGAAGCCGAACTGGCATTCCAGCAGGCGCGGATTGCCTATGGCTGGGGGCGCGCGAAGGGCGTGGCGGCGCTGTTGCTGCTGGCGCTGGCGTTCGGGTTCTTCACGCTGGTGGCGCTGGTGGTGGGGCTGTTGCTGGCCCTTACCCCCTTGCTGACAGCTTGGGGCGCTCTTGCCGTGGTGGGCTTGGGGTTGCTGCTACTGTCCGGCCTGTGCTTTTTCAGCGCAGTCTCGCGGTTTCGTAAGGCGCGCGACGTGCTGCTTGGCAAGGATGGCGCGGCATGAGCGACGCGAAGCAACTGTCCGACGCCCGCGCCTTGCGCACCGAAGCATGGGCGCAAGTGCGCGGCGACGTGGAGCGGCTGCGCGACGGGCTGGACGACAAGTCGATCGGCCAGCGGATCAAGGAACGGGCGACCGACGAAGTCGTTGATGCCATCGACACCGCCCGCGATGTGGCTGGCGAAAACAAGACGGTGATCGGCCTGACTGTGGCGGCGCTGGTGGGGTGGCTGTTCCGCCGCCCGATTGGCGAACTGGTGCAGGACATGCTGGACCGTTGAAACCGAAGGAATTTTCTGTGAGCGAAGATCGCAATACCCGCCTGCGCGAACGCCTTGACGCAGCCAAGGCCCGCACCGCCGAAATAGCGGGCGACTCCGCCAAGACCGTCAAGACATTGGCGCAGGAACATCCCGTGGCGATGCTCGCCGGCGGCATCCTGATCGGCGCGCTGATCGCGCGGGCCATTCCCAAATCGCAGAAAAAGAAGGCGGGCAAGCGCCTGTCATCGCTCGCCGCGCTGGGCACCGAGCTGGCGCTTGCCTATGCGGCCAAGGCTGCGGATGCCAGCAAGGACGGCGTGCACAAGCTGGAAGACATCGGCGGCAGCGTGGGCGGCAAGATCAGCGAAGGCAGCGCTGAAGCGAAGAAGCGCGCGTTCGATCTGGCCGACCTGGCCATCGCCGGCGCGCGTGAAGCGGGTGAAGTGGCCATGCGCCGCGCCAACGAGTTCGCTTCGAAGATCCGCCACTAATAGGGCTAACGTCGGACTTGCATGGACGCCGTGCCGTTGTAAGGGCACGACTTCTCTCCCCAACGGAACGGTGGCCATGCAGAAGCTTCACCTTGTGATGGGCGGCCGGGTAAAAGACCCGCGCGGCCTGGAATTCGTCGATCTGAACGCGATTGACCTCGTCGGCGTCTATCCCGACTATGCCAGCGCCGAAGACGCCTGGCGTAGTCAGGCGCAACGCACGGTCGATGATGCCGAGATGCGCTATGTGATCGTACACATGCACAAACTGCTTGATCCGGAACATCCTACTGCGGCGTGACACAAAAAAGGCCCCGGAGCGATCCGGGGCCTTTTTTATTGCTGAGACAGCACGTTACCGCCGCTACTTCAGATGAATTCGATCTTCTCGACGACGTAGAACTTGTCGCCGGATGGAACGGTGACTTCGATCTCGTCATCCACGCGGCGGCCGATCATGGCCTTGCCAAGCGGCGAATTGTAACTGATGCGACCCATCTTGGCGTCCGCTTCGGTCTGGCCGACGATCTGGTAGCGCACCGGCTTGTCCTGATCGTCGAGCAGGGTCACGGTAGCGCCAAACACGATGCGGTCGCCTGAAAGCGTTTTGGGATCAATGATGTGGGCGCGACTGATCTTGTCTTCGAGATCGATGACAGTCGCCTCGACCTGGCCCTGACGTTCCTTGGCGGCATGATATTCGGCGTTTTCGGAAAGGTCGCCATGGGCGCGCGCTTCCTCGATCGCGTCGACGATCAGTGGCCGCTCCTTGCGCAGTGCTGCCAGCTCTGCGGTCAGCATGTCGTAGCCTTCCTGAAGCATCGGCAGCTTGTCAACACTGGCCATTGATATTCCTCTTTCTTTCAATCCCTTGCGCTACGCAAACAAGGGAAAACCGTTCCCCACCGGACCGACCTTCCGGTCCGGACTTGTACTGCCGCGCTGGTGGGGAAACCCGTGGAAGCCTAACTATAATAGTCCTGCAACGAACGTACCGCAAGTTCGGCACCGCGCAAGGCCTCGATCGCCTCTGCCGCGGCAACAGATGCCGCCGCCGTGGTGAAATACGAGACCTTGTTGTTCAGCGCCGAGCCGCGGATCGATTGCGAATCCTTATGGCTTTGCCAGCCCTCGGTGGTGTTGAACACCAGCGCGATATCGCCATCGATGATGCGATCGACGATGTGCGGGCGCCCTTCGGCAACCTTGTTTACGCGCTGCACTTCCACGCCGGCTTCGGCCAGGAACTGCGCGGTGCCGCCGGTGGCGACGATGGTGAAACCGAAGCTGGCAAGCTTTTGGACCGCAGGCAGGACGACGGCCTTGTCGCTGTCCTTTACCGACACGAACAGCGTGCCCGAAAGCGGCAGGTGCATCCCGGCGCCCAGCTGCGCCTTGGCGAACGCGACGGCAAAATTGCTATCGATTCCCATGACTTCGCCGGTGGACTTCATCTCGGGTGAGAGGACCGGATCCACGCCGGGGAAGCGCGCGAACGGGAACACGGCTTCCTTCACCGCCATGTAGTTCATCTCGCGGCGGATCGGCGGCAGGTCTGCCAGCTTTTCGCCCGCCATCACGCGTGCGGCATACTTGGCGATGGGCTGGCCGATGGCCTTGGCGACGAATGGCACCGTGCGGCTGGCGCGCGGGTTCACCTCGATGAGGTAAACCTCGCCATCCTTCACCGCGAACTGGATGTTCATCAGCCCGCGCACGTTCAGCCCCTTGGCGAGCAGGACCGTCTGCCGCTCCATTTCGGCGATGATGTCGGCGGGCAGGCTGTATGGCGGCAGGGTGCAGGCGCTGTCGCCCGAATGGATGCCGGCTTCCTCGATGTGTTGCAGAACGCCGGCCACAACCACGTCGGTGCCATCGGCCAGAGCATCGACGTCGCATTCGATGGCATCGCGCAAGTACCGATCGATCAGCACCGGGCTGTCGCCCGATACGTTCACGGCGGTGGCGATGTAGTCGTCCAGCTGGGCTTCGCTGTCGACGATTTCCATGGCCCGACCGCCCAGCACATAGCTGGGGCGGATGAGCACGGGGTAGCCGATGCGCGCGGCGACGGCGATGGCCTCGTCGCGGCTGCGGGCCATGCCGTTTTCGGGCTGCTTGAGCTTCAGCTTGTCGACTAGCGCCGCGAAGCGCTCGCGGTCTTCGGCAAGGTCGATGGAATCGGGCGAAGTACCGAGGATGGGGATGCCCGCATCCTGCAGCGCCTGCGCCAGTTTTAGCGGGGTCTGCCCGCCGAACTGGACGATCACGCCGACGAGTTCGCCGTTCGACTGTTCCAGCTCAAGGATTTCGAGCACGTCCTCAGCGGTCAGCGGCTCAAAATACAAGCGATCCGACGTGTCGTAGTCGGTGGACACCGTTTCCGGGTTGCAGTTGATCATGATCGTTTCGTAGCCGGCTTCTTCCAGCGCGAAACAGGCGTGGCAGCAGCAGTAATCGAACTCGATCCCCTGCCCGATGCGGTTCGGCCCGCCACCCAGGATGACGATCTTGCGCCGGCCGGTGGGCGCGGATTCGTTCTCCGGTTCACCGAACAGGCCGGATTCGTATGTCGAGTACATGTACGGCGTGACCGCCTCGAACTCGGCGGCGCAGCTGTCGATGCGCTTGAACACCGGGCGCACGCCCAGCTTGTGGCGCAGCTTGCGCACTTCTTCTTCGCTGGTGGCACCGGCCATCGCGCTGATCACATCGTGCAGCAGGCCCGAACGCTTGGCCTGGGTTTCGCCCATGCCGCCGGCGACGCCGACCGAGCGGACGGCGAGCGTGGCGAGGCGCTTGTCGGAAAAGCCCATGGCTTTCAGGCGGCGCAGGCCCACGGCATCGTTCGGCAGGCCATCCTTGGAAATTCGCGCTTCTTCGGCGATGATTTCCTCGATCTGGCGCAGGAACCACGGCTCGTATTTGGTGACCGCGTGGACGTCCTCGACCGAGAAGCCTTCGCGGAAGGCCTGCGCGATCACGAGGATGCGGTCTGGCGTGGCAATGCTGAGCGCGGCGACGATCTGGTCGCGGGTAGCGCCTTCGAGTTCGACAACACGGTTGAAACCGTCGAGCCCGGTTTCGAGGCCGCGCAGCGCCTTCTGCATCGATTCCTTGAAATTCCGGCCAATTGCCATCACTTCGCCGACGGACTTCATAGCCGTTCCGAGGAGTGGCTTGGACCCCTTGAACTTTTCAAAGGCGAAGCGCGGGATCTTGGTGACGACGTAATCGATGGTCGGTTCGAACGCGGCGGGGGTGGCGCCGGTGATGTCGTTCAGGATCTCATCGAGCGTGTAGCCGACCGCCAGCTTGGCCGCGACCTTGGCGATGGGGAAGCCCGTGGCCTTGGAAGCCAGCGCCGACGAGCGCGAGACGCGGGGGTTCATCTCGATGACGATCAGGCGACCGTCCTTCGGGTTGACTGCGAACTGTACGTTCGAACCGCCTGTTTCCACGCCGATTTCCCGCAGGACCGCGATCGATGCATTGCGCATGATCTGGTATTCCTTGTCGGTGAGCGTCAACGCCGGGGCGACGGTGATGGAATCGCCGGTGTGGACGCCCATCGGATCGACGTTCTCGATCGAACAGATGATGATGCAGTTGTCGTTCTTGTCGCGAACGACCTCCATCTCGTATTCTTTCCATCCCAGCAGCGACTCTTCGATGAGCACTTCGGACGTGGGCGAGGCTTCGATGCCGCCGCGCACGATCTGGATGAATTCTTCCTTGTTGTAGGCGATGCCGCCGCCGGTGCCGCCCAGCGTGAAGCTGGGGCGGATGATCGAAGGCAGGCCGGTGCGTTCGAGCACGGCGAGCGCTTCGTCGACGTTGTGGGCAATGCCGGAGCGCGCGGATTCGAGGCCGATCTTGTCCACGGCGTCGCGGAATTTCATCCGGTCTTCCGCCTTGTCGATGGCTTCGGCGTCTGCGCCGATCATGATGCAGCCGTACTTTTCGAGCGTGCCATCCTGCGCCAGCGCCAGCGCGGTATTTAGCGCGGTCTGGCCGCCCATCGTGGGCAGAACGGCGTCGGGCCGCTCCTTCTCGATGATCTTGGCGACGAATTCGGGCGTGATCGGCTCGACATAGGTCGCGTCGGCCATGTCCGGATCGGTCATGATCGTGGCGGGGTTCGAATTGACGAGGACGATGCGATAGCCCTCCTCCTTCAGCGCCTTCACCGCCTGCGTGCCCGAATAATCGAACTCGCAAGCCTGGCCAATGACGATCGGCCCGGCGCCGATGATCAGGATCGAGGAGATGTCAGTGCGTTTGGGCATGCGAAGGCCTGTTCGTTTCGGGCCGCACAAGCGGCGACAATTCAAGATCGTTTGCTCCCCAGCCGACAAACTTGGGAGATACGGAGCGTTTCAAGCGCGCCAACTGGTAACCCTTGGGCAGTTTAGATCCCAGGCAGCGGGCTTGGTTGGTGGAAAGACGCGGAAGGAAGAGACGGTCAGGCATTTGCAAGGGCTGCTTCCCATTCGCGTCCACACCAAAATAGTGAGCCAGATATGACTGAGATATTGCGCAAGAGTGGGCAGCTTTCATCAATACATTGCCGTCGTCTAATCCATTCAAAACCGGATATCGCGGATCATGAATGTGTGAAGATTCGAGGAAATTCATCGGATTATCCCTTTGGCTCGCCTCCAAGTCGGGCATCAACACGACCCATTCCGCCAACATTTCACGCTCACCAGCATTGAAACGCCACCAAAAAAATGCGCCATTCAGAGCAAGCAAAACAAGTCCCGCGCTCCAAAGCATGCGGCGCCTATTCACCCCAACATCCCCACGAACTTCTCGAACAAGTAAAAACTGTCCTGCGGTCCCGGCGAAGCCTCGGGGTGATACTGCACCCCGAACGCGCGCTTGCCCTTCACCGCGATGCCGCAGTTCGATCCGTCGAACAGCGACACATGCGTTTCCTCAACCGTGTCCGGCAGCGCGGCGTTATCGACCGCGAAGCCGTGGTTCATCGAGGTGATCTCGACTACGCCGTCTGCCTTGCGCAGTACCGGGTGGTTTGCGCCGCGGTGGCCCTGGTGCATCTTGGTGGTGCGGGCACCGGCGGCGAGGCCGAGCATCTGGTGGCCCAGACAAATGCCGAACACCGGAATGTCCGCCGCCAGCAGCTTCTGGATCACCGGCACGGCATAGGCGCCGGTCGCGGCGGGATCGCCGGGGCCGTTCGAGAGGAACACGCCGGCGGGCTTGAGCAGCATGATGGTTTCGAGCGTGGTATCGGCGGGGACGATCGTTACCGACGCGCCGGCCTGCACCAGATTGCGGAAGATGTTGTCCTTCGCGCCGAAATCCATCGCGACGACGTGTGGCTTGGTGTCGGCGGCGGGGCGGGTGAAGCCCTCACCCAGTTTCCACACGCTGCCGCGCCATTCCTCGTTCACGTCGCGGGTGACGGCGCTGGCGAGGTCGCTGCCTTCGAGGCCGGGCCAGCTTTTCGCGCGCTCGATCAGGGCGGGAATGTCGAACTCGCCCTTGGGATCATGCGCGATCACTGCGTTGGGTGCGCCAGACAGGCGGATGCGGCGGGTGAGCGCGCGGGTGTCGAGGCCGGCGATGCCGATCTTGCCGTGGCGTTCCAGCCATGCGCCGAAGCCTTCCTGCGCACGGAAGTTGGCAGGCACGGTCACGTCTTCGCGGACGAGGCAACCGACTGCGCCTGGCACGCCGTGGCTTTCGTCATCCTCGATATTCGCGCCGACATTGCCGATGTGCGGGAAGGTGAAGGTGACGACCTGGCCTGCATAGGACGGATCGGTCATCACTTCCTGATAGCCGGTGATCGCGGTGTTGAAGCACACCTCGCCGACGGCCGAGCCGGTGGCGCCGAAGCCCCTGCCCCACGCGACCGAGCCATCCGCCAGCACAAGGACTCCCGTCGCGCCATCCGGCCGGGTAGCCGTTGCAGGCGCGTGCGAAAGTACGGGGTCGGCCATGATGGGGGGCGCTCCGGAGACATGGTTTATGGCGATGTTGCTAAGGGGCGGCGGCTAGACCTGATGGGCCCAACCGTCAACCTAGCAAGGGCAGAAAGTTTGTCCTACAGGGACCGTTTGGCGCGCCGGGGGCGTGCCCATCCACAGGAATACAACCGATGATCCGCGATTCGATCAAGGCCGCGCAGGTTGCGGCGATGAAAGCCGGCGACAAGCCGCGTCTGGCCGCCGTGCGCCTTATCCTCGCCAAGCTGAAGGACAAGGACATCGAACTGCGCACAGCTTCGACGGTGCCTGACGATGACGTGCTGACGGTCGATGTGTTGCAGAAAATGGCCAAGCAGCGCCGCGAATCGATCACGTTGTACGTCGACGGCGGACGGCAGGAACTGGCCGACGTGGAGCAGGCCGAACTGACGGTGATCGAGGAATTCCTCCCCGCACAGCTGGGCGACGACGAAGTGAAGTCGCTGATCGCCGGGATCATTGCGGAAACGGCCGCTGCCGGCATGAAGGACATGGGCAAGGTCGTTGCCGCGCTGAAGGCCAAGCACGGCAGCCAGCTGGACATGAGCAAGGCCAGCGGGCTGGTGAAGGCGGCGCTTTCCGCCTGACCCGGACGTGAGCCTTTCCCCCCAATTCCTTGACGAACTGCGCACGCGCATCTCGCTTTCGGCCGTGATCGGGCGGAGCGTGCGCGTCACCAAGGCGGGGCGGGAGTTCAAGGCGTGTTGCCCGTTCCACAACGAGAAGACGCCCAGCTTCACGATCAATGATGAGAAGGGGTTTTATCATTGCTTCGGCTGCGGGGCGCATGGCGATGTGATCCGGTGGATGACCGATCATCAGGGCCTGCCGTTCATGGATGCGGTGAAGGAACTGGCGATGCAGGCGGGGATGGAAGTCCCTGCCCCAGACCCGCGCGCGGCGGCGCGGGCGGAGGCGCAGAAATCGCTGCATGACGTGATGGCGGCGGCGCAGGAGTTTTTCGTGCGCAGCCTGGCCGAGGAGCGCGGGGCCGATGCGCGGCGCTATCTGGCTTCGCGCGGGTTTCCGGCCGGGATCGTGCGCGATTTCGGGTTCGGGTTTGCGCCCGATAGCCGGACGGCGTTGAAGGAGGCGCTTTCGGCGTTTCCCGATGCCATGCTGATCGAGGCTGGGTTGCGGATCGTGGTTGAAGGCAAGGAGCCTTACGACCGGTTTCGCGGGCGGCTGATGCTGCCGATCCTCGATCCGCGTGGGCGCGTGATCGCGTTCGGGGGGCGTATCCTGAGCGCCGACAAGACCGATGCGCCCAAATACCTGAATTCACCCGATACGCCTTTGTTCGACAAGGGGCGGACGGTTTACAACCTCCACCGCGCGGGGCCGGCAGCGCGGCAATCCGGCCGGGTGGTCGTGGTCGAAGGCTATATGGACGTGGTCGCGCTGGCGGCAGCGGGCATTGGCGAGGCGGTGGCGCCGCTGGGCACCGCGCTGACCGAGGACCAGATCGAGCGGCTGTGGCGCGTGGTGGAATGCCCCACGCTGTGCTTCGATGGCGATGCGGCCGGCCAGCGCGCGGCGATGCGGGCGATCCTGCGCGCCCTGCCCCTGCTGCGCCCCGGCCATTCGCTGCGCATCGCCACTTTGCCTGCGGGGATGGACCCGGACGACGTGCTGAAGCGCGACGGCGCGGCGGCGATGGAAACACTGCTGAACGCCGCGCGCAGCATGGTGGAGGTGCTGTGGCAGGTGGAGCGCGATGTCTCGCCGCTCGTCACGCCGGAAGACAAGGCCGGCTTGAAACAACGGCTGATGGACCATGTCGACACCATCCAGCACCCGGATATCAAGGCGCTTTATCGCCGCGATTTGCTCGAACGCTTTGGCGAGCTGGCTTATGCGAGGAAGGAACGCGCGCCGTTCCAGCCGATGCAACGCTCCGCCGGTGGCCGCAAGCCGGGCCAGCCATGGAAGCCCGCGCCGCCGCCGCTGGGGCCGGTACAGACCGAACGGTTGCAGCGCCACGTGGGACAGCATGAGCGGCTGCTCGCTGCCGTGCTGCTGGGGCTGGTCGATCATCCTGAAGTGATTGCGCCCCATGCCGAAATGCTGGCGCGCGTTTCTCCCGCCGATGGCGATCAGGCCCGGCTGCTGGATGCGCTGCTGGCGTTTGCCGACTCGCCGGATGTCCTTGAAAGTACCGGCTTGCGCACCATATTGGCCGGACGGCAGATCAAGTTGCCGTCAGCTGCGGATTTCGGAGAGATAAGGTACGGGTTCCTGGGCAAGGGCGAAGGCGCCGCCGGGAATCTGGCGGAGGCAATCACCCTGCTGGTGGAGCTTCCGGCGGTGGAAGCCGCGCTGGCAGAGGCCAATCGGCGCTACCAGGAAGAACTTTCCCCGGAATCCGAGGTGGAAAAAGAAAGATTACGCGAACGAAGGCTGGCCTTGTTTGCTCAGGTGGGGCAAATGGGCCGTGGTCGAGACGCGTTATAATAGTGTTTCATTAGTGAAATTATGACGCGCCCCACCGCACGGGGCCCGGCTGGCACAAGGTGGTAGCGAAAGTTCAATGGCTTCGAACGACAAGACTGACAACGGCGACGCCCCGCTGATCGACCTCAACGATGCTTCGATCCGGAAACTGATCGCACGCGCCAAGCGTCGCGGCATCATCACGGTCGATGAACTGAACGAGGCCCTGCCTCAGGACCAGATGTCTGCCGACCAGATCGAGGACATCATGGCCGCGATCTCGGAAATGGGCGTGAACATCGTCGAAAGCGACGAGGACGCGGTCGATCCCGAGGACAAGAACGCCGACGACGAAGCGGACGAGGCGGAAGCCGCCGACGACCGCCCGGATATCGTCAAGCGCAAGGAAACGGTCGAGCGCACCGACGATCCCGTGCGCATGTACTTGCGCGAAATGGGCGCCGTCGAACTGCTCAGCCGCGAGGGCGAAATCGCCATCGCCAAGCGCATCGAAGCGGGCCGCGACACCATGATCATGGGCCTGTGCGAAAGCCCGA
This sequence comes from Novosphingobium sp., assembly GCA_027311705.1. Lineage (GTDB taxonomy): Bacteria > Pseudomonadota > Alphaproteobacteria > Sphingomonadales > Sphingomonadaceae > Novosphingobium. The sequence goes on along the minus strand of DAICYJ010000218.1, from coordinate 14,005 downwards.
TCACCTTCCACGCCATCATCCAGTGGTCCGAAGCGCTGAACGCTGGCGAAATGCAGCTGCGCGAGATCCTCGATCTCGATGCGATGCTTTCAAAGGAACCCGCGCCCGAAAGCCTGTCCGAAGATGGTGAGGCCGCCGACGGCGAGATCACCGAAGCGACCGCCGGCCCTTCGTTCAAGGAAGAGGAAGAGGTCGAGGACGAGCCCGCCGCTGCCGACGACGAAGACGACGAACTGCGCGAACGCCGCGCGCGCCCTGTGGAAGAGGAAGAGGAGGACAACACCCTCAGCCTCGCCCAGATGGAAGCGCAGCTGAAGCCCGCCGCGCTGGAACGCTTCGCCGAAATCACGGACTTGTTCCGCCAGTTCGAGAAGCTGCAGGGCGAACGGCTCGATGCGCTGGGCAACGGACTCGATTTCCCCGCAGCCAAGGAAACGCAGTACCACAAGCTGCGCGAAGAGCTGACCGCGCAAGTGGAAAGCGTGCAATTCCACGCGACTAAGATCGAATATCTGGTCGACAACCTCTACGCCTTCAACCGCCGGCTGACCACGCTGGGCGGCCAGATGCTGCGCCTGGCCGAACGCCACAAGGTGCCGCGCAAGGACTTCCTCGACCACTATGTGGGCAAGGAGCTGGATGAGGGATGGATCCAGACGCTTTCGGGCAAGGACAAGAAGTGGGCCGCCTTCGCGCTGAACGAAGGCGACGCGGTAGAGCGCATTCGTGCCGAGATCGCCGATATCGCTTCGGCCACTGGCATGTCGCTGGGTGAATTCCGCCGCATCGTGAACATGGTGCAGAAGGGCGAGCGCGAGGCACGCATCGCCAAGAAGGAAATGGTCGAGGCGAACCTGCGCCTCGTGATTTCCATCGCCAAGAAATATACCAATCGCGGCTTGCAGTTCCTGGATCTCATTCAGGAAGGCAACATCGGGCTGATGAAGGCGGTCGACAAGTTCGAATACCGCCGTGGCTACAAGTTCTCGACGTATGCCACGTGGTGGATCCGTCAGGCCATCACCCGTTCGATCGCGGATCAGGCGCGCACCATCCGCATCCCGGTCCACATGATCGAAACGATCAACAAGCTGGTGCGCACCAGCCGCCAGTTCCTGCACGAGCAGGGCCGCGAACCGACCCCGGAGGAAATGGCCGAGCGCCTTTCCATGCCGCTGGAAAAGGTCCGCAAGGTGATGAAGATCGCCAAGGAGCCGATCTCCCTCGAAACGCCGATCGGCGACGAGGAAGATTCGCATCTCGGCGATTTTATCGAGGACAAGAACGCGATCATTCCGGTCGACGCCGCCATTCAGGCCAACCTGAAGGAAACGGTCACCCGCGTCCTTGCCAGCCTGACCCCGCGCGAGGAACGCGTGCTGCGCATGCGCTTCGGCATCGGCATGAACACCGATCACACGCTGGAAGAAGTCGGCCAGCAGTTCTCGGTGACCCGCGAACGCATCCGCCAGATCGAGGCGAAGGCACTGCGCAAACTGAAGCACCCGAGTAGGTCGCGGAAGATGCGGTCGTTTTTGGATCAGTGATGAAAAGCCCCGCTTCGGCGGGGTTTTTTGTTGCAGAATAAGCGAATGACGTCTTTCATGGAAAGGTCGACTTGCTTGTAACAATCCTGCACGATTTGATGCTGGTGACACACGTCCATAATGCTGCAAACAAGCTCTGAATCTTCGAAAATTTGACCCGCCCGGAGATCGATTGGCATGGTTTCTCGATGGAAAAGCGCAAGCGAATTGACCGATCCGAAATTGTTGGAACCCCCCGTGCCGTCACCCAAGTATAGCCGCCAATCTCGTAGAGCATGGACTTTGGTCGCATCTGCCGCGCTGCTAGCGGGCCTTGCGCCGATCCAGGCGAATGCCACCATGGCTGCGGAGATCGATCGGTCGAAAGCGACCTCACTCGGCGGAACCGACGCGATACCGTCAAATGGCGATGCCGCCGCTTACGACCTTTTGGCCCAGGCGATGCGCGCGAAGACTTACGTCGAGGTCAAATCGCTGCTTGAGCGCGCCTTGGCCCTCGTTCCGCAACCCGGCCCGTTGCGCGGCAAGGTTGCCTGTACCCTGGCATCGCGAATTTACGAAGAATCGACGGACGTCGCCAGCCTTGAACAGGAGGCCGCCAATGCAGCCGACCAATGCTACAGACTGATGCCGGACGATGCTGACGCGCAATTCCTTGCGGGGGTGGCGAAGATTGAGAACCACCAGTTGCATCAAGGAGGACTTTTGCTCCTGTCCGCCATAAAAAAGCAGCCGGAAGTACTGGACAATGTTGAGATTGCATCAATGCAAGGGTATTTTCGAATGCTGCATTATGCGCATGAGAACATCACCGAGACGAACTTGCGGATGGCGTTGATCAAGGCGGGGTACGGCAAGGATGATTCCGATTTCTTTGGTGAAATGGCGGTCAATTCGATCGCCGACTATATCGCCCAGCAAGACGCTGTCAGCGCAATAGCATTGCTGCCACAAATCGTCGGGCCGGAATACGGGCTTCGGATGCTCATCGACAGGCGCTTTGAACCAATCTGGCCGGCTGTAGAACAATGGGCCGGCGGCAACCTGAACGGCCAGCGAGATGCAAATCTGGCCGCCGTGCTCAGTCAATTCCGGGTCGATCCGTCGCTTCCCAACCGTCGCGTGCTGGCGGATGCATTTTGGGGAGCGGGTCGGCATGCTGAAGCAAAGTCGCTGCTCGCAGAAGCCGTCGAAGATTCAAAACTTTGGGACGACGACCGTTTCTACATTTCACTCATGACCGCCCGCTATGCAAAAATGCTAATATATGATGGCCAGTTGGAAGCAGCCATCGCGACGGCCATTCGGGTGAACACGGCCAACCCGGCCAGCAAGTATCAGTATGCCGTCAATCTGATGCCGAACTTCGCGAGCCTTTTGATCGCTACGGGGCACGCGAAGGACGCGCTGGAATTGCTTGATCGCGAAACACCTTCCGAGCGCATCCTGGAAGCCCCCGCGGCCCTAGGCTTCTATGTTGCCTTGCGGTTCTGTGCCTACCACAGCCTGGGACGGGAAAGCGAAGCAAAGGCGCAGGCGGCGATGCTGGCCGCGCGCTATGCCAGCAATGAACCTGCTGCCCACATCGCGAGCACCTGTTCCGTCACGCCCGAAACCGAGCAAGGCATGTGGACCCAGGACATGATGGACGACGACACCCGCGCCAAAACGCTCGTCACTTTTTATCGGGCAAAACTGGGCATCAAAACGATCAATTCCATTGATGATTTTGGCGCAGATTTCCTGGGTCGCGACAATCCGGGCCTGCAGGCCACATTTCGCAAATTGGGTCGCGAACTGCCCGCAAGCTTCCTGCCAGCGCTGCGCATGTGGGAGGAACCCGCCGCAGTCCCCGTAACCCACGCCGTGCGCTGAGGCACGGGGCTTCCGCCGTTTCCCGACCTTTCGCCAAACCCCACGATTAGCGCCGGGCGACCTGGCCCATAAGACTCCGGCACGATCACCCCCACAAGACTCGCCATGCGCGGCTGCCGCCTTTAAGGGGGCGCAACGAATCCCTTCGCACAGGATCACGCCGCCTTGCGCATTGCCATTGCTTCCGATCACGCCGCTGTCGACCTGAAGGCCGAATTGCGCGAATACCTTATCGAACAGGGGCACGAGGTGGCCGATCTTGGCCCCGAAACCGCTGACCGTGTCGATTATCCCGATTATGGCTACAAGCTGGCCTCTGTCGTCGCCGATGGCACTGTGCAGTTCGGTGTCGCGCTATGCGGATCGGGGATCGGCATTTCGATTGCCGTCAATCGCAACCCGGCCTGCCGCTGTGCGTTGGTGAGCGAGCCGCTGTCTGCCGCCCTCGCCCGTGAACACAACGATGCCAATTGCATCGCGATGGGTGCGCGGCTGACCGGGCCGGACATGGCCAAGGCCTGCCTCGACGCATTTCTTGCCGGTGAATTCGGCGGCGGGCGCCATGCCGGCCGGGTCGACAAGCTTTCCAACCCCACGTTTTGAAGGAGCCCTCCACGATGACCACTGCCACCGCAGCGCCGGAAATCCGCAAGGCGGGTTTCTTCACCCAGCATCTCGAACAGGCTGACAGCGAAGTTTTCGCCGCGATCCGGGGCGAACTGCACCGCCAGCAGACCAAGATCGAGCTGATCGCGTCCGAGAACATCACCAGCCTCGCCGTGCTGGAAGCGACCGGGTCGGTCCTCACCAACAAGTATGCCGAAGGCTATCCCGGCAAGCGGTATTACGGCGGCTGCGAATATGCTGACGTGATCGAAACGCTGGCCATCGAGCGCGCCAAGCAGCTGTTCGGCTGCAATTTTGCCAATGTGCAGCCCAATTCGGGCAGCCAGATGAACCAGGCCGTTTTCCTTGCGCTGCTGCAGCCCGGCGACACCTTCATGGGGCTGGACCTCAATTCGGGCGGCCACCTGACGCACGGCTCGCCCGTGAACATGAGCGGCAAGTGGTTCAAGCCCATCCCCTATGGCGTGCGTGCCGACGATCACCTGATCGATATGGACGAGGTTGCCCGCATCGCGCGCGAGACCAAGCCCAAGCTGATCATTGCCGGCGGCACCGCCTATTCCCGCATCTGGGATTGGGAAGCTTTCCGCGCGATTGCCGACGAAGTGGGAGCGTGGCTGCTGGTCGACATGTCGCACATTTCGGGCCTTGTGGCGGGCGGCGCGCACCCCTCGCCCTTCCCGCACGCGCACGTGGTGACCACCACCACGCACAAATCCTTGCGCGGGCCGCGTTCGGGCGTGATCCTCACCAACGACGAGGACCTGGCCAAGAAGATCAACATGGCGGTGTTCCCCGGCATGCAGGGTGGCCCGCTGATGCACGTCATCGCCGGCAAGGCGGTGGCATTTGCCGAAGCGCTGCGGCCTGAGTTCAAGGCCTATGCCCACCAGATCGTCGCCAATGCCCAGGCGCTGGCGACCAGCTTGCAGGAAGCGGGCCTCGGCATCGTTTCGGGCGGGACCGACAACCACCTGATGCTGGTGGACCTTACGGCTAAGGACGTTTCGGGCAAGATCGCCGAAAAGGGCCTCGATCGCGCCTGGCTCACCTGCAACAAGAATGGCATTCCGTTCGACACGCGCTCGCCGTTCGTCACGTCGGGCATCCGTCTGGGCACCCCGGCGGGCACGACGCGCGGTTTCCGCGAGGATGAGTTCCGTCAGATCGGCAAGCTGATCGCCGAAGTGGTCGACGGGCTTGCCCGCAATGGCGAAGCAGGCGATGGTCAGGTGGAACAGCGGGTGCGTGATCGCGTTGCCGATCTGTGCACCAGCTTCCCCATCTACCTGGAGATGTAACGCCATGAACGAGCAGGACGATATCGCCACCCGCGCGAAGGACGAGATTTCGGGCATGGCCAAGCAGGGCATGAACCATCCTTCGACCAAGCCTGTGCTGATTGGCGCCGGCATCGGGGCGGTGGCCGGCGCGATCCTGCCGATCGTGTCGCTGCCGCTGGGCCTGGCCGTGGGCGCAGGATTTGCGTTCTGGCAGAGGATCAAACGCTAAGCCGCAACTGAAGAAGTAGGCAGGGGCGACCGATGTTCAGATTTCTCTTTCGTCCTGCCTACGAGCGGCAATGCCTACGGGTCTTGTGCATTTATGCCTCTGAACTAAGTGATGAATTTGCTTGGGAAGAGGTCTACAGCAAAGTGAAAAGTGCGCTCCTTAAGCATTCGAAAGAAGTCGAACGCCGAGTCGTGTTTGACGGACACAGGCCTAAGGATGTCGTGGGAGACATGATCGTAAACACCTGCTTGCACGATATCGAAATGGGAATTGATCATACATATCGCGGTATATTGGGTATGAATGGTCAGTCCAAAAGAAGCATCTTTGCGAAGATTGTTACTCAGCAATTTGCCGAAGGTTGGATAAATGCAGCCGAGCTAGGCATAGCTAATGAGAACATGAAGAGCGCAATTGCAGGTGCAGGCTAATGCGATGCCCGTTCTGTGCCCATGACAACAGCCAGGTGAAGGACAGCCGGCCGAGCGAGGACAACACCTCGATCCGCCGGCGCCGTCAATGCGAAGGCTGCGGCGCGCGCTTCACCACATTCGAACGCGTGCAATTGCGCGAAGTGATGGTGGTGAAGGCGGGCGATACGCGCGAACCGTTCGATCGGCTGAAGATCGAGCAATCGGTCGCGCTCGCCTGTCGCAAGCGCCCGGTCTCGCAGGAACGGCTAGATCAGCTCGTTTCCGGCATCCAGCGCCAGATCGAGACGATGGGCGACAGCGAGGTCCCTTCCAAGGCGATTGGCGAGATGGTGATGGAAGGCCTGCGCCAGCTGGATAGCGTCGCCTACATCCGTTTCGCCAGCGTCTATCGCGATTTCACCGAAGCGCGCGATTTCGAGGAATTTGCCAGCACGGTGCGTGAAGTGGGCGGGACGTGAGCCAGCCCGTCATCGTGCTCGTGCGTCCGCAACTGGGTGAGAATATCGGCAAGGCGGCGCGGGCCATGCTCAATTTCGGGCTGGTGGAGCTTCGGCTCGTCACCCCGCGCGATGGCTGGCCCAATCCGTCCGCCGGGCCGGCAGCGGCGGGTGCAGACGGCGTGTTGGCCAATGCGCAGGTGTTCGAAACGCTGGCCGAGGCGGTTTCCGATTGCAGCCACGTTTACGCAACCACTGTGCGCAAGCGCGGGGTGACCAAGCCGGTCGTCACGCCTGAACAGGCCGCGCGCGAGATCGTGACGGCAGTGGGCCGCAGCGCGCTGGTGTTCGGGCCGGAGCGGTCGGGACTTGAAACCGACGACGTGGCGCTGGCCCGTGCCATTCTGACCGTGCCGATCAACCCCGAATTCGCCTCGATCAATCTGGCGCAGGCGGTGATCCTGTGCGCCTATGAATGGTCGAAGCATGCCGGGGCCACCAACGATCTGGTGCAGCCAACGGTGGAGGAGATTCTGCCCCCGGCCCCGCAGGACGAATTCGAAGGCATGTTCGCGCAAATCTGCGACATGCTGGACCCGCGCGGATATTTCGAACCCGCCGCCCGTGCCGACGCGACGCGCCGCACCTTGCGCAGCGTGCTGACCAAGCCGGCATGGAATCATCTGGAATTGCGCACTTTTCGCGGCGTGCTGAGCGTGCTGGCGCGCACGCCGGGGGTGCGTTCGCCGCGGGGGCGGAGTTAAACCTCGCGCATCGCCTGGCGAATGGACGCCGCCGTGGCATCGTGGAGCCGATCCCAGAAATCACCGACAAGGCCCACCGGCACGCCAAGTTCGAACGCGAGGCGACGCGCGCCGGAGATTGCCGCGCGGCGATGGTCTTCATCATCGTAATCGATTGCCGCGCCATTGCGCGCGGCATCGCGCAGCAGGGCAAAGCGCTGCGACAGCAGTTCGAGGATAAGCCGGTCGATGGCCTCTATTCCGCCAGGCACAGCTTCGGCCCCGCCAGCGACAGGGAGCGGCAGCCGGTATTCACCGGGGCTGGGTGGCGGTTCTTGCATCATCGGACATTGGACCTCAAAAAACATTTCCTGTCTATGCCCGGCTGCCTTGACATTTCGCTAATTGACTGTTCTAGGCCGCGCTTCGCAATTGGCCCTGCACACCCGGTGAAGCAGCGGCCGCACATCGCATATCGGTGATGTGGTGCGGTTCCGGGTCCACGAAGCATCGGCGTTCCAGCCGGGCTATTGAGCAAAGTTGAAAGGAACCTTTCGTGTCGAAGCGCAAGGCATCTAAGCATAAGATTGACCGCCGTCTTGGCGAAAACATCTGGGGCCGTCCCAAGTCTTCGGTAAACCGCCGTTCGTATGGCCCCGGCCAGCACGGCCAGCGCCGCAAGAGCAAGGTTTCGGACTTCGGCATCCAGCTGCGCGCCAAACAGAAGCTGCGCGGCTATTATGGCGACGTGACCGAAAAGCAGTTCAAGCGCACCTATCAGGAAGCGTCCTCGATGAAGGGCGATACCGGCCAGAACCTGATCGGCCTGCTCGAACAGCGTCTCGACATGGTTGTGTACCGCGCCAAGTTCGCGCCGACCATCTTCGCCGCCCGCCAGATCGTTTCGCACGGCCACATCTACGTCAACGGCGTGAAGTGCAACATCGCCAGCCGCCGCGTGCGTCCGGGCGACGTGCTGAGCCTCGGCACCAAGGCCAAGGAAATGGCCCTGATTGCCGAAGCGCAGACTCTGCCCGAGCGTGACGTGCCTGATTACGTCGTCACCGAAGCCGACAAGGCGACCTTCGTGCGCGTTCCGACGCTTGACGAAGTGCCCTATCCGGTGAAGATGGAACCGAACCTGGTCGTCGAATTCTATTCGCGCTGATCGGTTTTTCCGACTGAAGAAAAACGCAAGAAGGCGGGGCGCAAGCTCCGCCTTTTTCGTTGCGAAAGAACGCATTAAACCGCGGGAACAACATGCCGCAGCCGCGATTGTTGCGGCATGACGATCATGTACCGCTTCACCACCGCACACCGTTCCGGCAAATGGTACGGCGACCTCGAAACTGCACAGCGACAGGCCGGCAGCATCGGCGCCGGGTTTTACGAACAGCGATCAGGTGCGTTCTACCAGTATCCGGGCACGCGGTTGGAAACGCAGGCTGTCGATGACGATGACGGTATGATGGGGCGCGAACTGGCGGCCTGAGATTTCCGGGAGCTTAGGCCCCGCCCATCACTTTGCCTTTTGCGACAAGCCGATCCCACGTTACCCAATCAATGGCGCGGCCCGGATAGGCGACCTGGCGGAAGGGCCATTTCTTCTGCACCCATTTTGCAGCCCATGCATAGAGTTCCGCGTCGAACCCGGCGTCGTATTCCGCCTTCGTTACCCAGATCCTGACGACCGCATCGTAACCGCCAACTGGGCTGGGTGAAACATAGATGCACCCGCGCTCTCGCAGGCCATCCGAAGTCAGCACTGAGTAGGCGAACGATTCTCGGTTCCGGAAACGCGCCTGTTCGGTTTCCATATCCTTCATGGCGTCGGCGTCCGAGATGCCCGCGTGCGGCCAGTCAGTGCTGCGCGTAAACGTCTTTTGCAGGTGTTCGATGGACGACATATAGGCGTCGAAATCGATCTTCGCCAAAGCAGGGCCAAGCGGAACGACTTTGAAATGCGGGGCTCTCGCCAAAGTAGGCACCACGTAGTCCGGCGCCACGAAAGGAGCGGATGGCGCGGTTTCGGCTGCCGACGCTGCGCTGGTCAGCAGCGGACCAACAGCAAGCGCACCCGCCAGCAGAGCAAGACACGCGCCCGTCGTACGCACATTCATCCTGCCGCCTCCCGAATTTCACCATCCATGCGGCACCGCCAACGCGGGGCCGCGGTCTCTTGATCCCATTATCGGGCTGTTCGGGCAACGCCTTTACAAAGGCCGCCCCTCACCGACCGCCAATGTTATGTTTTGAGATAATCCCGCCGGAATTGCCCTGCAAACACCGCAAACGTACCCTCCGCAATCGCGGCGCGCATGCCGGCCATCAATTGCTGATAGAACCACAGATTGTGCTCGGTCAGCAGCATCGCACCCAGCATTTCGCCGCACCTGATCAGGTGGTGCAGATAGGCGCGGGTGTATTTCGCGCAGACCGGGCAAGCGCAGCGGTCATCGATCGGGGCGCTGTCTTCCGCGTGGCGGGCGTTGCGCATGTTCAGCGGGCCGTTCCACGTGAACGCCTGCCCGTTGCGGCCCGATCGCGTGGGCAGCACGCAATCGAACATGTCCACGCCGCGCTCCACCGCCCCAACGAGGTCGTCGGGCTTGCCCACGCCCATCAGGTAGCGGGGGCGATCCGCCGGCAACTGGCCGGGCGCGAAATCGAGCGTGGCGAACATCGCCTCCTGCCCTTCCCCCACCGCAAGGCCGCCGATGGCGTATCCATCGAAGCCGATGTCGGCGAGCGCATCGGCACTGTACTTGCGCAGGCCTTCGTCCAGCGCGCCCTGCTGGATGCCGAACAGCGCCGACCGTTCGGCATGTTCGCCGCCCGCATCGAAGCCATCGCGGCTGCGCTTGGCCCAGCGCATCGACATTTCCATGCTCTTTGCGATCACGTCGCGCGGCTGGTCGGCGCGCGGGCATTCATCGAACGCCATCACGATGTCAGACCCCAGCAGCCGCTGGATTTCCATCGAGCGTTCGGGGCTGAGCATGTGGCGCGATCCATCGAGGTGGCTGGCGAAGGTCACGCCTTCCTCGGTGATCTTGCGCAAGTCAGACAGGCTCATCACCTGATAGCCGCCGCTGTCGGTCAGGATGGGGCGGTCCCAACCCATGAACTTGTGCAGGCCGCCCAGCCGCGCGACGCGTTCCGCGCCGGGGCGCAGCATCAGGTGATAGGTATTGCCCAGAATGATGTCCGCCCCGCTGGCGCGCACATCCTCCACCTTCATCGCCTTGACCGTGGCGGCGGTGCCGACGGGCATGAACGCAGGCGTGCGGATCTCGCCGCGCTGCATCTGGATGGTGCCGGTGCGGGCCTTGCCCTCGGTGGCGTGGATGGTGAAGTCGAAGCGGGTCATCCCCGCCGCCTAGCGCCTTGCCCGCCCCGCGTCGAGGTCACGTCCGCAGGCGATAGCCGGTGCGGAAGATCCAGCCGATGACCGCCGCACATACGCCAAGGAACGCCAGCGTCAGCGCGAACGAAATGCGAATGTCGACATCGGCTTGGCCATAAAAGGTCCAGCGCAAGCCATTGACCAGATAGACCACCGGATTGGCCATCGCCACGCTGCGCCAAGGCTCCTGCAGCATGTCGAGCGAATAGAACGTGCCGCCCAGGAATGTCAGCGGGGTAAGCACCAGCATCGGCACCACCTGCAGCTTTTCGAAACCATCGGCCCAGCAGCCCAGGATGAACCCGAACGCCGAAAACGAAATGGCGATCAGCACGACGAAGCCCACCGCCAGCACGGGATGTACCACGTGGAAATCGACGAACAGCCGCGCGGTGAGGACGATGATCGCGGCGAGAATGACCGATTTGGTCGCCGCCGCGCCGATATAGCCGATCACCGTTTCGGTAACTCCCGTGGGCGACGACAGCAGTTCATAGATCGAACCGGTAAAGCGCGGCAGGTAAATGCCGAAGCTGGCGTTGGCGGTGGATTCGTTCAGCACCGTCATCAACAGCAGGCCGGGCACAATGAACGCGGCGTAGCTGACCCCGCCGATCATCTGTATCTGGCCGCCGATGGCGGTACCGAACACCACGAAATACAGCGATGTGGTCAGCACCGGTGAGAGGATCGATTCGAACAGCGTGCGCCATGTGCGCGCGAGTTCCCAGCGATAGATCGTGAATGCGCCACGCCAGTTCATGCCGCGCGCTCCCGTGCTGGCGCATCGATGGCATGAGGCCCGGTCAGGCGGACGAAAATGTCCTCCAGGCTCGATTGCTTCACGTCGAGCGTGGTGAAGCCGATGTGCTCGGCGCTCAACCGCTGCACCAGCCGCGCCAGCCCGGTTTCGCGTTCCTCGCGGGTTTCGGCGTGGAAGCATAGCGTGCGGCCTTCGTTGATCAGATCGACGTGCAGATCGCTCAGGCTGGCCGGCACCGCCTGCAACGGCTGCTCCAGCCCGATATGCGCTTCCAGCCGCCCCAGCCGGTCGATCAGAGCGTGCTTTTCCTCGACCAGCTTCAGCCGGCCACCATCGATGATGCCGATGCGGTCGGCCATTTCCTCGGCTTCCTCGATATAGTGCGTGGTCAGGATGATGGTGACGCCCGCTTCGCGCAGTGCGCCGATCTGGTGCCACATGTCGCGCCGCAGTTCGACGTCCACGCCGGCGGTCGGCTCGTCGAGGAACAGCAGGTCGGGATCGTGCGCCAGCGCCTTGGCGATCAATACGCGGCGCTTCATCCCGCCCGAAAGCTCGCGGATCTTGGCCTCGCGCTTGTCCCACAGCGACAGGCTGCGCAGCACTTCCTCCACCCGCGCATCGTCGCGCGGGCGACCGAACAGTCCGCGCGAATAGGCGACGGCGTGGCCCACCGGCTCGAACATGTCGGTCGCCAGTTCCTGCGGCACCAGCCCGATGCGCGCGCGCGCCTTGCGCCAATCGCGCAGCAGATCGTGGCCAAAGGCGCGGATCGTGCCGGTCGTCGGCCGCACCAGCCCGCACACCGCGCCGATCAGCGTCGTCTTGCCCGCGCCATTGGGGCCGAGCAGCGCGAAAATCTCGCCCTTGTTGATGGCCAGATCGACATCCGCGAGCGCGACCTGCCCGCCTTCGTATGTTTTGCCGAGGCCGCATATATCTAGAATGGGTTCCATGCGGCCTAGATGCCCCAGACCTGCCGAAGTTCCAAACGCGTTGGTGGGGAACCGGTGTGAAAGCGCGCGCCAAGGTTGCGATGGCGGCATGAAGGCGGCAAACCGCAGCCATGATGGAACCTGGCCTCTATGCGATACTGACCGGCGTGGCGGTGCTCACGGGTTTCATCGATGCCATTGCCGGCGGCGGCGGGCTGCTGATGATGCCCGCGCTGATCTTTGCCGGGCTTCCGCCCCACGCCGTGCTGGGCACCAACAAGCTGCAATCGATGTGCGGCACCAGCGTGGCGGCATGGCGTTATCGCAAGGCAGGCCTGTTTACGTTGCGGGGAAACCTGCCGGGCGTGGCCGCCGCCTTTGCCGGGGCGAGCGCGGGCGCGCTGCTGATCCAGCGGCTGGATGCGCAGGTGCTCCGCCTGATCGTGCCGCTGCTGCTGATGGCGGTGGCGCTCTACACCGTGCTGTCGCCGCGCATGACCGATGCCGATCGCCACGCCCGCCTTACCGATCGCGGATACCTTCAGGTGGCCGGCGGCATCGCGTTCTACGACGGGTTCTTCGGCCCCGGCACCGGACAGTTCTTTGCCACCAGCCTTGTCGGCCTGCGCGGCTTGGGCCTCACCCGCGCCACCGGGCTCACCAAGCTGCTGAACCTCACCAGCAATGTCGCCAGCGGCATCGTGTTCGCGTTCGGCGGCCAAGTTCTGTGGCTGCTCGGCCTGTGCATGGGCGCGGGCGCGATGGCGGGCGCCTGGCTGGGCGCGCACTATGCCACCCGCTTCGGCGCACGCCTGATCCGCCCGCTGCTGGTGACGGTGAGCTTGGGGCTGACCGGGCGGCTGTTGTGGGGGTGGTTCGCGGGTTAAGTTGCGTGCGTGCGACATTGCTGGCAGTGCTGCCTGAACGATTCAGGCGAGAACATGACGATCAAGGCGCACTTCACCGTCGTCGATTCCGCCGGGGTTGGGTCAATCACAACCGGGTTGATCGAAGGCCTTGCCACCCAGGCAATGAGCCTGTGGAGCAACAATCTCGCAGGCGATGCATCTATCGACGTGCGGATCGAAATCGTCCACGGATTGCCAGGCACGGTGCTTGCCACCGGCGGGCCGACGCGTGGGGCTGTGATCACGCATGATGGATCGGCGTCGTACTGGGTCAGCAGCGTTGCCCTCCAGCTTGAGGGCAACCGGGTCAGGAATGGAAGCGCCGACCCCGACATCACCATCCAGATCAACGCCGATACCCTGAAGGACGTCTATCTCGATCCCAATCCGGAGACCGATAACACCCCGCCGGCTGGCAAATTTGACGGATTGGGGCTGATGCTTCACGAGATCGGCCACGGTCTGGGCTTCGGCGGTAATTTTGACCAGAGCAGCGCAACCTTCCTGGACGACATCAAGACGCCCTTCGACTACCGGCTGCTCCACAACGGCAATTCCGTACATTTCTGGGGACCGAATGTTCGACGCGCGGTTGGCCTGACTTCAGGAAACTACGTCCATTACGACAATTTCAATGCCGGCCAGGCTTTCGGTCTGATGACGCCGGCGATGTACATGGGACACGCGTATGGCATCGGATCGCTCGACCTTGCGATCCTCGCCGACACCGGACTTGGCACGGGTACGGACGATGTACTCGACCTGCCGTTTCTTCCTTCGATGCGCGGCGGGAGCGGCAATGACAAGATCATCGGAGG
>DAICYJ010000184.1 GCA_027311705.1 Novosphingobium sp. | reverse complement strand
GGTGCCGAATTCATACGACATGACGAGGCCGGAGACGACACCCATCGCAAAGACCACCGCGAAAATGCGCAGCCAGTAGCGGAACAGGTTTTCGTAAACGCCCTTGCCCGTTTTGAGCCAGAGACCTTCCAGCACCATCAGAAAGCTGGCGAGGCCGATGGAGAACGCCGGGAACAGGAAGTGAAAGCTTACCGTGAAGGCAAACTGCGCGCGCGCCAGGATCAGGGCGTCCATTTGCTAGCATCTCCGCTCATCGACTCGATGGCTTGGCATGGAGCGGAACTTGGCCCTATTCCCTTCAAACGCAAGGACGTATCGCGGGATTCCGAGCCTATGGCATTGTGGGCAAGGGCAAGTGCTCGTTCCCCGGTCGGCGATGCGGCAGATAGGTGCATTGGCGCGGCGGAAAGGAAAGCTTTGTCTTGACCTGCGTCATTCAACTAAATAGGTAGAGATTAACCCGAGGGGCTGGAGTTCAGGCCAGCCCACTCGCTTCAAGGGTTTCCTGAACCGCGGCTTTTGATCGGGAAGCAGCTTGCTCCGCGTTACCAACGGCTAAAGCGCGCGATGCTGGGGCGACAGCGCCAGGCATCGTGTTCCCCTCATTGAAGAGGTGGCATGATGCGAATGACGACCGCGCGGTACTGACGCGCACTTTCGGACAATGAATCGCTGAACGCCGGACGGGCCAACTCGCCGCGTGTCAGGAACTGTCCGCCATATCCAGACATGAACCCCGCGCGCCTTCGGGCGTGAGGAGGAACGACCATGCACAGGTTAACGCAGGCCGACCTGCCGGACCTGGCGCGGTATCCCGTGTCGTTGCAGCAAGCCATCGTCGCCCTTTGGGGTGTCGAGCCGGAGCCGTGCGCCCCGGCCTTGCCCGGCCACGTCACGCCCCCCGCCAGTGAAGAACGCAGGCAGCCGATCAAAGGCTCAGGGATCACAAAATGACTTCTTTTACCCGCAATTTCATCCGCTCCGGCGTCGCCCTTGGCGCGCTGATCGTGGCTTCCCCGGTGCTGGCGCAGGAGGCTGCGCCAGCACCGGTAGATGCGCCTGCCGAGGCTGAGGACGCTGGCGGCAACAGCGCCATCGTCGTTACCGCATCGCGCCGCCGCGACGAGAACGTGCAGGACATTCCCTTGGCCATTTCGGTCGTCAGCGCCGCCGCGCTTGAGCGGCGGGGCGACTACACGCTGGGCCAGATCCAGCAGCAGGTGCCAAGCCTGCAGGTGTTCAGCTTCAACCCGCGCAACACCAACATCAACATTCGCGGCCTTGGTTCCAACGTGGCGCTGACCAACGATGGGCTGGAGAATGGTGTCGGCTTCTACATCGACAACGTCTATTACGGCCGCGTGGGCCTTTCGCAGTTCGACCTTGTCGATCTGGAAAGCATCGAAGTGCTGCGCGGCCCGCAGGGCACGCTGTTCGGCAAGAACACCACGTCGGGCGTCATCAACATTTCCAGCCGAAAGCCCAGCTTCGATCCCGAAGCATCGTTCGAAGCGACCGTGGGCAATTACGGCTTCTACCAGGTCCGTGGATCGGTCAGCGGCGGGATCGTGCCCGACAAGCTGGCGATCCGCCTGTCAGGCGCGCTCAGCGGCAACAATGGCTTCACCTATAACCAGACGACGGGGACGCGCGCACAGGATTACTATAACGCATCGGTGCGCGGGCAGCTGTTGTTCACGCCGACGAGCGACCTCTCGGTGCGCGTGATCGGCGATTATTCGCGCCAGAAACAGAACAGCGTGCTGAACCTGCTGGTCGCGAACCACGCGACTTATGCCGATGGCGTGACCATTCCCGGCAGCTTCGCAATCCGCACTGCGCGCTTTCCCGGTTATACTCCGCCGGGATTCAACGCCTTCAACCGCGTGGGTGCGGCCGACAGTCCTTATCAGGCGAACATGGCCGGTTACGGCGTTTCGGGCCAGGTCGATTGGGATCTGGGCAACGCGGCGCTGACATCGATCACTGCCTATCGCTGGTGGGACTGGGACCCCGCGAACGACGCCGATGCGACCTCGCTGCCAGTCCTGTTGAAGGCCCAGCAGATCAACCGCCAGCGCCAGTTCAGCCAGGAATTGCGCCTTGCGTCAAAGGGCAACCGCACGCTCGATTACGTCGTAGGTGCTTATTATTTCTGGCAGACGGTGCGCGGCTACGGCGCGACCCGCTATGGTTCCGCAGCGCCGCTGTGGTTCTTGGGCGCGTCCAACCCCGTCACCAACGCGGCGATCAACGGCTACGAAGTCAACGCGTACTCCGAGCCAAAGACCAAGACCATCGCCGCCTTCGGCCAGACCGACTGGCACATCACCCCGGCGCTGACGCTGACGACGGGCCTGCGTTTTACCCACGAGGAAAAGAACGGCACGTTCCAGCAATGGGTGGCCGACGCGCCCGACATCTCGGCCTTCCCGACTGCGGTGCAGGTAACGATCGTGGGCATCCGCAACAATTTCAACAAAGTCGTCCCGCTGTATGAAACCAGCTTCAATGACAACAGCCTGTCGGGCCTCGTCTCGCTGAGCTACAAGGTTACGCCTGACGTGCTCGTCTATGCCACGTATTCGCGCGGCAACAAGTCGGGCGGTTTGAACCTGACGCAGTTGCCCGGCACGATCACCGATCCCACGGTGCGGCCGGAAAAAGTCAACGCCTACGAAGTGGGGCTGAAATCCCAGTTCCTCGATCGGCGTGGCACGCTGAACATCGCCGGCTTCTGGACCGAGATCGGCGATTACCAGACCGCCATCACCGACGTCGATCCTACGCCGCCCAACGTGACGCGCCAGTACATCGCCAACATTCCCAAGGTGCGTTCGCGCGGCGTGGAAGGTGATTTCCGGTTCTCGGCCAGCGATTACTTCGCGTTCAACGCTTCGGCCAGCTACACCGAAGCGACTTATGTGACTTATACCAACGCACCGGTCGCGCCCGAACTGCACGGCATCGTGGCGCAGGATCTTTCGGGCAAGCAACTGCCCGGCGTGCCCAAGTTCGCCTATTCGGTGGGGGCGGATGCCAACCTGCCGCTGGCCGAACTCGGCGGGCATGAAGTGGGGGCTTATGCCCACGTCGACTGGTCCTACCGGTCGAGCTTCAACACATCGTCGAGCAATTCTGCCTGGGGCCAGATCGGTGCCTTTGGCCTGCTCAACGGGCGCATCGGGCTGAAGACCGATGACGGGCTGTGGGACGCATCGGTGTGGGTCAAGAACGCACTCGACAAGAATTACTACCTCAGCCTCAGCCCCGCCGCGACCGGGCTGGTGACCGGGCAGGTGGGTGAGCCGCGCACCATCGGCGCCACGCTGCGCACCAAGTTCTGATCCGATAGCCCGAACGAAGGAGCGCCAGCCATGCTGCACCAACCCCAAGCCGCTTTCACGGCGCACAAAGACGCGCTGAGCAGCTGGCAGCTCCTTCGTTTCGCGGCCATCGCCGTTCCGGTCTATGCCGCTGCGCAGCCGGTGATGGCCTTCGTTCCGGCCATCCTGGCGCGCGATTATGGCGTGCCGCTGGCCACGCTGGGGCTGGTGTTCCTGATCGGGCAGGTGGTCAATTCGCTGCTCGATCCCGCCATCGGGGCGCTCAGCGACCGCACCATCACCCGGTTCGGGCGGCGGCGTCCGTGGATTGCGGGCGGTGGCCTGCTGTTCATGGCCGGGGCCGCGATGCTGTTTTTCCCGCCTGCGAACGTGGGCGTGGTCTGGGTCGGCACCGGAGCGTTGCTTTATTACATCGGGGCTTCAGCGACGACGACGGCCTTGCTCGCCTGGTCGGGCGAGATCAGTGGCGATTACCATCAGCGCACACGGATAGCCTCGATCTTCACCTTGCTAGGCTCTTCGGCGCTGGTGCTGACACTGCTGTTGCCGGCGGTGGCGGACCAGATCCGGCCGAACGACGGGCCGCTGCGGCTGACGCTGTTCGGCACGCTGGTTCTCGCCACGGCGGTGCCCGGCCTGTTCCTGACGCTGACCAGCGCGGGCGACCGCACCGTGGCGGTTGTGCGCGAACGCTTCGATCTGCGCACCTCGCTGCGCGCAGTGTTCGGTAATAAGTTGCTGCTGCGCGTTCTGGCCTCCGACACGGCCGTGACCGCGGGGCAGGGCATCCGCACCGCGCTGGTGCTGTTTATCGTCACCATCTATTTCAACAAGCCGGAATGGGCGGCCGGGTTCTTCCTGTTCCAGTATTCGTTCGGCGTATTGGCCGGGCCAATCTGGCAGCGCATCGGCTTGAAACTGGGCAAGAGCCGCGCCGCCGTGCTGGCCGAACTGGTGCAGGCCGCGATCAATTTTGGCCTCGTGTTCCTCACGGCCGACCGGTTCTGGCTGCTGCTGGTGCTGGCCCTGCTCCAAGGCCTTTCGCAAGGATCGGGCAACCTCATGCTGCGCTCGATGGTTGCCGATGTGGCCGACAAGCATCGCGCCGAAACCGGCGAAAACCGCGTCGGCCTGTATTATTCGGTGTTCAGCGTTTCGCAGAAGTTGGGCGGCGCGATCGCGGTGGGCCTTGCGCTGCCGCTGGTGGCCGCGCTCGGGTTCGATCCCAGG
>DAICYJ010000164.1 GCA_027311705.1 Novosphingobium sp. | reverse complement strand
AATGCCCAGCGCGGCGGCGGCACCCCCGAACTTCAGCAGGTCGCCAGGCAGCTCGCCGGCCAGGACAAGCTGGTCCGCACCTTCGACTGGGGCTTCCTGTCCCGGTCCGACGCCACCAGCCCGCAGGCCGTCGGCATCTGGGGTGCGCTCAAGGGCTCGATGATGACCATGTTCATCACCCTGATCCTCGCCTTCCCGGTCGGCGTGCTCTCCGCGCTCTATCTTGAGGAATACGCCGGGCGGAACCGCTGGACCGACATCATCGAGATCTCGATCAACAACCTCGCCGCCGTCCCTTCGATCATTTTCGGCCTGCTCGGCCTCGCGGTGTTCCTCGGCCTGTTTCCCAACTTGCGCTCGGCCCCGATCATCGGCGGCATGACGCTGGCGCTCATGACCATGCCGGTCATCGTCATTTCGGGGCGGAACGCGATCAAGGCGGTACCCCCCTCGATCCGCGACGCCGCGCTCGCCATGGGGGCCAGCCCGATCCAGGTCGTATTCCACCACGTCCTGCCGCTCGCTCTGCCCGGCATTCTCACCGGCACCATCATCGGCATGGCCCGCGCGCTTGGCGAAACCGCGCCATTGCTGATGATCGGCATGCGCGCCTTCGTCGCCAGCCCGCCAACCGATCTCACTTCGCCGTCCAGCGTGCTGCCGGTGCAGATCTTCCTGTGGTCCGACGAAATCGACCGCGGCTTCATCGAACGCACCAGCGCGGCCATCGTCGTTCTGCTGATCTTCCTTCTCGTCATGAACGGGCTTGCCATCTACTTGCGCAACCGCTTCGAAAAACGGTGGTAATATGAACGCCCCAACTCCCGAAATCGAAACCGCCACGCCTTCGCGCTTCCCCGATCCGGTCGGACCGGCAAAGATCAGCGCGCGTGACGTGTCGGTGTTCTATGGCCAGAAGCGCGCGATCGACAATGTCTCGATCGAGATACCGCGCAGCTACGTCACCGCCTTCATCGGCCCGTCAGGCTGCGGCAAGTCCACGTTCCTGCGCACGCTCAACCGCATGAACGACACGATCCCCAGCGCCCGCGTCGAAGGCGAGATCCTGCTCGATGGCGACAACATCTACACCTCTGGGATGGACGTGGTGCAGCTGCGCGCCCGCGTCGGCATGGTCTTTCAAAAGCCCAACCCGTTCCCCAAGTCGATCTACGAAAACATCGCCTACGGGCCCAAGATCCACGGGATGACGGGCAGCAAAAGCGAGCTGGACGGCATCGTCGAACAGTCGCTCCAGCGCGCCGGCCTGTGGGACGAGGTGAAAGACCGCCTCACCGAAAGCGGCACCGCGCTGTCGGGCGGCCAGCAACAGCGCCTGTGCATTGCCCGCGCCATCGCCGTCGATCCTGAAGTCATCCTGATGGACGAGCCCTGCTCTGCTCTCGATCCCATCGCCACAGCTCGTATCGAGGAACTGATCGACGAATTGCGGGGCCGTTACGCCATCGTGATCGTTACCCACTCGATGCAACAGGCCGCCCGCGTTTCTCAGCGTACGGCGTTCTTCCATCTCGGAAAAATCGTCGAATACGGAACAACCTCGGATATTTTCACAAATCCGCAGGAAGAACGTACCAAGGATTACATTACCGGCCGTTACGGGTAAGGATCAATGATGGCTGAACATACCGTCAAGGCATTCGATGAAGACATCACCCGGCTGCGCGGCATCGTCGCGGAAATGGGTGGACTGGCAGAGCTTTCCATTGCCGAGGCGATGGACGCACTCGTCCACGGCAACCAGGAACTCGCTGCCGGCGTGATCGCGCGCGACAAGCGGATCGACCAGCTCGAAGGTGAAGTCGATCGTCTGTCGGTCCGCGTGCTCGCCCTGCGCGCGCCGATGGCCGACGATCTGCGCGAAGTGATCGCCGCACTCAAGATCGCCGGCGTGATCGAACGCATCGGCGATTATGCCAAGAACATCGCCAAGCGCGTCGGCCATATCGAGGGCCGCAAGCGCTTCGAACCGCTCACCCTGCTGCCCGTGATGAACGAGATGGCGGGCGACATGGTCCACGATGTGCTCACCGCCTTCGCCGCGCGCGATCCCGTCGCCGCCGCCGAAATCGTCCAGCGCGATGCCAAGGTCGATGCCTTCTACGACAGCATCTTCCGCAACTTCGTGTCCTACATGGTCGAAAACCCTGCCACGATCAGCTCGGTCGCCCAGCTCATGTTCGTTGCGCGCAACATCGAACGGATCGGCGATCACGCCACCAATATCGCGGAAATGGTCCACTACGCCGCCACCGGAACCTACCTGCCGGAACGCGAGGACGTGATCCCGCCAGGCTGAGGCACGGCCCGATAAGGGTCACTCAGGGGCCGGCGTCATGTCGTGGTAACATTTGTCGTGTCTGCGCAATGTATTCGTCACACGGTCGCTTTTGCGCGGCCGGCAAAGGGGTCTGCCCATGTCTGCGCCAAAGCTTCTGCTGGTCGAGGATGACACTGCCCTCGCCGAATTGGTCGAGTACCGCTTCCGCGGCGAAGGTTACGACGTGCGGACCACCGACGATGGCGACGAGGCGATGCTGCTCGCTGCCGAGGATACGCCTGATCTCGTCCTGCTCGATTGGATGATAAACGGCACCAGCGGCATCGAAGTGTGCCGCCGCCTGCGCCGCAACAAGTCCACCGCCCACGTTCCCATCATCATGCTCACCGCCCGGCATGACGAGGACGATCGCGTGCGTGGCCTCGAAACCGGTGCTGACGACTATGTCACCAAGCCCTTCTCCCCGCGCGAACTGATCGCCCGCGTCGGCGCGGTCCTGCGCCGCGTGCGCCCCGCGCTTGCCGGCGAAACCATCACCGTGGGCGATCTCTCGCTCGATCCCACCGCGCACCGCGTCACCCGCCGGGGCCAGTCGATCAAGATCGGGCCGACGGAATTCCGCCTGCTGCGCCACTTCATGGAACACCCCGGCCGCGTGTTCTCGCGCGGCCAGCTGCTCGATGCCGTCTGGGGCAGCGGCAGCGACATCGAACTGCGCACGGTAGACGTCCACATCCGCCGCCTGCGCCAGGCCATCGCGCTGCCCGGCGCGGCCGATCCGGTGCGCACCGTGCGCTCTGCCGGGTACGCGCTCGAAGGAGTCTGACTCCCGCGTCTCCGACGACCTCCCTCCCTTTGGGGGGAGGGAATTTGCTGTCAGGATTCCTCGGGCTTCGACTGCAACTGGATGTAGTTCTGGATGCCCATGCGTTCGATCATGTCGAACTGCCGTTCGATCGTGTCGACGTGCTCTTCTTCGTTTTCGAGGATATGGGCAAACAGATCGCGCGACACGTAATCCCGAACTTCCTCGCAATAGGCGATCGCGCCCTTCAATTGCGGCAGGGCTTCCATTTCCAGCGCAAGGTCGGCCTTGAGGATTTCTTCGACCGTTTCACCGATCCGAAGTCGGCCCAGATCCTGAAAATTCGGCAAGCCATCGAGGAAGAATATTCTGTCCGCAAGCAGATCGGCATGCTTCATCTCGTCGATCGACTCGCCATACTCGTACTTGGCAAGCTTCTCCACGCCCCAGTGCTTCAGCATGCGGTAATGCAGGAAATACTGGTTGATGGCCGTCAGCTCATTCTTGAGCGCTTCATTCAGCAGGCCGAGAACCTTGATGTCGCCTTTCACAGTACCCTCCACAATCGTGTGAGGCACTATAGACCCCCAAGGCGTTTACGCCAGCGGCCACAGCAAAAAGGCGTCGCAAGATAAAGGCTATGCGGCGATGCAGATTTCATCCTCGATGATCTGCTCGGCGAACGACAGGCACTGGCGGCAGTTTGGCTCGCAATCAAGCTGCGCATAGACGGCTTCAACACATCGGATGCCGGCGCGAGCGACTTCCCGAATCTGTTGCTCACGAATGAAATTGCAGCTGCACACGATCATGCGAATCTCCACAAATCAGCAACGCCTTTCTACACTATTGCGAATAACACGCAATAGCCTGCAATTCGCCTCCCTCCCCTCAGCGGAAAGCATTCGGAATCTCCCCCCCTCCCGCTTGCGGGAGGGGTCGGGGGTGGGCCTAGCGCGCCAGCGCCACAACAACCAAACCTTGACAAAACGAACCAATTGGGTTATACGCCCCTCACAGATCGGGAGCAAGGCACTGGCCGGCCCCGCCTCGCTCTCACGGCGCCATTCCTTCTGGGATACGCCACGCGACCGGTCGCGGGAGCTGCGGTTATAGGAAGGGGCGTTAGAGAAACCCCCCAAGCCCTGGACCCAGGCATCCAGCGTTCTGCAGCGGAAGATGGATATGGCGTGCCATCAGGCACCGTCTTTGGGCCGTTTGCGAGCCGCCGCCCAAAGCCTCGCCGTCTTCTATGAAACTAACAGGTTGTGCCGGGTCAGGGGTGCTGTCCCATCCGGCCACTCGCCCAGATGCAGCACAACGCCTCCCCCGCAGCGCCAGCAGGCGCCGCAACCGGTCGCGCGATCTATCGACTGCAAACGGCGTTATCGTCCGGGCTCGCCGCCGGATGGACGAAAGTGCGTTTCTCGCAGAGGTGCGGAGATTTCGCAGAGACGCTGAGATCCCGCGCCGGGCCGCAATGCCCCTCACCAATCTGGCTTACCGCCAAACGCAACGATAAAATCCAAAAGCGGCTTCGCCGCCAGCACGGCCTCTCAGCGCCTCTGCGAAACCTCTGCGCCTCCGCGAGAAACCTTAACTGCCTTCAGAAAATCAGCCGCGACACATCCAGGTCGTTCACCGTGATCCACCGGTTGACGAAGTTGGCATAGTACAGCCCGAACAGCACAGCCGCCAGAATGGTCGCCCGCACCGCGATCCGCCGGGGATTGTAGTTCCCCGGCGCGCTCTGCGCTTGTCCGGCCACTTTGGTCAGCCCCAGTTCGTCATGCGTTCGCACGCCGAACGGCATCACCAGAAATGCCGAAAGCACCCAGAACAGCGAATAGATCGCAATGATCGACGTCCACTTCACCGCAGAACTCCTAGGCTTCGCGCAGCATCACCAGCACCACCGGCTTCTTGCCCGACCACCGCTGCGCCGTGCGTCGCACGCCCAGCCGCACCGCTTCGGCAATGGCCACGCGGTCGCGCTTGCGGTCACCTTTCAGTTTGATCACCGCTTCGCGCGCATCGGCCTGCGCCTCGACAATGAACGCGCCCATGTCCTCGTCCAGCGGCAGGCCCAGCGCCGCCACTTCCACCGCCGACACCGGCTTGCCATCGCGCGTCACCGCCATCCCCACGGTCACGATGCCGTTCTGCGAAAGCTTGCGCCGCGCCGCCATTGAATCGCCATCGGCCGGGGCGATGATATCGCCATCCAGCACCAGTCGCCCGTTGCGCACTTCGCGCAGCTTCTGCGGCCCGTTCGGTGCCAACCGCACCAGATCGCCGTTTTTCTGCACGATCGTGCGCGGAATGCCCTCGGCCTTGCCCAGCTTGGCCTGCTCGGTCATGTGCCGCATTTCGCCATGCACCGGCACCAGGATATCGGGCCGGATCCAGTCATACAGCGCCTGCAGTTCCGGCCGCCCCGGATGCCCGGACACGTGGATCATCGCCTGCCTGTCGTTCACCATCTCCACCCCGCGCCCGGCCAGCGTGTTCTGGATGCGGCCGATGGCGAGTTCGTTGCCGGGGATCTGGCGGCTGGAAAACAGCACCACGTCGCCTCGCTCCAGCCGGATCGGGTGCGTCTCGCTGGCGATGCGCGCCAGCGCCGCGCGCGGCTCGCCCTGCCCGCCGGTGGCCAGCACCAGCAGTTCGCCGCGCGGCAGGTCCATCGCCCGGTCCATGCTGACGATATCGGGAAAATCCTGCAGGTAACCGCTGGCCTTGGCCGCGCCGATGATCCGGTCGAGCGAACGCCCCGCCACGCACAGCCGGCGCCCGGTGGCCACGGCCACTTCGCCCAGCGTCTGCAACCGTGCCACGTTGGACGCGAACGTGGTCACCACCACGCGCTTGCCCTGTTGCGCCGCCACCACTTCCATCAACCCATCGCGCACCGCGCCTTCCGATCCCGATGGATTCGGATTGAACACGTTGGTCGAATCGCACACCAGCGCCAGAACGCCCTCGTCGCCGATGGCGGTCAGTTCCGCCTGTGTGGCCGGCGTGCCGATCACCGGCTCGTCATCCAGCTTCCAGTCGCCGGTGTGGAAAATCCGCCCGTAAGGCGTCTCGATCACCAGCGCATTGCCCTCGGCGATGGAGTGCGCCAGCGGCACATAGCGGATGCCGAACGGTCCCAGCTGGAATTCGTCGAGGTGGTCGATCACGTTCAGCTCGACACTGTCCTCGACCCCGGCTTCCACCAGCTTTTCGTTGATCAGCCTTGCAGTGAACGGCGTGGCATAAAGCGGCACGCCCAGGTCCGCCGCGAAATAGGGCACGGCACCGATGTGATCCTCATGCGCGTGCGTCAGCACCACGCCGATCAGATCATCCAGCCGCTCCTCGATGAATTCCAGGTCCGCGAAAACCAGATCGACGCCGGGGTAATGCGGATCGGAAAAGGTCATCCCCAGATCGACCATCAGCCATTTGCCGTCACAACCATACAGGTTGACGTTCATCCCGATTTCGCCCGAACCACCCAGGGCGAGAAACAGCAGTTCCTTTGCAGGCTTCACCAAAATTCCAGTTCTCTATTCCGCTGCGGTCGCAGCACGTTCGGCAAGGATCGCCAGCCCGTCGAGCGTCAGATCCGCGTCGACGTGGTCGAAAATATCGGTGTGCTCGCCGAACAGGATGGCAAGGCCGCCTGTCGCGATCACTTTGGCAGGACGGCCGATTTCCGCGCGCATCCGCGCGATCAAACCTTCCATCATCGCCACATAGCCCCAGAACACGCCGATGTGCATCTGGTCTTCGGTGTTACGGCCGATCACACCCTTCGTGCGCGTCGGTGCCTCGATGGCAATTCGCGGCAGCTTGGCCGCCGCATTCACCAATGCATCAAGCGACAGGTTGATCCCCGGCGCGATGATCCCGCCCTTGTAGGTGCCCATGTAGTCGACCACGTCGAACGTCGTCGCCGTCCCGAAATCTACGACGATCAGATCACCGGAATATCGCGCGTGGGCGGCAATCGCATTCACCGCACGGTCCGCGCCCAGCGAACGCGGATCGTCCACGTCGGCCTCGAAGCCCCAGGTCACCGAACCTTCGCCGGCGACAAGCGCATCCAGCTTGAAATACTTCTGCCCCAGCACCTGCAAGTTGTGCAGCGCGCGCGGCACCACCGTCGAAATGATGATCTGCGCGACCGACTTGGGGTCGAAGCCCTGCAATTCCATCAGCTGCAGCAGCCACACGGCATATTCGTCCGCCGTGCGCCGCGGATCGGTCGCCACGCGCCAGCGCGCCTTGATCGCCCGCCCTTCGAACAGCGCGAAAACGACGTTCGTGTTTCCTACGTCCACCGCCAGCAGCATCATTCACCTACCAGATCGAGATCGCCCGCGTGGATGGCACGGACCTGCCCGTCCGCCAAGCGCAGAAGGGCCGCGCCATCGGCATCGAGCCCGGCAAAGGCACCCATCACGGCACCTTGCGCCGCGTCCTTCACCGACAGCAGCGTGCCGGTGGGGTGTGCCCGCGCCAGCCATTCCTGCCGCAATGCCGGCCATTCGCCGCGATGCCAGCGCGCCAGCAGTGCCTGCCAGTGCGCAGCCAGCGCAGCGGCAAAGTCATCGCGCACAACTGTCGTGCCCAGCGTAGAGAGCGATGTCGTCTTCCGGTTCGGCACATCGGGAGCCGAAGCGAGGTTCACGCCAATGCCGACAACCACGGCATCCGCCTGCCGCTCCAGCAACACGCCAGCCAATTTCGCCGTGTCGACCAGCAGGTCGTTCGGCCACTTGAGCATCAGCCCGGGCAACGCACCCGCCACTTCCGCAATCGCACCATGCACGGCCAGCCCGGCCACCAGCGCCAAGGTCGGCGCCAGCGGATCGCCGGTGCGCAGCAGCGCCACCGTCGAACCCATGAAATTGCCGGCCCCGTCGCTCCAAGTGCGCCCGGCCCGGCCACGCCCGGCCACCTGCCGGTCCGCGACCAGCCAGTGGCCTTCCGGCACCGCTTCGGCCCGGCGCAGGCGTTCCAGCAGCGCGCTGTTGGTCGAAGCTGTTTCGGCTACGGTTTCGATCAAAGCGGGAGGCCCCCCGCCATCAGGCAACGTGGAACAGCGCGGCGGCGGCATTGCCTGCCAGAACGTGCAGCCACCCGGTCAGCAGGTAACCCAGCGGCGACAGGAACAGCGTCGCCAGCGCCAGCAGCACCACATGCGCCATGTCGCTCTTGCCTGTCACCCTGTCGGTCGCCTCATCGAAGTACATCACCTTGACGACCTTCAGGTAATAGAACGCGCCGATCACCGAAGCGGCGATGCCGATGGCGGCCAGGGCGATCAGGTTCGCCTGAACCGCCGCCTGAAACACCACGAACTTGCCCCAGAACCCGAACAGCGGCGGAATGCCCGCCAGGCTGAACATCACGGCGGCCAATGCCCCGGCAAGGCCGGGCCGCGTTTTGGAAAGGCCGCCAAGGTCCGCGATCAGCTCCACCGGATGGCCGTCCGCATCGGTCAACATCAGCACCGCCACGAAGCCCGCAATCGACATCGCGACATAGATCGCGAGATAGACCAGCATCGCCGAAGCACCGGCTTCGGTCGCACAGGCCAGGCCGATCAGCATGAAGCCGACGTTGTTGATCGAGGAATAGGCCATCAGGCGCTTGATGTTCGTCTGCCCGATCGCGCCCAGCGCACCGATCACGATGGAAAGCAGCGCGGCGAAGATCACGATCTGCTGCCACGCGCCCGGCTGAGCGCCGAAGGCTTCGATCGAAACGCGCATCAGCAGCGCCAGCGCTGCCGCCTTGGGCGCGGTGGCGAAGAACGTCGTCACCGGCGTCGGCGCGCCTTCGTAAACGTCGGGCGTCCACATGTGGAACGGTGCCGCGCTCACCTTGAAGGCAAGGCCGGCCAGCACCAGCACCATGCCGAACGTCGCGCCGACCGACATCGGCCCGGCAGAAAGCGCCGCGCGAATGCCTTCGAAGCTCGTCGTGCCGGTAAAGCCATAGGTCAGGCTCACGCCATACAACAGGATGCCGCTGGCGAGCGAGCCGAGCACAAAGTACTTCAGGCCCGCTTCGGCCGAACGATCATCGGTGCGCAGGAACGCCGCCAGCACATAAGCCGCAAGGCTGTTGAGTTCGAGGCCGACATACAGCGTCAGCATGTCACTGGCCGAAACCATGATTCCCATGCCCAGCGCCGCGAACAGCACCAGCAGCGGGAATTCGGCGCGCATCGCTTTCACCCGGTCGAAGAACGCCGGCGCGACGATCAGCGTGACGCCAGCGCCTGCATAGATCAGCAGCTTGGCAAAGGCGGAAAACGCGTCCGCCTTGTACTGCCCGCCGAACGCGACCGTGTCCGGCCCCATCGCGGCCCCGCACAGCGCAGGCGCGGCAATCAGCGCACAGACGGTCAGCACGGCAACACAGGCAATCGAGATCGCCCTGCTCGCCTTGTCACCCGCCCAGGCGGCGACCAGCAGCAAGATCAGCCCGGAAATGCTCAGCAATTCCTCAGCCGCAACCAGTTGTATCGAGCGCAGGAGTTCCATCAGTGTGCCTCCCCGGCGCCAGAATGCTCGGCATGTTCAGTCGCATGTTCCACGGCGGGTTTCACCGCACCCATCTTCACGTCGGCATCCCCCTTGGGCCGTGCTTGCGCCACCCGTGCTTCCAGCGTTGCGATATCCTTGCGCATCGGCGCGAGGAAGGATTCAGGGTAAACACCCATCCACAGCACGACAGCGGCCAGCGGCACCATCATCGCCCACTCGCGCGCGTCCAGATCGGGCATCGCGGCGGCGTCGGCATTCTTCTGCACCCCGAACACTACGCGGCGGTAGAGGTAAAGCATATAGGCCGCGCCCAGAATGATCCCGGTCGTGCAAACCAGCGCCACCCAGCTTGAAAGCTGGTAGATGCCAGCCAACGACAGGAATTCGCCAACGAAACCGCTCGTGCCCGGAAGGCCCACGGACGCCATCGTGAACAGCATCAGGAACAGCGCGTAATACGGCATGTTGATTGCCAAGCCGCCATAACGGCTGATCTCGCGGGTATGCAGCCGGTCGTAGATCACGCCCACGCTGAGGAACAGCGCGCCCGCGACCAGACCGTGGCTGAGCATCACGATCATCGAACCTTCGAGGCCCTGCTGGTTGAACGCGAACAGCCCGATCGTCACCACGCCCATGTGCGCCACCGAGGAATAGGCGATCAGCTTCTTCATGTCGGTCTGCACCAGCGCGATCAGCGAAGTGACCACCACCGCGATCATCGACAGCCCCCAGATCAGCGGCGCAAACTGCGCGCTCGCCTCCGGGAACATCGGCAGCGAAAACCGGATGAAGCCGTAGCCGCCCATCTTCAGCAGCACGCCCGCCAGAATGACAGAGCCGCCGGTCGGTGCCTGCACGTGCGCATCGGGCAACCAGGTGTGCACCGGCCACATCGGCATCTTCACCGCAAAGCTGGCGAAGAACGCAAGCCACAGCCAGGTCTGCGCATGGACCGGGAAGTTGTAGGCCATCAGGGTCGGGATGTCGGTCGTGCCGGCTTCGTTGGCCATCCAGAACATCGCGATCAGCATCAGCACCGAGCCGAGCAACGTGTAGAGGAAGAACTTGTAGCTGGCGTAGATGCGATCCGCGCCGCCCCAGATGCCGATGATCAGGTACATCGGGATCAGGCCGGCTTCGAACATGATGTAGAACAGGAACAGATCCTGCGCCGCAAACACGCCGATCATCAGCGTTTCCATCAGCAGGAACGCCGCGTAATACTCGCCCTGGCGCTTGTCGATCGAGGTCCAGCTTGCGCCGATGCAGATCGGCATCAGGAATACCGTCAGCGCGATCAGCAGCAGCGCTATGCCATCGATGCCGAGCTTCCATG
>DAICYJ010000159.1 GCA_027311705.1 Novosphingobium sp. | reverse complement strand
GCAGGCTGTTTCCGGCTGTCCGGATGCACCGCGAGGTACTTGGCGACGACGTCTCGCACCTGGCCGCCGGTGGCGTCGGCGGGGGTTTTGAGGGGCTGGGGCAGGGATCGCGCGCCGTCGAGCACACCCATGATGTAGGACAGGCACAGGCCCCGGTCGATGCCGCTGGTCGAGGCGCAGATGTCTTGCAACTGGTTGCCGTTCATCCAGTCCGCGCGGGCGGGAGTGGCCTGCAGGGCAAGGCCCGCAGCGAGGGCGAGGGTGAGCTTCATTCCGGGCATTGCTGCTCCTTCGGGCGGGGTTTTCAACACAGTTCTAGCCGTAACGCACCAGCGGCGCATCCGGCGACTGGCGGCCAAACTGCACGGCCTGTCGTTGTGGCCCGTCGTTGGGACGGTCGTAATCGCCGTTTAACCGCCGCGTGTGATGCTGCGCGGCATGAGGCTGGCGATCATCCTTGCGGGCATGGCCATGTGCCTGTGCGCGCTGTGGGCGCTGTGGCGGCATGATCGGCTGCGGGTGGCCGCGCCTTCGCGTCGCGTTTCCGCGCAGGTGTGCGGGCACGAGGCGCGCTGGTTCGAGGATACGCGCAGTTATGCCGCCCGCTATCGCTTTATCACCGAGGGCGCGGAGCACGAGGTGGTGGACGCGGTGTTCAAGCCGAAGCGCTCGCCGCCCGAAGGCACGCAGGTGGAACTTGCCTATCCTGCCGGGCGCCCCGATCTGGCGCGGCCGCGACGGCTGGCGATGTGGATGGGCGTTTATGCCGCGATCCTACTGATGATCGTGGTGCTGCTGACGCAGCTTTGAAGGCGGCATCGTGTGTTGGTGAAACCGGGATTTGCACCGGGAAACTGGAGCGGGCGAAGGGATTCGAACCCTCGACCCCAACCTTGGCAAGGTTGTGCTCTACCACTGAGCTACGCCCGCTCTGGCGTTTCGGACCGAAGGAAAAAGCCCGTTCGGCCGGGGTGAGGCGCGCCAATAGCGGTGACTCGAAAAGCGCGCAACACCAAAAATGCACTTTCTGACACTTGGCAGACACTTGGCCTGCCCTCTGGTGCCGCGATGCGGGAAAACCCTTCGCATCCGCCCCGGAAAGGCGGCAAAAGTCTTGCCGAACGCCCGCGCGTTCCCACATGGTGCACACCTGACAGATGCAATAGCGCGGACCGGAGACAATCATTGGCAAGCCTTGGCCTGAACCTTGACGAACAGAAGGCGGTGGACCGTTTCCGCAAGGACGTGGTCGAACCTTCGATGACCAAACTCGTCATCGTCGATTTCTGGGCCGAATGGTGCGGGCCGTGCAAGGCGTTGACCCCGGTGCTGGAAAAAGTGGCGGCGGAATATGCCGACAAGGGCGTGGTGCTGGCCAAGATCAACGTGGACGAAGACCAGTTCATCGCCGCGCAGTTCCAGGTGAAATCGATCCCCACGGTCTATGCGCTGTTTCAGGGACAGCCGGTGGCGGACCTGACGGCGGCGCGCAGCGAATCGCAGCTGAAGCAGATGCTCGACCAGTTGCTGGCCAAGCTGCCGGTGCAGGCGGGCGACGCGCCTGCAGAGGACATCACCCCGTTGCTGGCGATGGGCGATGAGGTGCTGGCGGCGGGTGACGGCGAACGCGCGGCGGGCATTTTCTCGCAGATCGTGGAGATTGCACCCGATAGCGCAGCAGCGCATTCCGGGTTGATTCGCGCGCTGTTGCTGGCCGGGCACAAGGACGCGGCGGCCGAAGTGCTGGCGGCGCTCGATCCGGTGCTGGCGGACGATCCCGCGCTTGCTCAGGCACGTTCGGCACTGGCGCTGGCTGAGGACGCGCCGGACGAAAGCGAACTCGCAACCCTGCGCGCAGCAGCGGCGGAGCGGCCGGCGGACATGGAGGCGCAGCTCGCCTTTGCCAACGCGCTTTACGCCAGCGGCGACCGCGATGCGGCGGCGGCGAAGCTGCTGGCGATGGTGGCGGCCGATCGCGAATGGAACGAAGGCGCGGCACGGACGCGGCTGTTGCAGATATTCGAGGCCACCGGTCTGGAAGATCCTTGGGTTGCGGCGACGCGGCGCAAGCTTTCCACCGTGCTGTTCGGTTGACGGGCGTGGGCGGCGCGGCGAGCAAGGTTCGGCTCTCGATCTTTCCGCTGCCGGGGGCGCTGCTGTTTCCCGGCCTGCAATTGCCGCTGCATATCTTCGAACCGCGATACCAGGCGATGGTTTCGGATTCGCTGGTGCGCGACCGGCGCATCGCGATGATCCAGCCGCAGACATCGGTGGAAGGCGCGCCGCTGTTTTCCATCGGCTGCGTCGGCAAGATCGGCGAAGTCGAGGCGATGGAGGACGGGCGCTATAACGTCGTGCTGGAAGGCATCTCGCGGTTTCGCATTCTGCGCGAGCTGGTTGTGACGACGCCGTTCCGTCAGGTGGAAGCCGAATTGCTGCACGACGACGCAGGCGCGAGCCTGAGCGCGGTGGAGCGCGCATCGTTCGAGCGCGAGGCGCGGCGGTTTGCCGATGCGCAGGGCTATTCGGTCGATTGGGATTCGGTGGGGCGGCTGGACGACGTGTCGTTGATCAACGGCGTTTCGCAGATCGCGCCGTTCGATGCGGCGGCCAAGCAGGCCTTGCTGGAAGCTTCCGATCTGGCAACGCGGTGCGAACTGCTGGTGCAGCTGATGCAGTTCTTTGGCCGGCGGGACAGCGACGACGGGGCGGTGACGCTCCAGTAGGCTGGGAGGGCTGCACTTGCGCGTGCCCCTCCACCACCTTCGGTGTCGCCCTCCCCGTGCCGGGAAGGAACTCAGGCGGGCTGGCGGTCCTTGATCCAGCCGATGCCACGGCGCAGCAGATCGTAGAACACCGGCAGATCCCACGCGCAGCGATCGACGGTGGGCCACCAATCGAGCATCGGCTGCAGATCATAATGCCCGCGGCAGTGACCCAGCGTGTTGTAGAGTACCGCACCCGCACCGTGGGCCTTGATGTACATCACCGGGTGGGTGCCGGGGGCGTCCGCCGCCTCGACGAAGCCGGTGCCTTCCACGGTGCATTCGGTTTCGAGCAGGATGTGCAGGTGCCCGTGATACTGCATGTGGTACAGCTCGTCCGTGGTGTCGAACGGCTCAACCCCTTGCGTCAACGGGTGGTCGGGATCGGCCACGGTGACGGTGTAGGGCGCGATGGGCGGGTGGCTGAGGAACTGGCTGCCCAGCATGTCCATCATCAGCGGTGCCCAGCGCGGCGCATCCCACAACCCGGCGTTCGGCCCTTCGGTCAGCAGGCGCAGCACTGAGTTCGTGCCGTGCAGCGCATACCAGCGGCCACCCTTTTCCAGCCAAGCCCGCAACACTTCCTGCGCCTTGAGCGAAGGGGTTATATCGCAGGTGTAGGTGATGAGGATATCCGCCTCGGCAATCGCCGCGACGTTTTCGTAATCCTCGAACACGCGGGTGCGCACGGCGGGATCTTCGGCCAGCAGCTTGAGCAATTCGAGCCGGGCGAAGTCCATATCGTGCCACACGCCGCCGCACACCAGCACACAATTGATGCGCGGCGGGTGGACTTCCGCTTCGCTCATGCTTTCGCGCCCAGTTCGCCCGACAGGTACTTGTCCATCGTCTGGTGGAACTGGCGGATGCGGATTTCCTGATAGTCGCCCAGGTTGACCTTGCCGGTCTTAGACGCGTGCAAGCCGTCCTGCACATAGGGCAGGTTGTCCATATCCTGTTCGAACACGTGGCCCAGCACGCCCAGCTCGGGCGCGTCAGTCCACTTCTGCTCGTTCGTCAGCATCTTCATCGGCACGCCGTGCGGCATCGGATCGCCCTTTTTCACCCGGGCGAGAATGCGCACTTCCATCACGCAGGTATCCGGCGTTTTCCCGGGGATCCAGCGATAGACGATGTTGGGCATGAACCCGCCCCACGGCGCGAAGTTCGGAAACACGTTGTAGACGAGACCGTCGAGCAGTTCAGCATCGGTGGCGTGGTCGTGGTCGTAGCCGGTCTGCGCGGTATAGCCTGCACGCATCGCGGCGCCGAGCGCGGCGCGCGCGGTCATTCCATCAGGCACGGTGACGGCGAAGGGATCGGCGCCTTCATAGTTATCGCCCGAACGGCCGTTGTACTTGACGAACTCGTCGACGATCCACTGCTGGGTCTTGCCTTCGGGATCGACGTGCGGCGACATTACACCGAATGGCGTGTGGTTGACGTTCACGTTGTCGCCATAGATCCAGTAGGCGGCATTGGCGTCGCCAGTGAACGGCAGCAGCTGCGGGTGGGTGACGACCGTGTGCCACGCTTCCATGAAGGCTTCGGCGGTGACCTTCCAGTTGGCCTTCACTTCCTTGGCCACCCAGATCACCGTCGTGCATTCCTCATGCCGCCAGCGCTTGAAGAACTCGGGGATCGGCGCGAGGAATTCTTCCAGGCTGGGGCCGCCCGGCTCTTCGCGCAGGAAGATATAGCCGCCCCAGCGACCGACTTCGGCCTGCGGCAGGTTCATCTTGTCCTTGTCGAGATGCTGGAAATCCCATGAGCAAGGCATGCCGTCGAAGCTGCCGTCCTTCTTCCAGGCGAAGCCGTGGAAGGGGCAGGTGAAGGTATCGGCCGCACCGGCTTCGGTGCGCAGCTTGCGGCCGCGATGGAGGCATACGTTGTGCATCGCCTTGACCGAGCCGTCTTCCTGACGGCTGACCAGCCACGACCGTCCGGCATTCTCGAACACGATGTAGTCGCCGGATTCGGGAAGGTCTTCCTCGCGCGCGGCGAACTGCCACACATAGGGCCACATCTTCTCGCGTTCGGCGCGGGCGAAATCCTCGCTGGTGTAGCGTTCCGCAGCCAGCGGTTCGGACCCGCGATATTCGTAGCTTTCCTCGGTCAGGATGGCGGGCGCAGGCCGCGAGTCCAGCTCCATCAATTCCAACCAGCTGATCGCGGGCGATCGCGCCTTGCCACGGTTGCCGCTTTCGGCGGCGATTTCGGCACCGAGATTTGGATCTCTGTCAGCCATAGTATCGATTCCTCACCCAGAAAATTCCGTCATTACTGCCGGTTTTGCCCCTCGCGCGCGGGCGCGTCACCTTGCTGAAAGCATAGGTTGCGCGAGGCGTGGCAGGGCCTAACCCTGACACTAAGCGGCAATATGGGCCAAAATACGGGAGAGTACATTGGCAAAGAGACTGGAAGGCAAGGTCGCGCTCGTCACGGGCGGAACGACCGGCATCGGTGCTGCGGCCGTGCGGCGGCTGGCCGAAGAAGGCGCAACGGTGTTTTTCACCGGATCGAAGGAAGAGCCGGCGGCGGCGCTGTGTGCCGAAACCGGCGCGCATTTCCGCAAGCACCGGGTGCAGGATGCGGCGGCGTGGCCCGCGCTGATCGACGACATCATCGCCACCGGCGGACGACTCGACGCGGTGTTCGCCAATGCCGGGATCGAAGCCGGTGACGGGTCGATCGAAACGGTCGAAATCGAAGGCTGGGACAACATCATCGCGGTCAACCAGACCGGCGTGATGCTAACCGTGCAGAACGCGATCCTGGGCATGAAGCGCAATCCAGAAGGCGCAACCGGATCGATCATCATCAACTCCTCGATGAACGCCACACGGCCGCTGGGCAATTACGTGGCCTATTCGGTGTCGAAGGCGGCGGTGTGCGCGCTGGCCAAATCGGCGGCGGTGCATTGCGGCGGGCAAGGCTACAAGATCCGCGTCAACGCGATCCTGCCCGGCGTGGTGGAAACCCCGCTGATCCAGAACATCATGAACGCGCAGCCCGATCCGGCAGCAGCGCGGGCGATGTACGAAGGCATGGCTCCGCTGAAGCGCATGGCCCAGCTGAACGAGATTTCGGGGCTGGTCGCCTATCTCGCTTCGGATGAGGCAGGGTTTATTTCAGGTGCCGAGATTGCGATCGACGGCGCCACCACGGCAGGGATGATGGGCGTATGACCGAACTGGGATCGAAGCGGCTGCAGGGGCGGGTTGCCTTTGTTTCAGGTGGTTTGCGCGGCATCGGCCTCGCCTGCGTCGAACGCTTTCTGGCCGAAGGCGCGGAAGTCGTGCTGTCGGATCTCGACGCGGCGGACAGCGCGGTGGTCGGCGAGACGATGGCGCGGCTGGGGCAGGCGGCAAGCTATGTTTCCGCCAACGTGGCCAAGGAAGAAGATTGGGAACGTGCGGCGGCGCTGGTGAAGGAGCGGCACGGCAAGTGCCACATCCTCGTCAACAACGCAGGCACCGACCTGACCGGGGCGGTGGAAACGCTGAGCCTCGAAAGCTGGCGGCGGATCATGTCGATCAACGTCGACGGCGTGTTCCTGGGCACCAAGCATTTCGTGCCGATGATGGCCGAGAGCGGCAAGGATTTCCGGGGCGGATCGTCGATCATCAACGTCAGCTCGATCATGGGCCTCGTCGGGATGAACGAGGTTTCGGCATACAACGCCAGCAAGGGCGCGGTGCGGCTGTTCACCAAGGGCATCGCCATCGAATTCGCGCAGAAGCAGACGCCGATCCGCGCCAATTCGCTGCATCCGGGCTTTGTTGAAACGCCGCTGCTGAAGGCCGGCTTC
Source organism: Novosphingobium sp. (assembly GCA_027311705.1). Classification (GTDB taxonomy): domain Bacteria; phylum Pseudomonadota; class Alphaproteobacteria; order Sphingomonadales; family Sphingomonadaceae; genus Novosphingobium. The sequence continues at coordinate 2,913 of DAICYJ010000159.1, read as the reverse complement.
CAGCGCTGGGTCGATGCGGGTTTTGCCGAAAAGTCGGAAGATCTGGTTGCCAGCGTCGTTGGTGCAACGCCGATTGGCCGCCTCGCTCAGCCGAGCGAACTGGCCGCCGCCGCGTTCTTCCTCGCCAGCGAGGACAGCAGCTACATGACCGGTGCGGAGCTGGTGATCGACGGGGGCTGGACGGCGCAATGACGATTGCATTGGACAATGTCGTCGCCGTCGTCACCGGCGCGGCGGGCGGCATCGGGCGCGAACTGGTGAAGGCGCTCAAGGCGGCCAATGCGGTCGTCATTGCCACTGATATGGCCGCCAATGCCGAGATCGAAGGTGCGGACCATTACCTGCAGCATGACGTGACGAGCGAGGCCGATTGGCAGGCAGTGGCGGCGCTGGCGCAGGAAAAGTATGGCCGCATCGATGCGCTGGTCAACAATGCCGGCATTTCGGTTGTGACCAAGTTCGACGAGACGCCGCTGACGGAATTTCACCGCGTGAACGCGGTGAACGTTGATTCGATCATCATCGGCACGCAAGTGATGCTGCCGTTGCTGCGCGAAGGCGGAAAGGTGCGCAAGGGCGGGGCTTCGGTGGTCAACTTCTCCAGCGTGGGCGGCCTGCGAGGCGCGGCCTTCAATGCGGCTTATTGCACCAGCAAGGCGGCGGTGAAGATGCTGTCGAAGTGCCTGGGCGCGGAATTTGCGGCGCTTGGCTACAACGTGCGCGTCAATTCGGTGCATCCCGGCGGGATCGATACGCCGATGCTCGGTTCGATCATGGACAAGTACGTCGAGCTTGGCGCGGTGCCTTCGCGTGCCGTGGCCGTGCGCGGCATGGAAGCGCGGCACCCCATCGGTCGCATGGGCCGGCCCGACGAAATGGGCGGCGGCGTCGTCTATCTGTGCAGCGAAGCGGCCAGCTTTGTCACCTGCACCGAGTTCGTGATGGACGGCGGATTCAGCCAGGTTTGATACTTCCGACCTCGACAAGCACAAAAAAGGCCCCGGCTTCCGCATTGGAAGCCGGGGCCTTTCTTTGGCGCGCCGGGGAGGGTCAGCGCGTCAGGTAACCACCTTCGACCGCAAGGCTGTGGCCGGTGACGTAGCTGGAGGCATCGGAACACAGCCAAGCGCTGGCTTCGGCCACTTCTTCCGGCCTGCCGAAGCGGCCGAAAAGGCTGAGAGCCGGGGCAAAATCGGCTTCGGTGAAACCGGTTGTTTCCAGCGCCCCGCGCAGCATCGGCGTGTCGATTGCGCCCGGCAGCACGGCGTTCACACGGATTCCCTTGCCGGCATATTCAAGGCTGCCGGTCTTGGTCAGGCCGATCACGCCGTGCTTCGCCGCAACATAGGCGGCGTTGGTGGCCTGCGGCCGAACCGAGCTGACAGAGCCGATGTTGACGATGGAGCCTGGCGAACCCTGAGCGAGGAATTGCCGGATCTCGTACTTCATGCACAGCATGACCGAGCGCAGATCGACGTTCAGCACTTTGTCGAACACCGCCATATCGGCTTCGTGAATGGGCAGCACATCGGGGGTGATGGCCGCGTTGTTGACCGCGCAATCGAGCCGGCCGAAAGTGGCGACGGTTTCGGCGACCAGTGCCTCCACCTGCGATTCCTGCGCCACGTCGCAGATCACCACGTGTGCCTCGCCGCCATCGGCGCGGATGGCATCAGCCGTTTCGTTGGCTGTGGCGGGGTTGATGTCGGACACGATGACCTTGGCACCACGCGCTGCGAGCAGGCGGGCGGTGGCCGCACCCATGCCCACGCCCGCGCCCGTAACGATGGCGACCTTGCCTGCAAGGCCGACGAGATTCGCGTCCAACGTCTTCTCCCTGATCGGTCCATCTGCGGACCTTGTAACGCTTCAAAGGGGGGCGCCGCCGTGCTGCGACGGCGCCCCTTTCAGTCTGATGGTGCGGCCTAGCGCCGCCCCTCGATGTAGTCGTTGATCACCTCGTGGAAGCGGCGGACGCGCGTTTCCTGTTCAGCGAGGTAGGCATCGTCGTGGCCCAGCGAATGCAGGCCCTGTTGCTGGGTGACGGCCACTTCCAGATCCTGGATCAGGAAATCGCCCTGCTTGATCTCGGCGGTATAGGCGTCGAAATCGCCGGTCTGGTGTTCGGCTTCCTGCCACGGGCGCATGCCGTAGAGCGTGCCGATGTCCTGCCCCACCACTTCCGGCGAGATGTACCAGTAATCGAAGGTCGACCAGTTGGGATCATCCATGTCCGGTTCGGTGCGGAAAACGTGCAGGCCTTCGGGCGTGCCGGTGATCGTGAAGTTGGGGAAGCAGGTGTGGTGGAACTGGTCGGTCAGTTCATCGTCGCTCAACGCATCGAAATGGGTGAAGCCGCGGGCCGGACCCAGCGTGCGCCGCGCCTGTTGCAAGGCGATGCGGCCTTCCTGCGCGCGGCCTTCGAATTCTGCCGGGTCCAGGCCCCATTCCTTCAGCACATCGGCCCACAACGGCTTGATCTGCTGCGCATCGACATAGCGGCTGGAGGGCTGGAGCTTTTCGATCATGCGGTTGTGCCCGGTGGGGTACATCTCGAAGATCGTGGTGGAATAGTGATCGTCGATCATCCCTTCGAACTGAGGATGGACCGACGGGATGTGATAGCTTTCGTTGAAATTGTCGGAGGCGAACTTCCAGTTGGTGTTCACCCGCAGCGTGCGCCACACCACGCGCTTCCAGTTCGCCAGATCGCGGTTCTTGAGCAGGGCGGGGATGGGGGCGAGGTACTCGTCCAGTGGTACAGCATTGGGATCGAAGCTGTAGAACACGAAGCCGCCCCAGGTTTCGCAGGGTACTTCCTTCATCCGCAGCTTTTCGCAGGGGTTGCCCTGCGGGAAATCCTCGGCATCCTGCACCCAATCGAGCGCGCCATCGATGTTCCATTTCCAGCCG
>DAICYJ010000136.1 GCA_027311705.1 Novosphingobium sp. | reverse complement strand
ATTGCCTTTGCCTTCAATCTTACGAATGGCCCCCAGAATGTCGGTCGGCTCAATCTGGCCAATCGGCATGGTCCCCAAGGCGGGGGCCAGTAGCGACAGCAGGTATTCGCTGCGAACCGCCGTTGCGGGTGCCCATGCCTTTGATCCGTCGCGCGACCGTTTCTTGCAATACTCGGCGGAAATGGCGGAAAACGTGTTGTCAGCCTCCAGCCGAGCGCGGGTCTTGCCGCGTTGCTTTTCGCGGGCCGGGTCTTTCCCAGCCGCCATCAAGTCGCGCGCATCATCGCGGCGCTTGCGGGCTTCGGCCAAGCTAACTTCCGGATAGGTGCCAATCGCCAGTTTCTTTTCCCGGCCATCGATCCTGAATTTGACGCGCCACAGCTTGCCGCCGGTCGGCTGGACCAACAGGAACAGCCCCAGAGCATCGCCCAGCTTGTAGGGCTTGGGGCCAGCCTTGGCATTTCGGATTGCAATGTCGGTAAGCGCCATTTTCCGCCACTTTCCTAGCAAATGGCCCCCACTTTGAAGGCCTTTTGAGTGGCCCCCACCATGTGGCCCCAGCCGTGGCCCCCATTTGTTGGCGACTATCAGCGAACGGACATGGACGGTAGTGACCTGCTAGACCGCAGAATACCGCGCTTTTTCGCCTATTGTCTAGACGGTGGCGAACAGTGCTGAATGGGAAAATGGAGCGGGTAGCGGGAATCGAACCCGCATAGCCAGCTTGGAAGGCTGGTGCTTTACCACTAAGCTATACCCGCTCGGACTCGGCGCAAGTGCCACGGCACATGGCGTCTAGTCAACACCCGACGCGCGCTGGCCCCGGATATCGAGCGCGCTCAGTGTCCTGGAAAATCCATGAGCGCTTCCACGGTCAGTCCGGCGCCGCGCAGGCGTTCGGCGCCGTGAAGGTCGGGCAGGTCGATCACGAATAGCGCGTGGTCGACCCGCGCGCCGGCCGTCCGCAGCAGTTCGGCGGTGGCGAGGGCGGTGCCGCCCGTGGCGATCAGATCGTCGACGATCACCACGCGCTGGCCTTCGCGGATGGCGGTGGGGTCGATCTCCAAGCGGTCTCGCCCGTATTCCAGCGCATAGTCGATACCGATGGTCGGCACCGGCAGTTTGCCCGGTTTGCGCACCGGCACGAACCCCAGCCCGGCGTGGGCGGCCACCGCCGCGCCGAAGATGAAGCCACGCGCTTCCATGCCGGCAATTGCTTCTGCCCCGGCGGCCTCGGCCAGCGCGGTCAGGTGGCGAATGCAGGCGGACAGGCCTTTGCCGTGGCTGATCAGCGTGGTCACGTCGCGGAACAGGATCCCGGGCGAGGGAAAGTCCGGCACAGTGCGGATAAGCGCTTTCAGGTCGTCACGGGTCATGCCCTTGCCCTATCGCCAAATGCGAAAAAGGCCACCGTTTCCGGTGGCCTTCGTTCGTTCTTCCGTACTTGCCGAAAAATCAGTGCTGGTTGGCCCAGACGTTCTTCTTGGCAAGATAGGCGAGGATGGTGGCGGCGAGCAGGAAGCCGAGCACGGCCCAGCCGGTCTGCTTGCGCTTTTCCATCTTCGGTTCGGCCGTCCAGGCGAGGAACGCGGCGACGTCCTGTGCCTGCTGGTCGACGCTGGCCTTGGTGCCATCGCTGTAGGTAACGCCACCGTCCGCAAGTGGCGGGGGCATCGCGATGTTCAGGTTCGCGAAGTACGGGTTGTAGTGCAGGCCGTCCGGCACCTTCGAATCCGGGAACTTCTTGATCAGCGCAGCAGGCTGTTCCTGATAGCCGGAAAGCAGGGAATAGATGTATTCCGGCCCTTCGTGGCGAGCCTTGGCCATCAGCGACAGGTCTGGCGGGTTGCCGGTGCCGGCATAGTATACGGGCGGGAAGCGATCGGCAGGCGTGTTGTCACGCTCGCCGGCATCGCCGGTCTTGGGATCGAAGGTCTTGGCCTTCGTCGCCCACTGCTTGGCGATCGCCTTCACTTCGGGTTCGGAATAGCCCAGCGCCATCAGATCGCGGAAAGCGACCTGCTTGAGCGAGTGGCAGCTGGCGCACACTTCCTTGTAAACCTGGAAGCCGCGTTGCGCCTGCTGACGATCAAAGGTGCCGAACGCGCCGTTGAAGGAGAAGTGAACCTCCTTCGGGTGCAGGTGGAATTCCTGCACCGCCGTGGCGGGTTCGGGATCGTTGATCATCTGGATCGCACCGACGCCGAAGGACCATGCCAGCGCTATGGCGAAGAAGAGGCCGACCAGGGGGCCAAAAAGACGGACCATAAGGGTTCTCTCGTTCTTTTGCGGTTCGGCTGGCTCAGGCAGCAGCGGGGTTGGCGGGCAGCACGGCGCCATCGTCTTTGCCTAGGACCGACTCGGTGATCGAGAAGGGCAGCGGCTCCGGCTTTTCGATCGAGGAGACGATCGGCAGGATGACGAGGAAGTGCAGGAAGTAGTACAGCGAGCCGAGCTGCGAGATCAGCACGAACTTGGCCTCAGCCGGCGAACCGCCGCAGTATCCCAGGATCAGCACGTCGGGCAGCAGGCCGAACCACACGAACTTGCGCAGCAGCGGACGATAGCGCGACGAACGCACCGGCGAGGTATCCAGCCAGGGCAGGAAGAACCACACCAGGATCGAAGCGAACATGGCGAGCACGCCCATCAGCTTGGCCGGGATGAAGAAGAAGTCGGCGGTGAAGGCGCGCAGGATCGCGTAGAACGGCCAGAAGTACCATTCGGGAACGATGTGCGCCGGCGTCGAAAGCGGGTCGGCGGCGATGTAGTTGTCCGGGTGGCCCAGCATGTTGGGGCCGAAGAACAGCACCGCGCAATAGATCAGCAGGAACACGCCCAGGCCGAAGCCGTCCTTGGCGGTGTAATAGGGATGGAACGGCAGCGTGTCCGATTCCTGCTTCACTTCCACGCCCGTCGGGTTGGTCGATCCGGGAATGTGCAGCGCCCAGATGTGGAGGATGACCACGCCCAGGATCACGAACGGCAGCAGGAAGTGCAGCGAGAAGAAGCGGTTCAGCGCGGCGTTGTCTGGTGCGAAGCCGCCCAGCAGCCACTGCTGCAGCGGTTCGCCGACGATTGGGATGGCCGAAAACAGGCCGGTGATGACCTTGGCGCCCCAGAAGCTCATCTGGCCCCAGGGAAGTACATAGCCCATGAACGCGGTGGCCATCATCAGCAGGAAGATGGTCACGCCCAGCAGCCAGATCATCTCGCGCGGGGCCTTGTACGATCCGAACAGGAAGCCGCGGAAGATGTGGATATAAACCACCACGAAGAACGCGGAAGCGCCGTTGGCGTGCGCATAACGCATCATCCAGCCCCAGTTCACGTCGCGCATGATGTGTTCGACACTGTCGAACGCGACGCCCTGGTTGGCGGCATAGTGCATCGCAAGGATGACGCCGGTAATGATCTGAAGCATCAGGCAAACGCCGGCGAGAATGCCGAAGTTGTACCAGTAGTTCAGGTTGCGCGGGACCGGATAGCCGGCGCCGACCGCGTTATAGACGAAGCGCGGCAACGGCAGCTTCTCGTCCATCCACTGCATGAAGGGATGGCTCGGCTTATACTCATTCGCCCAGGGAAAGCTCATCTTGTCAGTCCTCAGCCGATCTTCACGACAGTGTCGGAAGTGAATTCATAGGGGGGCACTTCGAGGTTCTTCGGTGCCGGGCCTTTGCGGATGCGCGCCGCAGTGTCGTAAGACGAACCGTGGCACGGGCAGAAATAGCCGCCGAACTCGCCCTTCACTTCGCCTTCGCCCGCACCCAGCGGCACGCAGCCGAGGTGCGTGCAGACGCCCATCGTGATCAGCCAGTTGGTTTTGCCCGGCTTGGTCCGATCGTCCAGCGACTGCGGATCGCGCAGGCTCGCCACGTCAACCTTCTGCGCTTCGCCGATTTCGGCGGGCGTCAGGTTGCGGATGAACACCGGCTGCTTGCGGAAGATGGCCTTGATGGCCTGTCCTGTCGCAATCTGCGAAATGTCGATTTCGGTGGAGCTCTCCGCCAGCACGTCGGCCGACGGGCTCATCTGGGAGATCAACGGAACCAGCACGGCAATGCCGCCCACGCCCGCAAAACTTACCGCCGCGATATTGATGAAATCGCGCCGCCGCACACCTTCACCGGTATCGTGCGCCGGATCGATGATCGCCTCATCAGCCATTGAAATTCCCTGCCTGCTGCCGCCGCGTCCGCGGACCGGGCGCGGTCCAACTTGCCCCTCAGAACTTGCGCGACCCGTGCTTCGAAGATGTCCCGAACAGGACGGCCCCCGAAATACGACCCCGCAAAAGGGAACCGACCGCGCAAATTACCAGCACGCCCGACCCCACTTGGCGCGCCTGATAGACGCAAACCCGCCGGTTTGCCAACAGCCATTTTGGGCTATCGAAAAGGGCGGAATCATCGGCCTTCACCGCGAGCCGCCCACCGATTTGCGACGGATTCGCAACGAAGGTGTGGCGGACGGGCCCGGCGGGTCAGTGTCGGAGTCGCTAGAACCCCGCGCCATCGGGCCAGCCGGGCGCCGCTAGCCCCATCACTTTGAACAGCGCGCCCATCTGGCCCTCGCCGATCAGCCGATCCTTTGCCTGATGCACGGCCTGCCCTTGGGCGGGGGCGAACGCGGCCAGTGCATCGGCCCGCGCCTCGATCCCCAGCGCGCGCAGCCAGCGCCCTTGCTCCACCGTGCCCAGCCAGCGCACGCCGCGCGATTGGGCGATCGGGGCAAGTGCGGAGAAATCGACGTGCGCGGTCAGATCCGCCTCGCCCGGCGCGGAGAACGGATCGACCTTGGCATGGGCGCGCACGGCCTGCAGCGAGCTGCCCAGCCGGTGGTCGTCGTGGCCATAATCGATGAACAGCGCCGCGCCGCCCTGCGTGGCCAGTCGGCCAGCCACTTCATAAAGGATGGCGGCGGCGGCAGGGCAGGTTTCGATGATGGCCCCGTCCGGCGCTTCGGCAAAGGCGACCGGGATCACCGCATCCATCGGCCGGTCGCCTGCAATCGGCACCAGCCGGTCTCCATCCAGCCCCACCATCCGCTCGCGCCAGCCACCCGGCGTGCGCACCAGTTGGCGTACCGGCAGCGCGTCGAGGAATTCGTTGGCGACGATTAACAGCGGGCCATAGGCGGGCAGGGTGGTCAGGTCGGCATGCCACTGCGCCTGCGGGTGCAGGTCGAGCTGCAGCGATTTCAGCGCCGTGCTGCCTTCCACGAAATGGACCTTGGGAACAAGGCCATAGCGCTTGGCTGCGGCCAGTGCGTCGCGTGCCAGCGTACCCCGGCCGGGGCCGAGTTCGACGTAATGCACTGGCTCTTCACGACCGGCGCGGATCCAGATGTCGGCAAGATACAGCCCGATCAGTTCGCCGAACATCTGGCTGATTTCAGGGGCGGTGATGAAATCGCCCCCAGTGCCCAGCGGATCGCGCGAATCGTAGTATCGCGCGTTCGATTCCGCCATGAAGTGCGCGATGCTGATCGGGCCGGTATTGGCGATCAGGCGCGCGAACACCCGCCGCAACGGCTCGTTCACGCGGGCATGGCTTTCACCGTTACAGAAACCGGCGGGCGCATCAGGCCGCGCACCAGGAAGAACAGACCGACCGCCATCATCGGCAGGGTCAGCCACTGGCCCATCGACAGGCCGGTGCGCTGCGCGAAATCCAGAAGCTGTGCGTCAGGCTCGCGAAAATACTCTACCGTGAAGCGTGACAGGGCATAGCCGAACGTGAACGTGCCGACGAGCAGGCCGGGCCGCCAGCGCGCCTTGGTCTTCCAGAACAGCACCAGCAGTATCGCCCCCACCACAAGGCCTTCCAGCAGGGCTTCGTAAAGCTGGCTGGGGTGGCGCGGGGCGGGGCCGCCGCCGGGAAAGATCATGATCCACGGCATCGTAGAGTCGGTAACCCGGCCCCACAGTTCGCCATTCACGAAATTGGCGCAACGGCCAAAGAACAGGCCGAACGGCACGCAGACGGAAATATAGTCGCACACCCGCACGAAATTCAGCCGCGCCCGCCACGATACCCACGCAATGGCAAGCACGGTGCCGATCAGTCCGCCATGAAAGCTCATCCCGCCTTCCCACAGCTTGAGCAGGTTGGCCGGATTGGCAAACAGTTCGGGCGCATAGAACGCAGCATAGCCCAGTCGCCCGCCCAGGATGATGCCCAGCGTGGCATAGAAGAACAGGTCGTCGGCATGGCGCTGTGCAATCGGCGCGCCCGGCTGCTTGATCATCCGCGACAGGTGCCAGTACCCCAGCATGATGCCCGCGAGATAGGCCAGCGAGTACCATTTGATCGTGAAGAAGCCGAGGTCGATCGCGATCGGCGACAGGCCGAGATCTTGCCAGTGCAGCGGTTGGTACGTCGCCAAAGCGGCGGCGGCCGATAGTGACAGCAAGTTCCGAACTCCCTACAGTTTTGTGATCGGCACGGTGTGTGCCGACGCAAAGGACCGTATTTCGCGGGCCTTCTGGCACAGGGCAAAGGCCCCACGCAAACCGGAAAGCGGTCTGTCCCGAAATCGGGATCGTCCGCTCCGGATGGAAAGCCCGGTCAGCGGGCGACAGTGGCCGGGCAACGGCCCGAACGGAGAGTGCCAAGGCCATGCAAACTGAGCTCGACCGGGATCTGTCGCGGATGATGGACGGGCTGACGGCACCCGGTGGCATGTTCGCCACCGTGCCGTTCCGCAAGTTCGGCCATGATCTGCCGATGATCGCGGCCGCCCCGCCGTCGCTGCCGGGCCTGTTCGCCCATTTCGCCGATCTCTATGCCGCCCGCCCGTTCATCGTCGATGGCGCGCAACGGTTCACCTTTGCCGAAATCCATGCCGCCGCGCGCACGGTGGCGGGCGGACTGGTCAAAGGGCACGGGCTGCAAAAGGGCGATCGCGTCGGCATCGCCGCGCGCAATTCGGCCACATGGATCGTCGCCTACATGGCCGTCGTCATGGCCGGGGGCTGCGCCGTGCTGCTTAATGGCTGGTGGCTGGGCGAGGAGCTTGCCGAAGGCATCGACATGGTCGGATGTCGGCTGCTGCTGGCGGATCGCACCCGTGCCGAGCGGCTGACCGGCCATCCCCACGGCGCGCAACTGCTGACGATCGGCCACGATTGCCCGCTGCTCGAAGGTCTTGCCGCGTTGCTCGAAAAGGGCGGTTCGGTCGCTACCCCGCTGCCCGATGTGGCGCCGGACGATTACGCCACCGTGCTGTTCACCTCCGGCTCCACCGGCACCGCCAAAGGCGCGCTGTCGGATCATCGCGGCGTGGTGCAGGCGACTTTCAGCTATGCCGCGCAGACCGTCGATGTCCTCGGCGTCATGGCCGAACGCGGCATCGCGCCGCCGCCCGGTGCCCAGCCAGTCGCGCTGGTCAACCTGCCGCTGTTCCATGTTACCGGCGAGATTCCCGTGTTCCTCCAGTCGTTCGTCATCGGCCGCAAGCTGGTGCTGATGGCCAGGTGGGACCCGGTGGAGGCGATGGAACTGATTGAACGCGAAAAGGTCACCTACTTCGTCGGCGTGCCGCTGATGAGCTTCGAAATCGCTACCCACCCGGACCGCGACAAGTACGACCTCACGTCGTGCGTCACCTTTGCCTCCGGCGGCGCACCGCGCCCGGTCGATCATGTCGGGCGCATCCGCGATGCGCTGCCGCATGCCTTCCCGATCATCGGCTATGGCCTCACCGAAACCAACGCGGTCGGCGCGGGAAATTTCAACGAAAACTACCTCGCCAAGCCCGGCAGCACGGGCCGCCCCTCGCGCCCGCTGGTCGATCTTGCCATCCTCGACGATGCCGGCGAACAGCGCGATACCGGGCAGGTGGGCGAGATCGCCATCCGCAGCGTGTGCAACGTGCTCGGCTACTGGAACAACCCGAAGGACACAGCAGCCGCCTTCACTGCCGACGGCTATTTCCGCACCGGCGACCTCGGCTATCTCGATGAGGACGGCTACCTGTTCATCGTCGATCGCAAGAAGGACATCATCATCCGTGGCGGCGAGAACATCGCCTGCTTCGAAGTGGAAGGCACAATCTACGCGCATCCCTGCATCGCGGAGGCCAGCGTATTCGGCCTGCCCGATCCGCATTACGGCGAGGTTCCGGTCGCGGTCTACCACACCAAGCCCGGCTGCGCCGCCAGCCCGGCAGACCTCGCCACTTTCCTTGCCGAACACATCGCACCGTTCAAGATCCCGGTGCACTTCTGGCAGGTCGAACGCCCGCTCCCCCGGCTCGGCACCGAAAAAGTCGACAAGCGCGCCTTGAGGGAAAGATACGCCCTACAATGGCAAGAGACGCGCAAGGCCTGATCCTGTAATAGGCCCTCCATGACCCTCCCCCGGATTGCCAATCAGCGCGCCATCATCGATCGCCGCGCCCTTGCCGACGCCATCTCTGCCACCGTGGACCAGCAGCAGGCCGGCGCCCGCCCGGCCGTGGTCGAACTGTTGCGTACGGCGCAGGCGACGGGGCGCGAGGAGCTCACCCGCCGGCTGGAGGCCCGCCCTTCCGCCGGTTATGAGTGCGCGCAGGGGCACGCCTTCCTCGTCGATCAACTCGTGCGCGTGATCTACGATCACGTCGTCGGCCACATCTATCGCGCCAGCAACCGCTCGACCGGAGAGCGAATCGCCGTGCTGGCCGTCGGCGGCTATGGCCGGGGCGAGATGGCCCCGCATTCGGACGTCGACATCGCCTTCCTCACCCCGTCGAAGCCTACGTCATGGTGCGAGCAGGTGATCGAGGCGACGCTCTATTTCCTGTGGGATCTGGGGCTGAAGGTCGGGCATTCCAGCCGCTCGCTCGATGAAATGGTCCGCCAGGCCAAGGGCGACCTCACCATCCGCACCGCCCTGCTCGAAGGGCGCTATGTTTGGGGCGACCGCGAGCTTTACGACGAAGGATCGCGCCGCTTCTGGGCCGATGTGGTCGATGGCACCGAAAAGCAGTTCGTCGCGGAAAAGCTGGCCGAGCGCAACGAACGGCACAAGAAGCTGGGCGACAGCCGCTATGTCGTCGAGCCGAACGTGAAGGAGGGCAAGGGCGGCCTGCGCGATCTCCACACACTCTACTGGATCGGCAAGTACATCCACAAGGTGCGCGATCCCAGCGAACTGGTGCAGGTGGGCCTGCTCACGGCGGCCGAATACCGCGCGTTCCGCCGGGCCGAAAACTTCTTCTGGGCGGTGCGCTGCCACCTCCACACCATCACCCGCCGCACCGAGGACCGGCTGACCTTCGACCTTCAGCGCGAAGTCGCCACGCGCATGAACTTCGCCGATCGCCCCGGCAAAAGCGCGGTCGAACGCTTCATGCAGTTCTTCTTCCTTCAGGCGAAACAGGTCGGCTCGCTCACGGGCGTTTTCCTCGCCCAGCTCGACGAACAGTTCGCCAAGCAGAAGCTCGGCTTCTTCGCCTCGTTCCGCAAACGCCGCCCGCGCAAGATCGGAGCCTTCCAGATCCAGGCTGACAAGGTCGGCGTTTCCGGCGATGATTTCTTTGCGAAAGACCCCGTCCGCCTGCTCGAAATCTTCGTGGTGGCCGATAAGGAGGGCCTTGAGATCCACCCGGAGGCTATGCGCCTCGCCAACCGCGATTCCAACCTGATCGATGCCGCCGTGCGCAAGGATCCGCGTGCCAACGCCTTCTTCCTCGAATTGCTGACCAGCCGCAACGATCCCGAAACGGTGCTGCGCTGGCTTAACGAAGCCGGTGTGTTCGGCCGTTTCGTGCCCGATTTCGGCCGCGTCGTCGCCCAGATGCAGTTCGATATGTACCACCACTACACGGTGGACGAACACACCATCCGCGCCATCGGCCTGCTCGCCCGCATCGAAAAGGGTGAGGAAAAGCAGCTGCACCCGCTCGCCAGCGAAGTGATCGCCAAGGTCGCCTCGCGCCGCGTGCTCTATGTCGCCACTCTTCTGCACGATATTGCCAAGGGCCGGCGCGGCGATCATTCGGTGCTCGGGGCCGAAGTGGCGATGAAGCTGTGCCCCCGGCTGGGCATGAGCGCCGCCGAAACCGAAATGGTCGCGTGGCTGGTCCGCTACCACCTGATCATGAGCGACACCGCCTTCAAGCGCGACCTCGCCGATTACAAGACCATCGCCGATTTCGTGAACACGGTGCAAAGCCAGGAACGCCTGCGCCTGCTGCTTCTCCTCACCATCGTCGATATCCGCGCCGTCGGCCCCGGCATCTGGAACTCGTGGAAGCGCCAGTTGCTGGGCGATCTGTTCATGTCGGCCGAGGAAATGCTCCGGCTGGGCCACAAGCAGCACGGCCGAGTCGAACGCATCGCCGCCAAGAAGGCGGCGGCTGGTGCCCTGCTGCGCGAACGCGACAACCTGATCGGCACGATCGGCCGCCAGCTGGGCGATGCCTACTGGATTGCCGAGCCGGAAGACATCATCGCGCTCAACCTGCAACAGATGGACCGCGCGCTGGGCGAACCGCTCAGCGTCGAGGCACACTATTACCCCGCGCGCGGGGCCACGCTCGTCACCGTGCTGGCGGCGGATCACCCCGGCTTGTTCTATCGCATCGCGGGGGGCATTCACCTTGCCGGCGGCAACATCATCGACGCCCGCATCCACACCGCGCGCAATGGCCTCGCGGTCGACAATTTCCTCGTGCAGGATCCGCTCGGCCGCCCGCTCAACGAGGCCAACCAGATCGCCCGGCTCAAGAACGCCATCGCCGATGCGCTGGCCAACCGAGTCCGCCTCCAGCCGCAACTCGCCGCCCGCCCGCTCGCCCGCCCGCGTGCGGAAGCCTTCGAAGTCCAGCCCATCGTCATCTTCGACAACAAGGCGTCGAACCGCTTCACCGTGATCGAGGTCGGCTCGCGCGATCGGCCCGCGCTGCTCAGCGCTTTGGCCCGCGCGATGTTCGAAACCCGGCTGGTCGTCCATTCGGCGCACGTCGCCACTTATGGCGAACGCGCGGTCGATACCTTCTACGTCACCGATCTGCTGGGCGAAAAGGTCGAAGGCGAATCACGCTTGCGCTCCATCGAAAAACGCCTGATCGACGCAGCAGAGGACCGCAGCACCAAAAAGGCGGCGTAACCGGCGGCGCGGCGCGCACTCCCCCGGCAACTCTCCACAAACCGCATACCCCCGCCCATCCCCTGCTCCCCCGCGAAGGCGGGGGCCTCAGGCGGTGTCGCACATGGCTGCACGAAGGCCCCCGCCTGCGCGGGGGAGCAGCCCCCTGTCCGCCACTCCCACGACAATTCGCCTTCAAACCGGGGCAGGGCGTTCATCCCCGCTTCCCCGCCCGCCGCATCGTGCGTATCATCAGCCAATGACCGAAGCCCAGTACCTTTCCGGCCGCCTGCTGCTCGCCATGCCCGGAATGGGCGACCAGCGATTCGATCACGCGGTGATCGCCATGTGCGTGCACGATGAACACGGCGCTCTCGGCATCGGCATCGGCTCGATCGGCGAGGGCGTCACCCTCCACGACCTGCTCACCGATATCGGCATCGATCCCGGCGTCGCCCCCGATATCCCCATCCACCACGGCGGCCCGGTGGAAACCGCGCGCGGCTTCGTGCTCCATTCCACCGATTGGGGCGGCGAAGGTTCGGTCGAAGTCACCCCGCTCTGCGGCCTCTCCGCCTCGATGGACATCCTGCGCGCCATCGCCGCCGGCAAAGGCCCATCCCGCTACCTCGTCGCGCTCGGCTATGCCGGCTGGGGCGCAGGCCAGCTCGACGGAGAAATGCGCCACCACGGCTGGTACGCCGCCCAGGGCCGCCCCGAAATCCTGTT